>NZ_JBBGZC010000009.1:0-302037 GCF_037479395.1 Comamonas sp. MYb21 | reverse complement strand
CTGGGGCAATGTGCGGGTGGAGCATAACCCCAGCGGGCTGTACCAGCCGATCAGGCTGCCGGGGCAGCATGCGGATGGAGATACGGGGCTTTATTACAACCGGTATAGGTATTATGAGCCGAAAAATGGAGGATATGCCAATCAGGATATGCTAGGGGTGGCGGGAGGAGTAAATCTCGGAATGTACCCAGGAAATCCTCTCAAATGGATAGACCCTCAAGGGCTTTCTCCTGTAGCAACAAATTCCTGTGTTGTTGATCCAATTACCAAGCAAAATGTAGGGCGGTTTATTGTTGATTCACGAGGGAATATTGTCCCTGAGCCAGTGGGTGGCAAAACAATCCCTTACCCTTTATCCAACCCAGGAAGCCCAGACACACATACCTTATACGCAAATGGCTCAAATGCGTATAGATTAAATCCCCAAGGACATGCCAATAACCCAACCCCTCACGGACATGCACATTTACCTGGAACGGGCCCCAGCAGGAAAGGGCAGGGACCATCTCTTGATGTCAGCGGACAGCAAGTTCCTGCCAATAGCGCTGACGCACACATTGCATTAAAATCTCTGGGAGCAATCGACTTCCTGAGAAGCCTATACCAAATGGGTCAACTTAAATCCTGTACAGAAGGTGGTTTTGGACAGTGTTTTTGCGCTTTAAGTAATACAACCATGGGGCATGATGAAAGCACCTCAGACAATGCCTGCATGGGGAACATAATGGACCTTTAAATGATACTCAATGACAATCAAAAAATTTACTTAGGCGATCGGACTATAACCAAATTAATTTTTGAAACTCTAACTAATAAAATATCTATTGAATTTGACTGCGTCTCTATTTTTGCCACGAAACATTGGATCCCTGAGAAATCTATCGATATAGATAATTGCGTAATAGATTTTTTTGATGTTAAAAACTACTCCTTGACACCCACAGGATTTATTCCCAATGATTTCATAGTCAACATTGAAATGTCAAACCATAAAATAAATATCAAAACTTTAGGTGAGTTATACAATCCACAAAGTGAGCAACTAGATATTATAGAAGGTGATCTACACATTGAATTCGGCAGATACAATATCAACTATTAATAGCAAATTTTCATTAACAACAAGTGAATACTAATTTTCTAGTTAATTTACTGCACAACATTCAATTTCTGATCATTTACTCAGAGCGCTGCCAGATAACTTAAAGCCGCGAGCGGCGCCGTCTCGGCGCGCAAAACACGTGGGCCCAGGGTGACGGGTGCAAAGCCGTTGCCGCGCGCCAGCGCTTCTTCAGCGGGCGACAGGCCGCCTTCGGGGCCAGAGAGGAAAACCAGGGGCTGGGCGCCCGCCTGCTGCACCGCCTGGGCCAGCGGCTGGGTGCCGTCTGCCAGCGACAGCACCAGGCGCTGTGCATCGGCCAGGCCGCCGGCCTTGATCCACTGCGCCAGGTCCACCGGCGCATGGATGCGTGGCACCTGGTTGCGGCCGCACTGCTCGCAGGCGCTCGCGGCAATTGCCTGCCAGCGCTCCTGGCGCTTGGTGGCGCGGTCGCCCTTGAGGCGGGTGACCGAGCGCTCGGCCTCCAGCGGGGTGATGCTGGCCACGCCCAGCTCGGTCGCCTTCTCCACCAGCCATTCCATGCGCTCGCCAGCGGTAATGCCGGCCAGCAGGTGGACGGCACGCGCGGCTTCGCGCTCGATCGCCGTGTGGCCCTCGATCTGCACGGTCACATGGCTGCGGCCCATTTGCACAATGCTGGCGTCATATTCGCCCGCAGGCGTGCCGGCTTCGCCGTTGAACAGGGTGATGTGTTCGCCCGGCTGCATGCGAAACACCTGCACATGGCGCGCAGCCTCAGGCGGCAGATCCAGTGCAGCGCCTACGCGCAACTCAACGGGGCAGTAAAAACGGGGCATGGTGCTGGGTCAAAGTGGATGGCAGGAAAGGGCAGAGATTGCAGCAACGAGGTTCAACCCCGGCCCATCATCCAGCCGCCTTGCTCCTCGATGCCCTCAACCTCATGGATCAGGCGCATCAGCGGCACCAGCTCGCGGTAGCGCGAGGCCGTCGCGCGGATGTAGTGCAAAAAGCGCGGTGCATCGGCCAGGTAGCGCGGCTTGCCGTCGCGCAGGGTCAGGCGGGCAAAGATGCCGGCCACCTTCAGGTGGCGCTGGATCCCCATCCATTCGACTGCGCGGTAGAAGTCACCAAAATCGGCGCCAAAGCCCGAGGGGCTGTCAGCGCCCAGCAGGCCGGCCTTGCGCGCCTTCTCCCAGTAGCGGATGGTGATGTCCACGACAAAGTCTTCTTCCCAGCTGATGAAGGCATCGCGCATCAGGCTGGCAATGTCATAGGTGATGGGGCCGTAGAGGGCATCCTGGAAATCGAGCACGCCCAGCGGCGCGCCAGCAGTGGGCGGCACCATCAAGTTGCGCATCATGAAGTCGCGGTGCACAAACACGCGTGGCACCGACAGGTTCTGCGCCACGATGGCGTCAAAGGCATTTTGGAGCACGGCCTGCTGCTTGTCGCTCAGCTGCACCTGGCGGTGCTGGGCGATGTACCAGTCAGGGAACAGCTGCAGCTCGCGGCGTAGCACGGCCTCGTCATAAACGGGCAGCACGCCTTCGCGCGATGCCTTTTGCCAGTCCACCAAGATATCGACCGCCTGCATGTACCACTGGTAGGCGGCCTGGGAATCGGGCGGCTGGAGCTTCTCGATCACCGTCTGCGTGCCCAGGTCGGACAGCAGCATGAAGCCGTTAGCGGCATCCCAGTCCAGCACCTGGGGGGCATTCAGGCCTGCCTCGGCCAGCAGCGCTTGCACCTGTACAAAGGGTTCGCTGTTTTCCTTGTCCGGCGGCGCATCCATGATGATGCGGGTGCCGCCCTGCAGGTCGTCCACCCGCAGGTAGCGGCGAAAGCTGGCATCGGCAGACGCCAGGCGCAGGCTCTCGGGGCGCAGACCATGGCGGGCCGCCACTGCTGCCAGCCAGGGGGCAAACTGCGCGGCGCGGGTGGCATCGGCCCACACGACTGGGGTAACGCCCTGTAAAGATTGCTTGGCGCTGTCAGGCTGGGGTGCTACAGAAGATGCAGCAATAGGGTCAGACATGGGGGAAATAGATTGGCTCATGGATAATGCAGATTCTACAAAGCCCTGCCGCCCGGCTGGGCCCCAGATCCAGATCCGTGTGCATGTATGCACCGCAGATGCACAGGCCAGTGGCTATTTCCCATGGATATTCACGCTTTCACCGATGTGGCGCCAGCCTCGCCCCGCCCTGCAGGCGCCGCCGCAGGGCTGCGCGCGCGCGCAAACACCAACACATCGCCCCGCACCTTGTCCCGCACCCCCCTTAGCTTCTCCCCCACCACCATCGCCCGGCTGTGCATGGCCATGCTCTGGGCCTCGCCCGCGCTGGTGCTGGCCCAGGCGCCCGCTGGCAGCGACGACGCCGGCCTGGTGCTGCGCAGCAGCCCCCGCCTGCAAGAAAGCCTGAGCTCCGAGCAGCGCGGCAAGATGCCGGTCTACCTCGAGGGCGACGAGCTCACCGGCCAGACGGCGGACATGACCACCGTCACCGGCAATGCCAGCCTGCGCCGTGCCGACACGATGATCCGCGCCGACCGCCTGCGCTTTTACGAGCCCAGCAACACGGCCTATGCCGATGGCAATGTGCACATCAACCGCGCCGGCAGCGTGTTTGACGGCACCGAGCTGCAGATGCAGCTCGATTCGAACGAGGGTTTCTTCAAGGACGCCAACTACCGCCTGCTGCCCAACAACGGCTATGGCGTGGCATCCCGCGTGGATTTCATCGACCGCGAGCGCTCAGTCGTGCATGACGGCACCTACACCACCTGCCAGCGCGACGACGAGGCCAGCTGGCAGCCGGACTGGATCATCCGTGCTGAAAAAATCAGCATCGACAACCTCGAAGAGGTCGGTGTGGCCGAGAACGGCGTGCTCGAATTCAAGGGCGTGCCGATCATCCCCATCCCCAAGATGAGCTTTCCGCTGTCGGAAAAGCGCAAATCGGGCCTGCTGCCGCCCACCATGTCGCTCGACAGTGACAGCGGCTTCACCTACGCCCAGCCCTACTACTGGAACATTGCGCCCAACCGCGATGCGACCATCACGCCGACGGCCATGGTCAAGCGCGGCCTGGCGCTGGGCGGCGAGTTCCGCTACCTGGAGCCCACCTACAGCGGCACCCTGGCGGGCCTGTACATGCCCGGCGACCGCCTGCGCGACCGCGACCGCTGGTCCTGGCTGTGGATGCACAACGGCAGCCTGGATACGCCCATTGGCGGTCTGGGGCTGAACATCAACGCCAAGCGCGTGAGCGACTCGGACTACTGGCGCGACTTCCAGGGCAACAGCTACAAGCTCAACGAGCGCCTGCTCAACAGCGAAGCCTCGGCCAGTTGGTCGCGCGATGACCACAGCCTGCTGCTGCGCGCGCAGAAGTGGCAGACCCTGCAGGACCCGCTCTCGCCGATCGTGCCGCCGTATGACCGCATGCCCCAGCTGCAGTACCGCTACACGCCGCAGAACCTGCCGCTGGGCCTGGAAGGTTCGATCGAGGCCGATGCCACGCGCTTCCGTGCCGACACCAGCCTGCTTAACCAGCCCAATGCCGACCGCGGCTATATCCAGGCTGAGCTCAGCCGCCCCTTCATTGCGCCGCAGGGCTACATCACGCCCAAGCTGATGCTCAACACCCGGCACTACAACTTTGACAACTCGGGCCTGGCCACCGTCAGCAGCGCCAGCATCACCGTGCCCACCGTCAGCCTCGACAGCGGCCTGACCTTTGAGCGCTCGACGCGCCTGTTTGGCCGCAACCTGATCCAGACGCTGGAGCCGCGCGCCTTCTACACCTACACGCCCTACCGCGACCAGAGCATGATTCCGGTCTACGACACGGCGCCGTATGACTTCAGCTTTGCGACCATCTTCAGCTCGAACTCGTTCAGCGGCTATGACCGCATTGCCGACAACAACATGCTGACCGTGGGCGCCACCACGCGCTTTCTCGATGCCGAGACCGGCGCCGAGGCGGCGCGCTTTGGCATCGCCCAGCGCCTGCGCTTTTCGGACCAGCAGGTGGTCATGCCCAATGCCAGCTCGGTCAACGAGCGCTGGTCGGACATCATGCTGGGCGCGGGCATCAACTGGACGCCCAAGTGGGGCTTTGACACGACGGTGCAGTTCAACCCGG
This sequence comes from Comamonas sp. MYb21, assembly GCF_037479395.1. Lineage (NCBI taxonomy): Bacteria > Pseudomonadati > Pseudomonadota > Betaproteobacteria > Burkholderiales > Comamonadaceae > Comamonas > Comamonas sp. MYb21. The sequence continues at coordinate 296,808 of NZ_JBBGZC010000009.1, read as the reverse complement.
ACAGCGGCCGCTCGGTGCGCTCGACCATGCAGGCGCGCTACAAGCCCGGCGACTACAAGACGCTGGCGCTGGCCTACCGCTACCAGGCACAGAACAGCGAGCAGATGGACCTGGGCTGGCAGTGGCCGGTCAATGAGATCTTTGGCTCCGGGGGCAAAAAAGCCAAGGGCGAAGGCCGCTGGTACACTGTGGGCCGCCTGAACTACAGCATGCGCGACAAGAAACTGGTGGATTCGGTCATTGGCTTGGAATACAGCGGCTGCTGCTGGAGCAGCCGTGTGGTGCTGCAGCGTTTGCAGAACTCGCTGGTACAGGCGAACACCAAGCTGCTGTTCCAGATGGAATTCACTGGCCTGACCAAACTCACCCTGGGCGCTGACCCGCTGGCCAGCATGCGCGAAAACGTGCCCGGCTACCAGTCTCTGCCCAGCGGCAACGGCTCTGCAGCGCCCAGCCGTTTCAGCAATTACGATTGAAGCATTCCCTGACCATGAAACAACGCATTCTCTCTTTGAGCGTGGCCTGCAGCCTGGCTTTGCTCGCTGGTGCCAGCGCAGCGCAAGGCTTCAAGGCTAGCAACGACAACGCATCCGCCGGCATGCGGGCCCCGGGCGCCGGCATCGGCACGCCAACGGCCGTGCCGTCGGTGGCGATCCCTGCTGCCTCGCTGGCCCAGCGCAGCAGCAATGCCCCCCGCTCTGCGGACTTCATCGTCGCGGTCGTCAATTCCGAGCCGGTCACCAATGTCGAAGTGCAGCAGCAGTACGACCGCCTGCGTGCCCAGGCCGAGGCCAACAACATCCCCGCCGAGACGGCACGCCGCCAGGCGCTGGAGATGCTGATCGGCCAGAAGATCCAGCTGCAGATGGCTGCCGAGCGCAACATCCAGGTGGACAACTTTGCCGTGCAGCAGGCCGAAGAGTCGGTCGCGCGCCAGAACAGCATGACCATGCCCGAGCTGCGCCGCCGCCTGGCCAGCGAAGGCATTCCAGAGGAGCAGTTCCGCGCCGATCTGAAAAAGCAGCTGGTGATCCAGAAGCTGCGCGAGGCCGAGGTCGACTCCAAGGTGCGCGTGAGCGACCTCGACATCGACCAGTACCTGCGCGAGCAAAAGGCCAAGGCCGGCATGGCCAGTGCCGCCACCCAGCTCAACCTGGGCCACATCCTGATCACCGTGCCGGAAAACGCCAGCGAAGACCAGGTCAAGCAGTTGCAGGCCAAGGCCCAGCAGGCAGCCGACAAGATCCGCGCCGGTGAAGACTTTGGTGCCGCCGTGGCCGAGTTCTCCGATGTGCCCGACGGCAAGGGCGGCGGCGCCATGGGCCTGCGCCCGGCCGACCGCTACCCCGAGCTGTTCGTCAGGGCGACGCAGTCCACGCCGCAGGGCGCCATTGCCGGCCCGGTGCGCTCGCCTGCGGGCTTCCACATCCTGAAGGTGCTGGAGAAGACGAGCGGTGAGGTGCCGGCCATCGTCACGCAAAGCCATGCCCGCCACATCCTGCTGCGCCCCGGCCCCCAACTGAGCGAAGCCCAGGCGGTGGAGCGCCTTGAAGACTACCGCCGCCGTGTGCTGGCCAAGCAGGACACGTTTGAAGACCTGGCCAAGCGCTACTCCGAAGACGGCAGCGCCAAGGAAGGCGGCGACCTGGGCTGGGCCAGCCCGCGCAAGTTCGTGCCGGAGTTCGAAGAAGCGCTCAACGCGCTGCAGCCCGGCGAGATCAGCCAGCCCATTGCCAGCCGCTTTGGTATCCACCTGATCCAGCTGCTCGAGCGCCGCGAGGCCAAGCTCAACCAGCGCGAGCAGCGTGACATGGTGCGCTCCATCGTGCGCGAGAACAAGCTCGAGCAGGCCTTCAGCACCTGGGCGCAGGAAGCCCGTGCGCGGGCCTATGTCGAATACCGCGACCCGCCCCAGTAACAGCCCAGCCGCCTGGGGCGTGATGACCCTGCCCGGCGCTGTGGCGCTGCGGCGGTGTCATCATCGGCCCCAAGCCTGCCAACCCAAGAGCGGTGCTTTCGCACCGCTTTGTCATTGCATGAAACACATTCCCCGCAAGCGCTTTGGCCAGAACTTTCTGACCGATCGCGCCGTCATCGACGCGATCGTCGACGCCATCCACCCACTGCCCGGCCAGACGGTGGTGGAGATCGGCCCCGGTCTGATGGCGTTGACCCAGCCGCTGGTCGAGCGCCTGGGCAAGCTCAGCGTCATTGAGCTGGACCGCGATCTGGCCCTGCGCCTGCGCACGCACCCGCAGCTCGATGTGGTCGAGTCCGATGTGCTGAAGGTCGATTTCCGCGCCCTCGCCCAGCGCCTGGGCGTGGCCAAGCTGCGCGTGGCCGGCAACCTGCCCTACAACATCTCCAGCCCCATCCTGTTTCACCTGCTCGACCAGGTCGATGTGGTCGAAGACCAGCACTTCATGCTGCAAAAAGAGGTGATCGACCGCATGGTGGCCGCACCCGCCACCTCGGACTACGGGCGCCTGACGGTCATGCTGCAATGGCGCTATGCGATGGAGAACGTGCTCTTTGTGCCGCCCGAGAGCTTTGACCCGCCCCCCAAGGTCGACAGCGCCGTCGTGCGCATGGTCCCGCGCGCCGAGCCCGCCCAACTCGATGCCAAGCTGCTCGAAGACCTGGTGCGCGTGGCCTTCAGCCAGCGCCGCAAGATCTTGCGCAACACCTTGGGCAAATGGCTGGAGGAAAAAGGCTACAGCGGCAACTTCGACCTGCAGCGCCGCGCCGAAGAAGTGCCGGTGGCCGAGTACGAACAGGCCGCTGCCAGCCTCTCGGCAGCGCCCAAGGCGGCCTGATCGTTGGGGCCCCGCCCATAAGCAAAACGCCCGGCGGAAGCCGGGCGTTTTTTCTTTCTCATCAGCAAGCCGATCAGAGGAAAGAGTAAAAGCAGCGAAAAGGCACCTTGCGCTCGGCCCAGTACTCGGCCGCATCGCGAAACACATCGAGCAGCTGCTCGCGCGCTTCGCGGTCAAACTTCATCGCAGTCGGGATCTGGTCCAGCACCACGACAAAGCCAGGCTGCGGGCCACTCTTGTGCAAAGGGTCGGTCAGGCAGTCGAACAGCGCATCGAAGTTCTTGCCGTAGTGCGACGGAAAATAAAACTGCATGCCAATCAACTCGAGCACATCGGCCTTGGACAGGGCGTGCGCCAGATTGGCGTACAAAAAGTGCTGCCCCAGGTTCTGGGCTGCGTCGCGCAGGTCCTCCAACCGGTAGGCCCGAATGGCCTGCACGATGTTGGGACGCACGAAACGCAGCGATGTATCTTGTACCTGACGAAGTGGAGTGTCCATCTCCGTTGCTCTTTCCATTAGCATTTTTTAAAAACCACACCCCATCCCTGGGGCTCATTGGGCATTGTTGACTTAGCACATCACTCTGCGCAAGACATCTCTTGCGGAAAAGCGACATAGGAGGAATCTGACTGGCTAATTCACAATACGCCGAAAGCTGCTGTAGTGATCCTGGGTGTAGTAGCAAGTATCGGGCATTGTGGCGACCTGACCGCCACAAATAATGCGACGCGCCCCGCGATCGCGGGAACCGGGTGTCTTGACGGTGTATTCCCGGTAGTAACCACGCGGGTGCCTGGGCAGTATGCGCTCACGGTTACCAAATACCGAGCCGTCCTTGTCATAGGGAAAGGGGCCGCCTTCGTAGATCAATACATAGGTTTTGCGGCCTTGCGGCGGCAATTCGGCCACCGCCACGACCGGCCCATCGAATGCGGAAGGCCCGCTGCCACGGGCCTGGACCCCTGGCGGCAGCGCAGCCATGACCACAGCGAGCACGCCAGCCTTCACAGACGAGCGGGCCAGAAAACCCCATGCTTTGAGCATCAACAACACCTTTCAGAACCGCGGACTTCACCGCAAGTTCAGCCAGTCAGTGTGACGGATTGCCCCTCAAAATGCAAGAAGCCTGCCCAAAATTTGAGCAGGCTTCTCAGTATTTTACAGCGGCAGGCGTGGCAGATTCAAGCCAACTGCACTGAAAATAACTCTATCAGCGCGCAAAATTCGCGTCTGCAACTGCAACGGCCGTCATGTTGACAATGCGGCGCACCGTGGCGCTGGGGGTCAAAATGTGCACCGGTTGGGCGGCACCCAGCAGGATCGGGCCAATGGCGATATTGCCACCCGCTGCCGTTTTGAGCAGGTTGTAGCTGATATTGGCCGCATCGATGTTGGGCAGCACCAGCAGATTGGCGTTACCGACCAGGGGGCTCTCGGGCATGATGCTGGCACGCTGCTTTTGGTCCAGGGCCACATCGCCGTGCATCTCGCCGTCCACTTCGAGCCAGGGCGCCTGGATGCGCAGCAGCTCCAGGGTCTGGCGCATCTTGACGGCGCTGGGCTGGTTGCTGGAGCCAAAGTTCGAGTGCGACAGCAGCGCGGCCTTGGGCTTGATACCAAAGCGCATCATCTCCTCAGCCGCCATGATCGTGATCTCGGCGAGCTGCTCGGCCGTCGGGTCGTAGTTCACATGGGTGTCGACCAGGAAGACCTGGCGCTCGGGCAGCAGCAGGCCGTTCATGCAGGCATAGGTGGCGGTGCCGGCGCGCTTGCCAATCACCTGGTCGATGTAGTGCAGGTGGATGGCGGTGTTGTTCCAGGTGCCGCAGATCAGCCCATCGACCTCGCCCTTGTGCAGCAGCATGCAGCCGATCAGGGTCAGGCGGCGGCGCATTTCGATCTTGGCGATCGGCACGGTCACGCCCTTGCGCTCGGCCATGCGGTGGTAGGACTGCCAGAAATCGCGGTAGCGGTCGTCATGCTCGACGTTGACCACATCGTAGTCCGTGCCTTCCTTGAGGCGCAGGCCGAACTTCTCGATGCGTTGCGCAATGATGGCAGGGCGGCCGATCAAGGTGGGGCGCGCCACGCGCTCGTCGACCACGATCTGGGCCGCACGCAGGATGCGCTCTTCCTCGCCTTCGGCGTAGGCAATGCGCTTTTTCGCAGCGCGCTTGGCCGCCATGAAGATGGGCTTCATCGCCGTGCCGGAAGCGTAGACAAAGGTCTGCAGGTGCTCGCGGTAGGCATCCATGTCCTGGATCGGACGCTCGGCCACGCCGCATTCCGCTGCCGCCTGCGCCACGGCCGGCGCAATCTTCATCATCAGGCGCGGGTCAAACGGCTTGGGGATCAGGTACTCGGGGCCGAAGGACAGGTCCTGGCCGGCATAGGCATTGGCGACCTCTTCGGTCTGCTCGGCCTGGGCCAGGTCGGCAATCGCGTGCACCGTGGCGATTTCCATCTCGGTGGTGATCGTCGTCGCGCCGCAGTCGAGCGCGCCCCGGAAGATATAGGGGAAGCACAGCACGTTGTTGACCTGGTTCGGGTAGTCCGAACGGCCCGTGGCCATGATGATGTCTTCGCGCACCGCCTTGGCGTCTTCCGGCGAGATCTCGGGGTTGGGGTTGGCCAGCGCGAAGATGATGGGGCGCGCTGCCATGCGCTGCACCATGTCGGGCTTGAGCACACCGCCCGCCGACAGGCCCAGGAACACATCGGCGCCGTCAATCACCTGCGACAAGGTGCGCTTGTCGGTTTCTTGCGCGAAAAGCTCCTTATCTTCGTCCATCAGCTCGGTACGGCCTTTGTAGACCACACCGACGATGTCGGTCACCATCACGTTTTCGCGCTTCAGACCAATCTCCAGCAGCAGGTTCAGGCAGGCCAGCGCCGCAGCGCCCGCGCCCGAGGCCACGAGCTTCACTTCTTCAATCTTCTTGCCTGCGACCTTGAGCGCGTTGACCATGGCCGCGGCCACGGTGATCGCGGTGCCGTGCTGGTCGTCGTGGAAGACCGGGATCTTCATGCGCTTGCGCAGCTCGCGCTCCACATAGAAGCACTCGGGCGCCTTGATGTCTTCCAGGTTCACGGCGCCAAAGGTCGGCTCCAGCGCGGCGATCACTTCCACCAGCTTCTGCGGGTCTTTTTCGTTGATTTCGATGTCAAACACATCGACACCGGCAAATTTCTTGAACAGAACGCCCTTGCCTTCCATCACCGGCTTGGAGGCCAGCGCGCCAATATCGCCCAGGCCCAGCACGGCCGTGCCGTTGGAGATCACCGCCACCAGGTTGCCACGGCTGGTGTACTTGAAGGCAGCTGCCGGGTCCTTGACGATCTCTTCGCAAGGCGCGGCCACACCGGGCGAATAGGCCAGCGCCAGGTCATGCTGGTTGGCCATGGGTTTGGTCGCGGCAATCGCCACCTTGCCGGGGCGGGGAAACTGGTGGTACTCCAGTGCGGACTGGCGCAGCAGCGCACGCTTGTCCACCGCAGTGGGGGTTGAATTCTTCTCAGTCATGGCGGTCTCCGGCATCACGCAGCATTCACTACGAAAAACAGCTGGAACATGCTGCCATCTGCATGCATGTCTCAACAGTATGTCCAAGGGCCCAGAACGATTGGCCCACCGCCAAAAGCTGTGGATCGTATACAAGGCACTCACCATTCTAGGCGCAGGCTAAAAATCAAGTATTCCAGTCGCCGACTAGAACTATGAAAAAGATGTATAGCTTTTTCCAGTTTGGGCATACATTGCGTAAAGCCCGCCCCTCTTGGCGGAAGCCAAGGTCTACAATGACAAACGTTTGCGCTTTATAGGCTCTGCAAGGCCTCATTTGTCATGGATTTAATGCTGCTGGTCGTTCTCATCCTGGGCGTGAGCTATGTGCTGCGCGCCAAGGCCCAAAAGCAGCGCATCGCCTTGCTGGCCCAATATTTGCGTAATTACGACATCGAAAAGCTGATGGAGCGCCTGGTCAGCAGCTATATGCGGGCGCTGGACGAGAAAGACAGCAACCGCCAGCAGCAAATCTGGGAGCTGCAGGCATCGGTGGAAAACAGCCTGGCCAGCCAGTTCAGCAGCTTTGCCGACACGCTGGCCAAGGCGCCCGAGCCGGCCAATGGCGCCACGTTCAAGATCAGCACCCAGGCGTTTTACTTCCCCTTCTCGCAGCTGATCGACAAGCTCCAGGGCGGCAGCAAGTCCTTTGACCTGCGCACCGCCATCCGCCTGCATGCCGATGGCATTGCCCGCGTCGTGGCCAACACCGCCGGCCGCAGCCCCAAGGACCGCGCCTTTACGCTGCTGGCCGAGATGTATCTGATGCAGCACACCTGCCACTGGTACTGCAAATCCAAGGCCGTGGCCTCGGCGCGCATGCAGCTGCGCAACCAGACCACCTATGAGCAGGTCATCCAGAGCGTCTCGCCCGAGACGCGCCATGCCTACCTGGCGCTGCTGGGCGCGCGCTGATTGCCGTGATTGGCTGACACCTGGGCGCCCGGCCTGCGGCGACAATAGTGGGGTTACCAGTACCACTACAGGGAAAAGCCCATGCCAGCCATTCCAACCCGACTTGCCGCCCTGGCAGCCGTCGTTGCCACTGCCAGCCTGCTGAGCGCCTGTGACGAACGCCCCGGGCCGATGAAACCCATCTCCGGCACGGTAGCGGCATCGCGCCAGCCCTTGCCCGACAAGCCGCTGTTCAACGCGCCCATCATCGACAGCCACTCGGTCCTGCCCCATGCCAAGGCCGACAAACACGATCCCCTGCCCCCTGCCGTGCCGCTGGCCTCTGCCGATGACCCCAAGGCCTCCAACGGCGGCACCACGGCCGAAGGCGGCAGCGTGAACCCCTCAGCCGGCATGGGCGCCGTCATCACCGACAGCAAGGGCGCGCAGCACGAAGCCGATGGCAAGCCTTGACCGAGCTGCTGCGCGGGTGCTGCATCGCCAATCAGGCACCGTCCTTGCTAGCTAGCTGGCCATGACGACCCCCAACACCCACCCCGCTGCACTGGTTCTGGAGGCGCGGCCTCTGACCGCGCACAACTTCTCGGCCTTTGGCACTGTGATTGGCCTGGCCGACCCCAGCCTGCCCAGCCAGTCCATCAACCAGGGCAATGCGCTGCGCTATGACCTGCTGCCCGATCTGCAGCTGACGGCGCAAGGCGGCTGGCCGATGCTGGCGCTGTTTCGCGCGCAGGCGCGGCAGTTTCCGCTGGCGGTGACCGAGGTCGAATGCCATGCACTGGGCAGCCAGAGCTTTGTGCCGCTGGGCACCCAGCGCTTTGTTGTGGTGGTGGCCGCTGCCGGCCCCGCTCCCCAGGCTGAGGATCTGCAGGCCTTTGTGACCGATGGCCGCCAGGGCATCGTGCTGGCGCCCGGCACCTGGCACCATGCCTTGCTCGCCGTCGAGGGCGGTGATTTCGCCGTCATCGAGCGGCGCGCCGATGCGCTGGATTGCCGCTGCGAAGCGATCAGCGCACCGCTGCAGGTTAGCCTGCCCGCTGATCTCGCTTAATCACTTACACCGCAGCTGCCAGCTGCTGCGCAATGGCGATCAAACTGCGGTCCGTGCCTGCCGGGCCCAGCAGCGAGATGCCCAAGGGCGCGCCATCGCGGCTGGCCAGCGGCAGCGAGATCTGCGGAAAGCCCGCCAAGCCCGCCAGGCACAGCATCTGCACGGCCTGGTTGCGGTAGGCCTCCAGCGATGCCTCATCGGCGCTGCGAAGCGGCGCAATATCGGGCATGGTCGGCATCACCAGCACGCCATCGCTGCCCAACAGATCAGCCAAATGCTGGCGGAAGCGCGCACGGAACTGCTCGGCCTCCTGCACCTGCGCATCCGTCACCTTGCTCGACCAGTCAAAGCGCTCCTTCACGCCCGGGCCCAGCACCGGCGCATAGCGGCTGATGAAGGCGCCATCGGTCATCCAGGCTTCGCGCCCCTGGATATAGCGAAAGCTCCAGTACATCGCGTCAAAGGAATCGAGCACCGCTTTGCAATCCTGCGCGCTGCCCAGCAGCTGCGTGATCTGCTGCAGCGCCCCATCCCAGGCCGGGCGCACAGCGCTGTCCACCAGGCCCCAGACATCGCTGGGCATCAGCAGGCGCGGGCGGTCCGGCAGCGGCGTCGTGTCGGGCGCCATCAGCACATCGGCCACGCGGGCAAAGGTATGGGCATCGCGGGCAAACCAGCCGCAGGTGTCAAAACTGTGGCACAGCGCCAGGGCTGACTCCAGGCTCACCCGGCCATGCGTGGGCCGTATGCCATACAGGCCGCAGTGGCTCGCCGGCGCACGCACCGAGCCGCCCGTGTCCGTGCCCAGCGCAAAGTCGCACATCCGGCTCGATACCGCCGAGGCCGAGCCCGACGACGAACCACCGGTGATGCGCTCGGGCGCATTGCCATTGATCGGCGCGCCAAAGTGGGCGTTGTTGCCATTCATCGAGAAGGCCAGCTCATCGGTCACCGTCTTGCCCGCCAGCGCCGCGCCGGCATCTAGCAGCTTTTGCACGGTGGGCGCCGTCTGCGTCTTGATGCCGGACAGGGCCAGCAGCAGCGGGTTGCCGCCCCCCGTGGGATAGCCTGCAATGTCGAACAAGTCCTTCACCCCAAAGTACAGGCCGCTGAGCGGGCCGGTGGCCGCATGGCGCACAGGCACATCGGGGTAGGGAACAAAGGCGTGGGCAGGGTCGTGCAAGGGCATGGTGAGATCAGTCCAGAGCAAAAAAGACGGTAGAAATGCAGCAGCCTAAGCGGCGGCTAGCACGTTGGGGGCAAAGGCAGCCGCCGTTGCAGTGTGCACGCAGCGCGCCATATGGCCAGGCGCCAGCGTGACCGGCTCCGGCACCGCTTGCAGGCAGGCGGCCGTGGCCAGCTTGCAGCGCGGCGCAAAGGCGCAGCCCGGTGGGATGGCGGTCAGGTCGGGCGGCGCGCCAGCAATGGTCTGCAGCGGCTGGCCGCGCTCCATCGCGCCATGGGATCGGCTTTGCAGCAAGGCCATGGTGTAGGGGTGGCGCGGGCTGCGGATCAGCTGCTCGGCCGTGCCCTCTTCCACAATGCGGCCCGCATACATCACCGCAATGCGGTCGGCCACTTCCACCGCCGCGCCAATATCGTGGGTCACAAACACAATGCCCAGGCCCAGCTCACGCTGCAGCTCGCGCAGCAGCAGCAGGATCTGGATCTGCACGGTGGCATCGAGGGCCGTGGTGGGCTCGTCGGCCAGCAGCACCTGCGGGTTGCAGGCCAGGGCCAGCGCAATCATCGCCCGCTGGCGCATGCCGCCCGACATCTCATGCGGGTAGGCCTTGAGGCGCTGCTCGGGGCTGGGAATGCGCACCCGCTCAAACAGCGCCAGCGCGCGCTGCTGCGCCTCGCTCTTGCTCACGCGCTCGTGCCGGCGTATCGCTTCGACAATCTGCGCGCCCACCGGGTAGACCGGGTCCAGCGCCAGCAAGGGGTCCTGAAAAATCATCGCGCAGGTCTTGCCGCGAAAGTCGTTGAGCGCGCCGCCGCGCAGCGCCAGCACATCCTGGCCTGCGACCCGGATCTGGCCCTTCATCGTGGTCTTGCGCTCAGGGTGCAGGCGCAGCAGGCTGCGCAGGGTCACGCTCTTGCCCGATCCCGATTCGCCAATCAGCGCCACCGCTTCGCCCTTGGCGACCGACAGGCTCACGCCGCTGACGGCCTGGACCACTTTCTTGCCACTGGCAAACTGCACATTCAGGTCCTGGATCTGGACCAGGGGAGGAGAGGCTGTGTTCATCGTGGTGCTCCGGGTTCAGGCGGCCAGCGCAGCAGCGGCGGCCAGGGGGTGGCCACTGCCGGGCTCATGCACCAGGCAGCGCGCGGCATGGTGCAGCTGCACCGGGGTGACGGCCGGCGCGGCCTGGGCGCAGACCGGCGCCGCCAGGGGGCAGCGCGGGTGAAAGCGGCAGCCCGTGGGCGGGTTGATGGGGTTGGGCGGGTCACCGGCCAGCGGTGCCACCAGGGTGCGGTGGCTCGGGTCCATCGACGGCACCGACGACAGCAAGGCCTTGGTGTAGGGGTGGGCCGGTGCGGCAAACAGCGCATCCGAGGGGCCAATCTCGGCCACCTGGCCCAGGTACATCACCATCACCCGGTCGCTGATGTAGTGCACCACCCCCAGGTCATGGCTGATGAAGACATAGGTCAGGCCAAACTCGCGCTTCAGGTCGGCCAGCAGGTTCAGCACCTGGGCCTCGACCGATTTGTCGAGCGCCGAGACGGCTTCATCCAAGATCACCATGCGCGGCTGCAAGGCCAGCGCGCGCGCAATGTTGATGCGCTGGCGCTGACCGCCCGAGAGCTCATGCGGGTAGCGCTCGGCAAAGCGGGCCGGCGCCAGGCCCACCCGGTCCATCAGGTGGTGGGCGCGGGCGACCGCCTCCTTGCGCGAGACGCCATGCACCTGCGGGCCAAAGGCGATTGAGTCCTCGATCGTCAGGCGCGGGTTGAGCGAGGCATAGCTGTCCTGGAACACCATCTGCACCTGGCGGCGAAACTCCTTGAGGCTCAGGTCGCGCGATCCCACCGTGCGGCCGTCAAACACCAGCTCGCCAGCGGTCGGGTCCATCAGGTGCATCAACAGGCGCGCCGTGGTCGACTTGCCGCAACCGGACTCGCCCACCACGCCCAGGGTCTCGCCCTTGAGCACCTCGAAATCGACGCCATCGACCGCGCGCACCAGCTTGCCTTGCTTGAGCGGGAAATGCTTGGTCAAACCGCGCACCGTCAGCAGCGGCTGAGCCGGGCCACCCACATCGGCGGCCAGGGTGGCGGCCGGGGCTAAAGAAGAAGGCTGGAGCATCGCTTACCCCTTGTTGTCCATGGCCGTGCGCAGGCCATCGGAGAGCAGATTGAAGGAGATGGAGGTGATGAAGATCATCAGCCCCGGCAAGGCCGCCACCCAGGGCTGGGTGTAGATCGCCGTGCGCAAGGTGTTGAGCATCAGGCCCCATTCGGGCTCGGGCGGCTTCACACCCAGGCCCAGAAACGACAGGCCCGAGGCCAGGATCATCGACACCGCAATCAGGCTGGTGGCGTAGACAAAGATGGGGCCCAGCACATTGCCCAGCACATGCACCCGCACGATGGTGAAGGCGCTGGCCCCGGTGGCACGCGCGGCCTCCACATAGTCGCGGTTGCGGGCCTGGGCCGTCACGCTCTCGGCCACGCGGGCGATCTGCGGGATAAAGACAATCGTCAGCGACACCAGCGAGTTGAAGATGCCCGCGCCCAGCGCGCCCGACAGCGCAATGGCCAGCAGCACCGAGGGGAAGGCGTAGAACACATCGATGGTGCGCATGATCACCGTGTTGGTGCGGCCACCGGCGTAGCCGGCCACAATGCCGATGCCCGTGCCGATCACAAAGGCCAGCAGCACCGGGGTGATGCCCATGAACAGCGACAGGCGCGCGCCCATCATCAGGCGCGAGAGCATGTCGCGGCCCAGCTCATCACTGCCCAGCGGCAGGCCTGCGGTGCCAATGGGCTTGAGCCGCTTGAGCATCGAGGCCAGGTAGGGGTCGGACGGCGTGATCCAGGGCGCCAGCGCCGCCACCACAATCAGCAGCACAATGACGGCGGCCGCGCCCATGGCCACCGGATCGTGCAGCAGGCGCTGCAGCACCGAGGACCAATAGCCGCGTGAGCGCTGGGCCGGCAGCGGCTGCACCTGGGCCGCTGCTGCATCGGGAAGGGAAAGACTGGTCATGGGGACGGAACCTCCAGAAATCTGCGCTCAGCGGGCGATGCGGGGATCAAGCAGGGTCTGCACCACATCGATGATGAGGTTGAGCAGCACAAAGAAAACGGCCAGCACCAGGATGGAGCCCTGCAGCAGCGGCAGATCGCGCTGGAAGATGGCCTGGTTGAGCAAAAAGCCGGTGCCCGGCCAGGAGAACACGGTCTCGATCAGGATGGAGCCGCCCAGCAGGTAGCCCAGCTGCAGGCCCATCACCGCCAGCGCGGTGGGCGCTGCATTTTTGAGCACATGGCGGAAGATGCCCAGATGGCCCAGGCCCTTGGCCTTGAGGCCGAGGATGAACTCTTGGTCCAGCAGCTCGGCCACCAGCGCCCGCACGGTGCGCGCAATGATGCCCATCGGGATCACCGACATGGTGATGGCCGGCAGGACCATGAACTGCACATGCGCCCAGTCCCAGGCCCAGTCGCCCGAGCCACCCGGCCCCGCGCCCGTCGCGGGCAGCCACATCAGCTGCGACGAGAAGACGATCACCATCACCATGCCCAGCCAGTAGTGCGGCACGCTGACGCCCAGCATCGACAGCATCGAGCAGCTGCGGTCCACCCAGGAGTTGCGGAAATACCCCGCCACAAAGCCAAACAGGCTGCCCAGCACAAAGCCGATCAAGGTCGCCACCACCGCCAGGCGCAAGGTGTTGACCACGGCGGCCATCACCTCGGTGGTCACCGGCCGGCTGGTGGCAATCGACTGGCCCAGATCGCCCTGCAACGCGCGCCAGACCCAGCGCAGAAACTGCTCGGGCAGCGGCCGGTTAAAGCCATAGAGCTCGCGCATCTGGGCCTGCAGCTCGGCAGATGCATCGGCGGGCAAGACCGACACCAGAGGGTCGCCGGGCGCAATATGCACCAGGGCAAAGCACAGCAGGGCCACGCCCAGCATGATGGGCAGGGTGTAGACAATGCGTCTGAACAGGTAGGCAAGCATGGCGGATCAGAGGTTCGTGGGGGAGAAGCGGACCATGCGGGGTCGCACTGGCGGGTTGGGCCATCGGCCTGCGCCCGGCATGCAGCGGTGTCTCAGCACCGGTCTGCATGCCCGGGGACGCCCGGCTTATTTCATCGTCATCGTCGCGATATCGATGAACCAGCTTTGCGGCTGCACCACGTTGCCGACCTTGGCCGACATGGCGCGTGGGCCCACATCGTGTGCCACAAACAGGAAGGGCGACTCATCGACCACCAGGGTGTGCAGCTCGGCCAGGGCCTTGTCGCGTTCCTTGGCATCAAAGGTGGTGCGGGCCTTGTCCACCACCGCGTCCACCTGCTTGTTGCTGTAGAAGCCCCAGTTGTTGGACAGCGGCGGGAAGGACTTGGTGCTGACAAAGCGCACCATCGCAAAGAAGGGGTCCATGGTCGCTGCCGTCACATTGGTGGCGCTGGCCTTGTTGGCACCCGGGTCCTTGGCGCCCAGGCGCCAGCCGGAAAACAGCGTGTTCCACTCCACCACATCGAACTCGACATCAAAGAAGCATTCCTTGAGGTTCTGCTGGATGAACTCGTTCATCGGCAACGGTTGCATCTGGCCCGAGCCCGAGGCGGAGGTCTGGATCTTCACCTTGATCGGCTTGCTGGCGCTAAAGCCCGCCTGTGTCATCAGCGCCTGCGCGGCCTTCACGTCGTACTTGATCTGGAAGCTGGGGCTGCCGCGCCAGGGGTGGCCAGGCTCAAAAATGCCGGTGGCCGGCTCCATCTGGCCATTCAAGAGCTGCTTCATGCTGGCGCGGTCCACGCAGAGGTTGGCGGCATGGCGCACGCGCTTGTCCAGCCAGGGCGAGCCTTCCACAAACGAGAACTGCCAGGGCCAGATGTGGGGCTGCAGGTTGGAATACACCTTGAAGCCGCGTGCCTTGATCGCATCGAGCGCATCGGGCGCCGGCGCCTCGATCCAGTCCACCTGGCCGCTCATCAGCGCGGCAGTGCGCGAGTTGGCCTCAGGCAGCGGCAGCAGCACCACCTTGTCGATGGTCGGCGTGCGCTTGGGGTCCCAGTAGCTGGCATTCTTCACCATCTCAAAGCGCTCGCGCGGCACCAGGCGTGCGCCCTTGAAGGGGCCGGTGCCCGAGGGGTCGGCGGCAAACGCCGTCCAGGCGGCCTTGCTGCGCTCGGCCTTGCCGCTGACGGAGGCCGGCACTGCAGCCAGCTTCTTGGCCCAGTGCGCGGGCGAGGCCATGAACAGATTGCTCAAGTTGATCGGCAAGAAGGAATCGGGCTCGGTGGTGGTCAGCTCGACGGTCAGGTCATCGATCTTCTTGGCGGACTTGAGCGTGGGCATGCGCGAGGCGGTCACGCCCACCTGGGCCGGGTCAAACTGCTCGGCCTCCTTGTCCAGCACCTTGTTCACGTTCCAGACCACGGCATCGGCCGTGAAGGCGCTGCCATCGTGGAACTTGACACCGGGGCGCAGCTTGAACAGCCACTTGGTCTTGTCCTTGGCATCCACCTCCCAGGACAGCGCCAGGCCCGGCACCAGCTCGCTGGGCTTGTCGGCCTTGCTCAGGTCCCACTGGGTCAGCGCGTCATACATCGGGATGCCGGTAAAACGGTTGCCCTCAAAACCCTGGTCGGGCTGGCCCGAGGTGCGCGGGATATCGCCCGCAGTCATTGCAATGCGCAGCACCTTTTCCTGGGCCATGGCAGCACCAGCGCCCAGCGCCAGGGTGACAGCCAGAGCCAGGCTTTTGAGCGCGGGACGGGAGACGGAGAAACCGGAAGACGCTTGCATCACAGGACCTTTCCAAGGAGTGGGGGATGACAAGTCCAAAGCAAGCTGCGTGCCACATCACGCATATCGATAATCGATACAAGTGTTTGATTCATCGATATTTTTGGCATGCTTTATGCGAACGCCCTGCGCATTGATCGCCTCACTTTCAGGAGTACCCGCATGACCCCAATAGACAGCCTGCGCATTGATGAAAACCGCCTCTGGCAATCGCTGATGGATCTCGCCCAGATAGGGGCCACGCCCAAAGGCGGTGTCTGCCGCATTGCCTTGACCGACGAGGACAAGGCCGGCCGCGACCAGGTCGTGCAATGGTTCCGCGACGCAGGCCTGCAGGTGCGCGTGGACGAAGTGGGCAATGTGTTTGGCCGCCGCCCCGGCACCGATCCGCAGGCACGCGCCGTAGCCACCGGCAGCCATATCGACACCCAGCCCACCGGCGGCAAGTTCGATGGCAACTACGGCGTGCTCGCCGGCCTGGAGGTGGTGCGCACGCTCAACAGCCATGGCATCCAGACCCGCGCGCCGCTGGAAGTGGCCTTCTGGATGAACGAGGAAGGCACGCGCTTCACGCCGGTGATGATGGGCTCTGGTGCATTTGCGGGAATTTTTGGTGCAGACCACATCCGCTCGCAACAAGATGGTGCAGGCCTTACCGTCGGCGCTGAGCTGGCCCGCATCGGCTACCTGGGCGATGTGGCCTGCGGTGATGTGCCCGGTGGCGCCTTTGCCGCTTATTTTGAAGCGCATATCGAGCAAGGCCCGGTGCTGGAAGCCTATGACAAGCCGATTGGCATCGTCAGCGGCGCGCTGGGCCAGCAGTGGTATGACGTGACCGTCACCGGCATGGACGCCCATGCCGGCCCCACGCCGATGAACCTGCGCCATGACGCGATGCTAGCCTCTGCCCGCATGGTCGATGCCGTCAACCGCATTGCACTGGACCAGGCGCCGCACGGGCGCGGCACCGTCGGCCATCTGCAGGTGCTGCCCAACTCCCGCAATGTGATCCCGGGCCAGGTGAAGTTCAGCGTCGACTTTCGCAACCTTTCGCAGACCGGCCTGGATGCGATGGACGCCGCCATGCGCGCAGAGTTTGCGCGGCTGGCCGCCCAGTGCCAATGCCAGGTGGAGATCACGCAGGTGGTGCGCTTTGCGCCCTGCATCTTCCACCCCGACTGCGTGGCCAGCGTGCGTGGCGCGGCCGACACCTTGGGCTACGACCACATGGAGGTCGTCAGCGGCGCCGGCCATGACGCCGTCTATGTGCACAGCGTGGCGCCCACCGCGATGATCTTTGTGCCCTGCAAGGATGGCATCAGCCACAACGAGATCGAGGACGCCAAATCCGAGCACCTGGCTGCTGGCTGCAATGTGCTGCTGCATGCGATGCTGGCGCATGCAGGGGTGGCTTGATGCGGCGCTGAAAGGCCATCAAAGCGGTAGAAGAACGTGCAGCGCTCGGGCTCCGCGTTTTTTAGTCAGCCGGCAATAGCTGCGACACTGCCCGCGCGCATTCAATCACCAGCGGCGCCAGCGCCTGCTGGGCATCGGCCATGTTCCAGCGGCTGGTAGGGGGCGCCAGGTGGATGGCGCCCACGACCACGCCGCGTGCATTGAAGACCGGCGCGGCAATGCCCATATCGCCCAGAAACAGCTCTTCGCAGTTGGTGGCATAGCCCGTTTGCTGGCACAGCGCCAGGCGCTCCATGACGGCATCCACCGTCGTCAGGGTGGCGCGGGTGCGCGCGGGCATCGGCGCCTGCTGCAGCAGAGCGCGCGCCTCTGGCGCAGGCAGCTGGCTCAGGTAGGCGCGGCCGCAGCTGCTGGCGTACAGCGGCACCTGGGTGCCCACCGGTGTCAGCACGGGGATGTGCTGCGTCGTCAGCACCTGGGCCAGGTAGACCATGTGCGTGCCCGCAGGCTCGGACAAGGTCGCCGTCTCACCGC
This sequence comes from Comamonas sp. MYb21, assembly GCF_037479395.1. Classification (NCBI taxonomy): domain Bacteria; kingdom Pseudomonadati; phylum Pseudomonadota; class Betaproteobacteria; order Burkholderiales; family Comamonadaceae; genus Comamonas; species Comamonas sp. MYb21. The sequence continues at coordinate 279,516 of NZ_JBBGZC010000009.1, read as the reverse complement.
TTTGCCGCGCCAGCTGCGCCAGATAGGTGTGGGCGGCGCTGATCATCGGGTGCGCCTCCAGGTAGTTGAAGCCCAGCTCCACCACGCGCGGCAGCAGCACAAAGCGCCGCGTGCTCGGGTGCTTGCCGATATAGCCCAGCGCCTGCAAGGTGTGCACCGAGCGCTGCGCCGAAGCCTTGGTCATGCCGGCAGCCTGCGCAATCTCGGCCAGGGTCATGCTGCGGTGCGCGGCGTTGAAGGCACACAGCACCTGCAGGCCCTTGGCCAGCGAGAGGTTGAACAGGCTGTCGGATGGGAGATCGGACGTGGGCACCGGCGTGGGCACCGGCGCGGGCATCGGCCTGGGATCCAATGCGGGCACAGCCGCAGACAAAGCCGCCACCGGTGGGTGTGCCGGTGGCGTGCTGGGGGAGGTGCTGTGGGCAGCAGCTTCGGCAGAAGCTGCGGTGTCCGAAGTTCGGCGGTGGGCGGTGCTGGTGCGCATGGTGCAAAGGCTGGGGGCAATGCCCTGGCCTTCGCAAGAAACGCACCAACTTGCAGCCGGGCCCATCGCTGGGCGGCTGCTGCTGCGTATTAGCGGCTGCTCGGGAAGCTGAACACCGCGCCATCGCGCACACCGGCGCTGGGCCAGCGCTGGGTGATGGTCTTGCGCTTGGTGTAGAAGCGCACGGCGTCAGGCCCGTAGGCATGCAAGTCACCAAACAGGCTGCGCTTCCAGCCGCCAAACGAGTGGTAGGCGACGGGCACAGGCAGCGGCACATTGATGCCAACCATGCCCACCAGAATATGGTCGCTGAAGTAGCGCGCCGCCTCCCCATCGCGGGTGAAGATGCAGGTGCCGTTGCCGTACTCGTGCGCGTTGATCAGGTCCATCGCCTCTTGCAAGGTCTTGACGCGCACAATGCCCAGCACCGGACCAAAGATCTCTTCCTGGTAGATCTTCATGCCGGGGCGCACGTTGTCGAAGAGGCACGGGCCCAGGAAGTAGCCTTCCTCATGACCGGCCACCTGCAGGCTGCGGCCGTCGATCAGCAGCTTGGCGCCCTCTTGCACACCGCTGTCCACATAGGCCTTGACCTTCTCGAAATGCGGCTTGGTGATCAGCGGACCCATGTCGTTGCCATTGTCGGTGCCCGGGCCCACCTTCATCTTGGCAATCTCGGCGCTGAGGCCCGCAATCATCTGGTCAGCCACCTCGTCGCCCACGGCCACCACCAGCGGCACGGCCATGCAGCGCTCGCCGCAGCTGCCGTAGGCGGCGCCCATCATCGCGGTCACCGCGTTGCTGATGTCGGCATCGGGCATCACCACCGCATGGTTCTTGGCACCACCCAGCGCCTGCACGCGCTTGCCGCTCTTGCAGCCTTCGCCGTAGATGTACTCGGCAATAGGGGTCGATCCGACAAAGCTCACCGCCTTGACGCGCGGGTCATGCAGCAGGGTATCGACCGCTTCCTTGTCGCCGTTGACGACGTTGAGCACCCCCGGTGGCAGGCCGGCTTCCTGCGCCAGCTGGGCAATGTACAGCGCGCTGGTCGGGTCGCGCTCGGAGGGCTTGAGCACAAAGGTATTGCCGCAGGCCACGGCCATGGGCCACATCCACAAAGGCACCATCGCGGGGAAGTTGAAGGGCGTGATGCCCGCCGTCACACCCAGCGCCTGGAACTCGCTCCAGCTGTCGATATTGGGGCCCACATTGCGGCTGTGCTCGCCCTTGAGCAGCTCGGGCGCGTAGCTGGCGAACTCGACGTTCTCGATACCGCGTTGCAGCTCGCCATGCGCATCGGCCAACACCTTGCCATGCTCGGCGGTGATCATCGCGGCGATCTTGTCGGCGTTCTGCTCCAGCAGCACCTTGAGCTGGCCCATGATGCGCGCGCGCTTGAGCGGCGGCGTATTGCGCCAGGCGGGGAAGGCCTTTTCGCCAGAGGCAATCGCGGCCTCCACCGTCGCCTTGCTGGCCAGCTCCACGCTCACCGTCGATTGGCCCGTTGCCGGGTTGAACACCGGCTGCGTGCGGCCGCCATCGTGCACGATCTTGCCGTCGATCAAATGGCCTACCGTGGCCGTCACATTCTTGTCGTGGTTCATGTCAGTCTCTCTTGGATGCAATTCAAAAACAGCACCGGCGCCCTGAACCAGGGCGCCAGATACGAGGGCAGTTATAGGTGAATCAGTTGGTTTCAGCCAGCGCGTCACCCAGCGCATTGATCAAACGGTCGATCTCGGCCTTTTCGCTGATAAAGGGCGGCGCCAGCTGGATGGTGTCGCCACCATAGCGCACGTAGAAGCCTTTTTCCCAGCACTTCATCGCGATCTCATAGGGGCGCTTGGCCGGCTCGCCGGGCAGCGCGGCAATCGTAAAGCCCGCAGCCAGGCCGTAGTTGCGGATATCAGCGATGTGCTTGGCGCCCTTCAAGCTGTGCACCGCGTTTTCAAAGTAAGGCGCCAGCGCCTTGACGCGGCCGGGCATGTCTTCTTTTTCCAGAATGTCCATCACCGCCACACCGGCCGCGCAGGCCACCGGGTGGGCCGAGTAGGTGTAGCCGTGGGCAAACTCCAGCATGTACTCGGGGCCGCCTGCGGCCATGAAGGTGTCGTAGATGTCCTTGGTGACCACGCAGCCGCCCAGCGGCTGGGCGCCATTGGTCACCTGCTTGGCAAAGTTCATGATGTCGGGCACCACGCCAAAGGCTTCTGCGCCCGTCCAGGCACCGCAGCGGCCAAAGCCGGTGATGACCTCGTCAAAAATCAGCAGAATGCCGTTTTGCGTGCAGATCTCGCGGATGCGCTCCAGGTAGCCCTTGGGCGGGATCACCACGCCGGCCGAACCCGAGAACGGCTCGACGATCACCGCTGCGATATTGCTCGCGTCATGCAGCGCGATCACATCGAGCAGCTTGTCGGCCAGCGCGCGGCCGCCTTCATCGGACATGCCCTTCTGGAAGGTGCCAGCTGGCGGCTGGGTGTGGGGCAGGTGGTCGGCCACAATGCCCTGGCCAAACATCTTGCGGTTGCCGGCAATGCCGCCCACCGAGATGCCGCCGTAGTTCACGCCGTGGTAGCCTTTCTCGCGGCCCACCAGCACCGTCTTGCCGGCCTGGCCCTTCAAGCGCCAGTAGGCGCGCACCATCTTGAGCGAGGTGTCGGCCGCTTCCGAGCCCGAGCCGGTGAAGAACACATGGTCCAGGCCTGCTGGCGTGTGTTCCTTGATCTTGTTGGCCAGCGCAAACGAGGCGGGGTGGCCAAACTGGAAAGCCGGTGCGTAATCGAGCTGCAGCGCCGCCTTGCCAATCGCCTCGGCCACTTCCTTGCGGCCATGGCCAATGCCCGAGCACCACAGGCCCGAGAGGCCGTCAAAAATCTTGCGGCCATCGGCATCGGTGTAGTAGGCGCCCTGGCCGCTGACGATCATGCGCGGCTTGGCCTTGAAGTTGCGGTTGCCGGTAAAGGGCATCCAGTGTGCGTCCAGCCAGGCCGCATCGGTGCGCAGCTGCGTGCTGCCCGTCGTATCGTCAATCTGCACAAAGCTCATGTCTGCTCCTTGAATCCGCCTAGCGGCTACCGGTGTTGATACGCCATTGTGGGGTGCGCGGATGCTTATTCAAAGAATGAGATATCAAAGCTCACTTGCTGAATTGCGCAAGTAATACCGTCCACACAAGCCCGCAAAACGCAGCCGGCCGTGGCTGCATCTGCTGCTGTCCAGCATAGAAAATGCTACTAATACTATAGCTTTCATCGCTGAAGCAGAAAGCGTTAACACGCTGTTTCACGCTTCATCCCGGTGTCACAGGCCCTGGCTATCGTGGCGTTTTTTGCTGCCACCGGTACCGCCACCATGACCTCCCACGACCCTTTAGCCCGCCGCCGCTTTCTGCTCTCTTCCAGCGCCATCGCCGGCACGGGCCTGCTGCCCGGCATCCTGCGCGCGCAAACGGCGCCCGCCGCCATCACCCAGGATGCCGCGCGGCCGATGCTGCTGTCGGGCCTGCAAAGCGGTGATGTGCTGGCCCACAGCGCCATCGTCTGGGCGCGGGCCAGCCGCGAGGCGCGCATGCGGGTGGAATGGTCCACCACCAGTAGCTTTGCCCAAAGCACCCTGGTGCGCGGGCCCGATCTGCTGCCCGATAGCGATGGCACCGGCCGCGTCGATCTGCAGGGCCTGCCCGCCGGGCAGGACATCTTCTACCGCGTGCTGCTCGATGACCTGGCCAGCAGCAACACCCGCAGCCCGGCCGTGCTGGGGCATTTCCGCACCCCGCTGGCCAGCCAGGGCCCTGCCACCCGCCCCTTTCGCCTGGTGTGGAGCGGCGATACCGTGGGCCAGGGCTTTGGCATCAACGAGGGCATCGGCGGCATGCGCATCTATGACGAGATGCGCAAGGCCAACCCCGATGTGTTTTTGCACAGCGGCGACACCATCTATGCCGACGGCCCCATCGCCGAGACCGTCGCGCTGCCCGATGGCAGCACCTGGAAGAACCTGGTCACGCCCCAGGTCGCCAAGGTGGCCGAGACGCTGGACGAATACCGCGGCCGCTACCGCTACAACCTGATGGACCGCAACGTGCGCGCGCTGGGCAGCGAAGTCGCACAGATCTGGCAGTGGGACGACCATGAGGTGACCAACAACTACTCAGACAGCAAGAGCGTGGCCAACGACAAGCGCTATACCGAAAAGAATGTGCAGCTGCTCACGGCCCGGGGCCGCCGCGCCTTTATGGAATACGCGCCCATGCGCCCCTTTGGCACGGCCGAGCAGCAGCGCGTCTACCGACACCTGCCCCAAGGCCCGCTGGCCGATATCTTTGTGCTGGACATGCGCAGCTACCGTGGCCCCAACAGCCACAACCTGCAGGCCGCTGAAAGCGCCGAAACCGACTTTCTCGGCCGCCCCCAGCTCGACTGGCTGCTGGCGGGCCTCAAGGCCAGCACCGCCACCTGGAAGCTGATTGCCGCCGACATGCCCATCGGCCTGTTTGTGCCCGACGGCAAGGACGCCCAAGGCCGCGACCAGTGGGAGGCCATTGCCAATGGCGAGCACGGCGTGCCCAAGGGGCGCGAGCTGGAGATGGCGCGCCTGTTGAAGGGCATCAAGGATGCAGGCATCGACAACGTGGTGTGGCTCACCGCCGATGTGCACTACACCGCCGCCCACCACTACAGCCCCGAGCGCGCGCAGTTCAAGGATTTCGCACCGTTCTGGGAATTCGTCTCCGGCCCCCTCAATGCCGGCGGCTTTGGCCCCAATGAGGCCGACCAGACCTTTGGCCTCGATGTCGTCTTTCACAAGGCGCCGCCCAAGGCCAACTCCGCCCCCAGCGAGGGCTACCAGTTCTTTGGCCAGCTCGATATCGACCACCAAAGCCGGGCGCTGACCGTGGTGCTGAAGGACCTCAACGGCGCCGCGCTCTACACCAAGACACTGGCGCCGCAGCAGGCCTGAGCCACGGGCCGCGCGCCATAACGGCCAGCCGCAGACGCCATGGGGCGCTGCGGCTTTTTGGCATGGGGCACCGCTTGCAACGCCCAGCACCGAGCACCGCCCAGCTTGGGCGCATACTGCCCCCTGGAATCCACTTTTGGAGCAAGCCCTATGCCTACCACCACCTCTCTGGTCGATGCCCTGGACCACCTGGTGCTCACCGTGCACAGCATCCCGCGCAGCATTGCCTTTTACGAGCGGGTGCTGGGCATGGAGGCCCAGGAGTTCAAGCCTGGCCGCCATGCGCTGCACTTTGGCCGGCAAAAGATCAACCTGCACGAGGTCGGCCATGTCGTCGACCCGAACGTCAAACATGCAACCCCTGGCTCTGCCGATATCTGCTTTCTGACACGCATGCCCTTGGCCGATGTCATCGCCCACCTGCAGCGCGAGCAGGTCGCCATCGTGCAGGGGCCGGTGCGGGCGACGGGTGCGCAGGCCACGCTGCAATCGCTGTATTTCTACGACCCGGATGAGAACCTGATCGAGGTGGCCAACGAGGTGCAGGCAGGCTGATTTCTGACGAGGTAGGGCTTAGCGTTTGACGGCCGCATCGCACCAGCGCTGGGCCACCGCTGGCGAGGTCATGCACACCACCTCCTGGGTGACGGTCGTCACCGCCCGCTCCAGCAGCTGGATATCGGCCTCATGCTGGCGGGCCACATGCGGGTCTTCAAAGAAGATCGCGCGCTGGCAGCGGCGCTCCAGCACCAGGTCGGCAATTTGTGCGTCACCTCCCAGCGGGCCGCTGTTGAAACGGTCCACCCAGGGCTTGTCAACCGGCCAGCCCTTGCTCCAGGCCAGCTCGTTGAGCTTTTGGCCGGTGGTGCCGGTGCCCACGCGGCGGCGGTAGCGCGAGAGCAGCGCAAAATTGCGCTCGCAAAAATCCAGCATCGCCGGCTTCATCGCATCGTGGGCGATCAGCGCCAGGGTCTGGTTGCCATAGTCGTGCAGGCGGTCGGCATGGCGGTCGGGCGCCAGCCCGGCATGGATGCGTTCCATCTCCACCCAGTCGCGCGCGCTGGCTGCGGTGGAGATAAAGGGTTTGCCGTGGATTACGCACTGGCGCTTCAAGGCCAGTGCTTCGGGGAAGATCGACGACGGGTCCACCGGGTCAATCAGGTAGATCGCGCCATCGAGCACGCGGTTGTCACCCGGCATGCCTACGACCTCGGCCACCAGCTTCATCAGGCCGCCTTCGCGGCCATAGGGGTAGCGCACCATGCCCTTGTAGCCTTTGAGCATTTCTGCCGCTGCAATCGCGTCATAGGTGCGGCCCACCGCATGGAACCCGATGTTCAGCTCCCGAATCCCCTGCTCGCAGGCGCGCAAAAAGCTGAACAGTGCAGCATCCTCGTTCTGGTGGTGCAAACGGTTGGCGGCAAGGCCTAAAAGCATGGTCAATCCCGTGGGTGTGGCAAGCGAGTGGAAATATAGCGCCAAAACCACAGCTCGGGTGTGACAGCCGACTGGCGCAGGGGCTCAATGCACTACCAAGTCCATAGCATCAAGCCACCGGATCACAGCCAAGCAACTGCCTTTAACCCGGCATGCGCACCCTGCCCCATCAAGCCCGGCTCGCCCACCAGGTCTGCAGCCTAAACCCCAGCCACAGCACCAGCAGCATGGCCGCGCCAAACACCCAGCCGCTCAGCGCACCCGCCATGCCGCCGGACAGCAAGGTGCCCACGGTGCAACCAATACCGGTCATGGCGCCCCAGCCCAGCAGCACGCCGCCGAGCAAACCCCGGCCCGCATCCCGCCCGGTGGGCAGGCGCGGGCGGAACTGGCCGCTGGCAAAAGCGGCGATAAACGCGCCGGCCAGCAAGCCCAGCAGCACCAGCGCATTGGGCGTGGCCCAGGTCGCAGCAGGCAAGGTGGCGCAGCCGGCAAAGCCATCGAGGCCATTGAGCCGATCAGGCACCCAGCCCTGGCTCTGCAACGCGCCGCGCACCTGGCTGCCGAGCAAGGCCGTCACGCCTAAAGGCCGCATGCGCACAATGGCGGCGGTGGCAATCAGCCCCACCAGCAGGCCGCCCAGGGCATAGTTCCAACGCCCTTGCCAGAGGCTGCGCCACAGCGCGGGCAGGCTGCGCGGCGCCGCTGCTGTGGGCGCTGTAGCCAACGGCAGGCTGCGCTGGCGCTGCTGCACATGGCGCTGCCACACCCAGGCCGCCCAAGCCGCCAGCACGCCCAGCTGCAGCAGCAGCGCGCCGCCATAGCCCAGGTGCTGCGGCAGCCAGACGACGGGCGCATCGGCCACCGCCAGGCTGTAGAGCGGGTTCCAGGTCTGAAAGCCCAAGGCGAAGCCCAGCGCCGTGCCCAGCAGCGCAAATGGCGATGCGGCCGATCCCTCCGCCAGCCGGTACCAGTGCGCGCTGATGCAGGAGCCCGACACCAGCATGCCCGCCCCAAAGGCCAGGCCCGCCAGCACCAGCACCCAGCTGACCGGGCCAATATGCATATCGGGCGGCAACTGCCCCGCCTGCGGGTTGGGCACCCAGCTGCTTTGCACCACCGTCATGCCCACAAGCCCCACGGCCAGCGCCAGAATGATCGCCAAAATCCCGCGCGGGTCATCGCGCTGCAGCCAATCGCGCGCATGGCAGTAAAAGCAAAAGCGCGAGCGCTGCAGCACCACCCCCAGCGCCAGTCCAATGGCCAGCGCAAACACCAGGGTGCGCCCGCCATCGCGCTGCAGCAAGACCTGCTGCAAGGGCCACAGCGCCAGCAGCAATACCGCCGCCGTCACCGGCTGCCAATAAGCACTGAGGCTCCCGGCCGCGCGCTGCCCGGCAGCAGTGCCCGCACCTCCCAAACCCCCACTGGAATCAGTCATCGCATTCCATCCAAAAAAATGCCCGCGCAAGGCGGGCAGTGAACACAGGACCGAGCCCATGCGGAGACATTCAATACACCAAAGAATCGGCTTACTTGGCTGCCCAGATCGTGCCGGCCGGGTTGTTGATCGGCACGCCGACGCTGTTGCCGTATTCGGTCCAGGAGCCGTCATAGTTCTTCACCTGGTAGCCCAGGATCTTGCTCAGCGCAAACCAGGTATGGCTGCTGCGCTCGCCAATGCGGCAGTAGGTGATGATGGGCTTGCTGCCGTCGATGCCGGCATCGGCATAGAGCTTTTGCAGATCAGCCCGCGATTTGAAGGTGCCGTCTTCATTGACCGCCTTGCCCCAGGGCACATTCACCGCGCCAGGGATATGGCCGGCACGCACGGCCAGCTCGGGCACGCCGGCAGGCGCAAACACCTTGCCCTGGTATTCGTCGGCCGAGCGAATATCCACCAGCTGCGTGGCGCCCTTGCCCTCTACCGCCGCCAGCGCATCACCCAGGCGGGCTCGCAAATCGGTGTTGACCTGGCCCACACGGTAGGTGGTGGCGGCGTAGTCCGGTGCGCGGTTGTTCAGCGCACGGTTTTCGGCCTCCCACTTCTTGCGGCCGCCATCGAGCAGCTTCACGTTCTTGACGCCATACACATCAAACACCCAGGCGCCCCAGGCCGCAAACCAGTTGTTGGTGTCGCCGTAGAGCACCACGGTGGTGTTGTCGCTCACGCCGCCCTTGGAGAGCAGCTGCTCAAACGCCTCCTTGCTAACAATGTCGCGGCGCACCTTGTCATTGAGGTCGTTGTGCCAGGAGAAGTTGACCGCACCCGGAATATGTGCCCGCTCATACAGCCCCGGGTTCACGCTCACCTCGATCACCCGCACATCGGGCCGCTGCAGGTTGGCCGCCAGCCATTCGGTGCTGACCAGCGCGCCCGCAGGCACCGCTTGCGGCGTGTTGGCAAAGGCAGGGCTTGCGCCCCAAACGGTTGCCGCGATGGTGCCGGCAATCAAAACGCGCCAAGGCGCTGCTGTGCGGATAGTCATGCTGTGTCGTCCTTCAGGTCATGGGAGAAAAGGCTGCCATCACGGCAGGGCCTGCTTGCACTGTGCCGGTTGCAAGCAGCTACTCCAACTGAGGAATGCGCAGATGCATATGTGATCTGCGCGCTTGACAGTGGCCAAGCATGAACGACCTTGGTACAGCGCTAGCGTGCACTGGGCTGGCTGCTTCCACTTTGGGAGCTAGAACGACTCTCCAGCGCCCTGCACTTGCACCAGCAAAGCCGGGGTTTTCTAAACCGAGGTGACCGAATCCGCCCACTGCTGCGCCGTCTGCAGCCGCGCACGCGGGCCAAAGCTGCTGGTGCTGCTGAGGGTGATGTTGTGGTGCGCAATCACCTGCTGCGGCGTAACGGCGGCATTGCCGCAAGTGGTGTGCGCATCCTCCAGCAGTACCACCGGGTAGCCATGGCGCAGCGCGGCGCGCGTGGTCACATCCACGCAGTACTCCGTGTGCATCCCGCCAATCACCAGCTCCTGCACGCCCAGGTTTTGCAGCATGGGCAACAGGTCGGTCTTCCAGAACGCATCGCCGGTGGTTTTGTCCAGGGTCAGGTCGGTGCTCTCCACCTGCAGACCCTCGGCCAATTGCCATCCGGGCGTGTCGGCCTCCAGCCCAGGCTCGGCATGGCGCACCCAGATGATGGGGGTGTTGGCCTGGCGCGCAGCGGTGGTGACCTGGTTGATGCGGGCTATCAGGGTGGGGCAGTCCCATGCGGCGTTGGGGCCGGTGCAGAGGGATTGTTGGATGTCGATGAGGAGGAGGGCAGTAGGCATGGTTTTTTGATAGGCCAGCATTAACGGCCTGGTGGAGGTCAGCCAAGGATGATTGGCATACCAAAGTATACGTTCATCCGGATTATGGATATCCAGCAGATACCAAATTAAAGCTCTTATTACTTAGATATCGAGACAACGGCGTCAACCCTTTTTAGAAAATGGTTATATTTATACTGGAAATTTACACAATCACATCAGCTCACAAATACTTATATTACAGATTGATAGCTTAATTCAGTCACTCCTCGGCGCAGATTCATATCGACAAGCATCGAAAAAATTACATCTTCATGCACAATGAACGAAGACTCTATTCGATACAAAAGGAATCTTGGCACAGACTCCTCACACGTTCTCAATACCATTTCATAGAAATAATACCAATGGGTAGTACACTTGCTTTTGCAACCGTGTCAAACATCCATGAAAAAATTTACCACTCGGAAAACCTTACAGCTCCACACAGATGGTTCGATGGCAGCTATGCGTAATTATAAAAATCCAACACTTGCCTTCATATTTATTGTAGGAATATTTATTTTGGGAAGTATTTTTGTACTTATCACCCATGATAGCCTCCAAGACAAATCACCTATTCAGGATCCGGGAGCATCTCAAAATGCCAGCAAGCTATTGACCAATGAACTCCCTAGCCCGATCGCCGACACGCCTTTGCGAGAAGCAGATCCATCGACCTATCCTGGTCTGCAGACCATTAGACAAATGAAACGCGACAGGCTTTTTGACTATTCGCGATCAGGCAACTTCGCAGATACCCACCAAATTTTAAAAAATGCATTAGCCGATGGTTTGATCAGTGACAAGGAATACTACGGCGAGCTTGCACACATGCTCTATGCACCTGTTGCGAATGCCCATAATATCATTGCAGAGATCATCAAATCCAACAATGATTATGGATTTGAAGTGATGGTATCAAATCTTCAAGAGAACTATGAATTAGCAAAATCAATGAGCATAAATGAACGCAAACATATTTTTGACTTATTGAACAAAAACAAGCCCGAGATGGTCAGCGACATGAGTCTACTGGGGGTTGGCAGCGTTTCACAATACGCCAACTGGGTCGGTTCGCTCAGGGCTTTTTCAACCGAAGAAGTATTTGTCAAAAACCTCAACGACCTTGTTGAAAATAGAATATCAGATCCCCGAGAAGCGTTTGGCCTGCATGAGATTATTGTGGAAAAGAATTATGCTGAAAAAATCAGTAATTCAGCATTTGGAAAATATAAATTTCTCATATCAACCTACAAAGCGAGCTATCCCGAGAACAGGATGGCAGAGTTGATGTCTTCCGGTAATTGGTAAACCCGCTTCTACGCAGGAATGCCTCCAGCCCAACGTCCACCAAACGGCCTACTGGCGAGTATTCCGCCGTGCAGCAGCTCAGCATGCCTACAAATTCATCGCTGTATGCATAACCTGCCTTCAAACGCTCGGCACCCTCCCGCATTGCGGTCTCTCTCCTGTCCCCAACAGGTCAACCCTCCACTATCCCCCACCGCACCCAGGTTTGAATATGGGACTACGCTGTACCCCGTTCCTGCAACCTGTCGATGCAGCCGCGCTGCGCATGCTCTGCCGCTGCGCGCATCACTTGCGGCGCATTGACCCAACAGACACCCACCCATGCAAAGAACTACCGACCCTTCGCTGACCACGCCAACCCCCGCCAGCAACCCCGCCCCCTCGCAGCTGTTCCAGCCCCTCACCCTGTCCCAGCTCCAGCTCCCCAACCGCATCGTCATCGCCCCCATGTGCCAGTACTCGGCGCAAGAGGGCAATGCCAATGACTGGCATTTGATGCACTACGGCAGCCTCGCGGTATCGGGCGCGGGCATGCTGGTGCTGGAGGCCACGGCGGTATCGGCGGTGGGGCGCATTACCGATGCGGATCTGGGCATTTACTCGGACGACAACCAACAGGCGCTGGGGCGGCTGATGGGGTCGCTGCGCAAGCTCTCGGCGATTCCGGTCGCTATTCAGCTGGCCCATGCGGGCCGCAAGGCGTCGAGCCACCTACCCTGGGAAGGGGCAGCGCAAATTGCGCCTGATGCGCCCCGGGGCTGGGTGGCGCAGGCGCCTTCGGCCATTGCCCATGCGGCGGGCGAGGTGCCGCCGGCCGAGATGACGCCTGCTGAGCTGGCAGAGGTGAAGGACGCGTTTGTGGCAGCGGCCAAGGCCGCCGATGCGCTGGGCATTGATGGCATCGAGATCCACATGGCCCATGGCTACTTGCTGCATGAGTTTCTCTCGCCCCTGTCCAACACCCGCAGCGACGCCTATGGCGGCAGCCTGGAGAACCGCCTGCGCTACCCGCTGGAGGTGTTTGCCGCCGTGCGCGCGGCCGTGCCTGCGGCCAAGCCGGTGTGGGTGCGCATCTCCGCTTCGGATTGGGCGCCGGGCGGCTGGGATATCGATGGCTCGATCGCGCTGGCCCAGGGGCTGAAGGCGCTGGGTTGCAGCGCTATCCATGTGTCCTCGGGCGGGCTGTCGACCGCCCAGCAGATCCCCGTGCAGCCGGGCTACCAAGTGGGCTTTGCCGAGGCGATCAAACAGGCCACGGGCTTGACCACGATGGCCGTCGGCTTGGTGACCGAGCCTGCGCAGGCCGAGCACATTGTGGCCTCGGGCCAGGCCGATGCCGTCGCCATTGGCCGCGCTGCCTTGTACGACCCGCGCTGGCCCTGGCATGCGGCCGCCAGCCTGGGCGCGCAGGTGGATGCACCACGCCAGTACTGGCGCAGCCAGCCGCGTGAGTTCAGCAAGCTCTTCCGCGGCGCAGCGGTAGGCGTGCGCTGAGTAAACACCGAGGGCAAAGGCGCCCAAAGCCGCTAAGCTATGCGGATGCCTGCCCGCCCTCCCGTGTTTGCCTCCCCGCCCCACCCCCCAGCTGCAGCCCGCCGCGCCCGCGCGGTGCTGGGCCAGCTCAGCGATATGGATTTGCGGCTGCTGCAGGTCTTCAAGAGCGTGGTGGAGTGCGGGGGCATGTCGGCCGCCGAGCTGGAGCTCAATATCGGCACGTCGACCTTGAGCCGCCACATGAAGGACCTGGAGACCCGCCTGGGCATGGTGCTGTGCCGGCGCGGGCGCGCGGGCTTTGCGCTCACGCCGGAGGGCCACCAGGTGTACGAGGCCACCTTGCAGCTGCTGGGCGGCGTGGATCTGTTCCGCAGCCGCATTGACGATATCCACGCCCGCATGGGCGGCAATCTGGAGATCGCCATCTTCGACAAGACGGTGAGCAACCCGCAGGCCCAGATCCACCGCGCGATTGCGCAGTTCCACGGCCAGGCGCCGGATGTGAACCTGCAGCTGCATGTCAGCTCGATCAACGCGATCGAGCGCGGCCTGATGGATGGGCGTTTCCATGTGGGCATCATCCCGGCGCACCGCAGCTCGGCCAGCCTGGTCTACCGCGATCTGTTTGCCGAGAACATGCAGCTGTACTGCGCCGCCGGCCATGACCTGTGGGAGCAGCCGCATGAAGACCTGGACTGGGAGCAGCTGCGCAGCTACCCCTTTGCCGGCCTGGGCTACCACTCGCCCAATATGGAGCTGAGCCACAGCGTGCGGCTGCCGCGTGCGGCCACCGGGTTTGACCAGGAGTCGATTGCCACCTTGATTTTGTCCGGGTGTTTTTTGGGATTTCTGCCGGACCACTATGCCGCCAGTTTTGAAAACCAAGGTTTGATGCGGGCTGTGCGGCCAGAACGCTTCCAATACCGCTGCCAATTCGTGGCCATGTGGCGCTTATCGCCCGCGCCGAGCCGTGTGGCGCAGGCCTTCATCGACTGCCTCCTCAACGCCCACACAGCACTTGACTAAGTTGCTATGAAATTAACTTATCCACAGAAACCGGCTTCCCGGTGTGCATTTCTTCTCTAGAGGGAGATTGCAGGGAGTTTCTCGCGCAACGACGGCAACATTGCACAAAATTATCCACAGGCGCCAAGTCGGAGAATCCTGACAAGTGCGGCGATCCGACCGGCCGATGTAGCGGGCCTGGACAATGCAACCGCACCCTGCGCCCGCCACCGCACCTGCGCGACTGACCCGAGCGCGCTGCGGTCATGCCAGCGCCGGGCCAGGGCGGTTCGGCGCTACCATCGCTACCGTAACGACCACCCTGGACCGCCCCGTGCCCAAGCCTGCGCCCACCGCCACTCCCCAGCGCCCCAACCCGCCCGGCGCAGCCAAGCCTGCCGCCCCCAAGGCCCGGGCCACGATTGCCGATGTGGCGCTGGCGGCCCAGGTCTCCAAGGCCACGGTCTCGCGCTACCTCAATGGCCGCACCGACATCCTCACCCCCGACATGGCCAAACGCGTGCAGGAGGCCATTGCCAGCCTGCAGTACCGGCCCAGCCCGATGGCGCAGGCGCTCAAGCATGGCCGCACGCGCCTCATTGGCCTGGCGGTAGCCGATGTGACCAACCCCTTCTCCGTAGCGGTGCTGCAGGGCGCAGAAAAAGCCTGCCAGGCCGCTGGCTATTTGCTGGTGCTGTTCAACCTGGGCAATGAGGCCGGGCGCGAGCGCGATGCCATGCATGCGCTGTCGGCCTACCAGCTCGACGGCATGATCCTGAACCGCGTGGACACCAGCGCCCAGCTCTGGCAGGACGCACAGCTGCACGGCAAGCCCATCGTGCTGGTGGACCGCTTCCAGGAAGGCATGGACGCCGATTTTGTGACTGTGGACAACCCCGGCGTGATCCAGATCGCGATGGACCACCTGCAGCAGCAAGGCTTTGACGAAGTGCTGCTGGTGACCGAGCCGATTGCCGATGTGAGCTCGCGCACCGCGCGCCAGCAGGCCTTTGCCCACTACCTGCAAGACCTGCAAGGCCAGGCCGGCACGCGGCGCGGCCAGCCCGCCGCCATGCAGGGGAAGGTGTGGGAGAGCACGCCGCACAACGCCAACGCCTTGCAGCAGCACCTGCAGCAGTGGCAGCAGCAGGCGCTGCAAGCGGGCCGCCACCCCGCCGTGCTGGCCGGCAATGCCGTGGCCAGCCTGCGCGTGGCCACCGCCGTGCATGCGCTGGGCTGGGTGCCCGGGCGTGAGCTGGGCATCATCGGCGTGGACGAGACCGACTGGGCCGCGCTGGTGGGCCCGGGCCTCAGCACCGTGGCCCAGCCCACCGATGCGCTGGGCCAGGCGGCAGCTACGTGCCTCATCGAGCGCATCCAGGGCCTGCAAAGCCCCGCCCGCACAGTCGAGTTACCAGGCACCATCATTGTGCGCGGCTCGACAAAATCCCCAAACCATTGATTCACAACCACTAAAAACAGCGTTACGCACCAAACTAGGGCAAACCCTAGTAATCGTTCCGTAACCTTGCGCTAAACTGCGGCGCTACTGAAACCGGTTTCAAAAGCGCCGCATCGCCATGAACTACACGTTCCAATTCGACCAGGTCCTGGCAGCCTGGCCGCAGCTATTGCAGGGCACCTGGGTGACCATCCAGCTGTCTCTTCTCGCCATGGTCATCGGCCTGGCCGTCGCCATCGTCTGCGCCTGGGGCAAGACCTCGGGCCCAGCGCCGCTGCGCTTTGTCATCAATGCCTATATCGAGCTGATCCGCAACACGCCCTTTTTGGTGCAGTTGTTTTTCTTCTTCTTTGCGCTGCCGGCCATCGGCCTGCGCTGGTCGCCCCAAACCGCCGCGCTGGTGGCCATGGTGGTCAATCTGGGCGCCTATGCGACCGAGATCATACGCGCCGGTATCGAATCCATCCCCAAGGGCCAGATCGAGGCCGGCCTGGCACTGGATCTGAAGCGCTGGGAGATCTTCCGCTTTGTGATCCTCAAGCCCGCGCTCAAGACCATCTACCCGGCGCTAACCAGCCAGTTCATCCTGCTGATGCTCAGCTCGGCCGTGGTTTCGGTGATCTCGGCCGACGACCTGACCTCGGTGGCCGCCAACATCCAGTCCGAGACCTTCCGCAGCTTTGAGGTCTACATCGTGGTGGCCGCCATCTACCTGCTGCTGTCGCTGGCCTTCAACCTGCTGTTCAAGCTCATCTACCAGATGGCGCTGAACTACCCAGACCGCCGATAAGCCCCCTCGGAGAACAAGAAATGCGTACTTTTGGTTGGCCCGAGTTGTGGTTCATCGTGGAAGCGGCCAAGTGGACCGTGGCCCTGTCCCTGATCGCCTTTATTGGCGGCGCCCTGGTGGGCCTGGTGATTGCGCTGTCGCGCACCTCCGAGAACGGCCTGGCGCGCGGCATTGCCACCGCCTTTACCCAGATTTTTCAGGGCACGCCGCTGCTGCTGCAGCTGTTCCTGGTGTTCTTTGGCGCGCCCATTCTGGGCTTTGAGATCAACCCCTGGGTGGCAGCCGCTGCGGCGCTGATTCTGAACAGCGGCGCGTTCCTGGGTGAGATCTGGCGGGGCTGTATCCAGGCCGTGCCACGCGGCCAGTGGGAAGCGGCCGAGGCCTTGTCGCTGTCCTACTTCTGGCGCATGCGCGCCGTTGTGCTGCCCCAGGCGATGAAGATTGCCGTGGCCCCCACCGTGGGTTATCTGGTGCAGATCATCAAGGGCACGTCGCTCGCGGCCATCATCGGCTTTACCGAGATCACCCGCGCCGGCCAGATCATCAACAACGCCACCTTCCAGCCGATGCTGGTGTTCGGTGTCGTCGGTGCCGTTTACTTCATCCTGTGCTGGCCACTATCTTTGTGGGCCGGCCGCCTTGAGAAGCGCCAAGCCAGATGAACACCCCCCTGAGTCGCTTACGCGCCTTCCCCCCAGGGGGACGACGCCCTCGCTGCGGGGCGGCCCTTGCTCGGCATCCCGCCGATGGGCCCTGCTGCAACGACGCGGGTGCTTCTTACGTTTGGCCTGTTTAATCCCTTTCCCTTCTTGCTGCGTTAATAAACCCTTAGGAGACATGAGCATGCAGATTTCCCGCCGCACTTTCACCTCCGCTGCTGCCGCCCTGGCTGCCAGCGCCCTGTTGCCCCTGACCGCATCGGCCCAGTCGCTGGCCGATCTGAAGAAAAAGGGCAAGATTACGATCGGCATGCTGGTGGACTTCCCGCCCTACGGCATCCTGAACGGCAGCAACCAGCCTGACGGCTACGACGCCGATGTGGCCAAGCTGCTGGCCAAGGAATGGGGCGTGACCGCCGAGATCGTGCCCGTGACGGGCCCCAACCGCATCCCCTTCCTGCTGACCAACAAGGTCGACATGCTGATCGCCTCGCTGGCTATCACGCCCGAGCGCGCCAAGCAGGTGCTGTTCTCCAAGCCTTACTCTGCTGCTTCGATCGTGCTGTACGGCGCCACCAAGACGGCCATCAAGGGCCCGGAAAACCTCAAGGGCCTGCGCGTGGGCGTGGCCCGTGCCTCCACCCAGGAC
Source organism: Comamonas sp. MYb21 (assembly GCF_037479395.1). NCBI lineage: Bacteria > Pseudomonadati > Pseudomonadota > Betaproteobacteria > Burkholderiales > Comamonadaceae > Comamonas > Comamonas sp. MYb21. Next base: position 261,958 of record NZ_JBBGZC010000009.1, on the reverse strand, counting down.
GTGGCCGTCACCAAGGCTGCGCCAGAAGGCACGCAAATCCGCCGCTTTGACGACGACGCATCGGCCATGCAAGCGCTGCTGTCGGGCCAGGTCGATGCCATCGGCTGCTCGGTGACCGTGGCGGCCCAGATCGCCAAGCGCGCACCGGCTGGCCAGTTCGAGAACAAGTTCCAGCTGCTGCAGCAGAACATGGCCGTCGCGCTGCGCCCTGGCCAGGACGAAGTGGCCGAAGCCGTGAACGCCTTTATCGCCAAGAACACCGCCAATGGTGAGCTGAACAAGCTGTACCAGAAGTGGTTGGGCGCCGACCTGCCCAAGCTGGACTAACCCTAGAACGGGCTACCCCCTGAGGCGCTGCGCGCCTTCCCCCTGGAAGGGGGACGACAGCACCGCTGCGGGGCGGCCCTTGCTGGCTGTCTCTTAGCTCGGGCATGCCAGTGTTGCAATCATCTTAAAAACGACTGCTTTATGACGACCCCCTCGCAAGCACCCATCATTCGCCTCCAAGGCGTCGAGAAATGGTATGGCAACTTCCAGGTGCTGACCGATATCAACCTCGACGTGCGTGCCGGCGAGCGTATCGTCATCTGCGGGCCTTCGGGCTCGGGCAAGTCCACGATGATCCGCTGCATCAACCGGCTTGAAGCCATCCAGAAGGGCCAGATCACCGTGGACGGCACGGACCTGACGGGTGACAGCAAGGCGATCGACACCATCCGCAAGGAAGTGGGCATGGTGTTCCAGCAGTTCAACCTGTTTCCGCACCTGACGATTGTCGAGAACTGCATGCTGGCGCCAATGCGCTCGCGCGGCCTGAGCAAGGCAGAGGCGCAGGAGCGCGCGATGCACTACCTGACGCGGGTGCGCATTCCGGACCAGGCGGACAAGTACCCCAGCCAGCTGTCGGGCGGCCAGCAGCAGCGCGTAGCGATTGCCCGCGCGCTGTGCATGGCCCCCAAGATCATGCTGTTTGACGAGCCCACCTCGGCCCTCGACCCCGAGATGGTCAAGGAAGTGCTGGACACCATGATTGGCCTGGCCGAAGACGGCATGACCATGCTCTGCGTGACCCATGAAATGGGCTTTGCCCGCAGCGTGGCCGACCGCGTGATCTTCATGGCCGATGGCAAGATCATCGAGCAAGGCCCACCGGCCGCGTTCTTTGACAACCCGCAGCACCCCAAGACCCAGCAGTTCCTGGGCCAAATTCTGAGTAATCACTGACACCCCCTGAGGCGCTTCGCGCCGTCCCTGAGCTGCGGGGCGGTGCGGCCGGCGAGGCCCTTGCTAGGTGTGCGCCGATGGGCCGCGCCAGTTTTTGAGAACGTGCGAAGTTACTGCAGATTGTTTGCTCACTTATCAATAGCTGTCAACGCTTGGTATACGGGCGTAAGCGGCCAAAAAATACGAAAACCATGGCCTTGTCTTTGCAAAACGCGGGCTCGCCCGCGCTGATCTCCCTCACCTCGTTCGGCAATGCCGAAGTGCGCCGCCACGGCCAGCTCTACTTTGCCCAGCTCTCGCACCGCGCCGGTGCCAACGGCTATGAAGTGCGCGAAGAGCTGCTGCTGAATGCCGCCCAGGAACTGCCCGCACTGGCCGCCTATGGCCGCGCGCACCAGCTGGACCTGGTCTACTCCTGCCCCCAGCCGCTGTTTGCGATGGATGGCAGCCTGAACACCGCCGCCGTGCAACACGCGATAGCAGCCAGCCATACCTTGGGCGCCACCTGGCTCAAGATGTCGATCGGCGGCTTTGCCAGCCAGTCCGTCGCGCATTCGGCCCAGGGCTTTGCGGCGCTCAAGAGCGCCATCGATGGCGCGGGCCTCACCTTGCTGATCGAGAACGACCAGACCACGGCCGCCGGCACGGTGCAGGCGCTGCAGCGCTTTTTTGCTGCTGCCGATGCCGCGGGCCTGGTCTTGCCGATGACCTTTGACATGGGCAACTGGCACTACCTGGGCGAATGCGCGCTGCAAGCGGCCCAGCTGTTTGGCAGCCGCGTGGCCTATGTGCATGCCAAGGGCGTGCAACGCCTGCCCGCCAAATGGGTGGCCGTGCCGCTGGCCGAATCGGCCGCCGCCTGGCGCGCGATTTTGCGCGCGCTGCCCAGCGATGCACCCCGCGCCATCGAGTACCCGCTGATCGGCGACGACCTGGTCGCCGTCACCCAGCAGGAGCTGGCCGTGCTGCGCGATGCCACGGCACTGCAGGCGAAGGCCTCCTGATTAGCTCCCAACAAACCAAAAGCCAACAGCACCCAAGAGAGACACGGCCATGACCACCAAGACCTTTGACGTCGCCACCTTTGGCGAAGCGATGATGCTGCTGATTGCCGACCGCGCCGGCCCGCTGGAGAACGCCGAGTTCTTTACCAAACGCATTGCAGGCGCCGAGATCAATGTGGCCACCGGCATGGCACGCCTGGGCTTCAACACCCACTGGGCCAGCCGCCTGGGTGCCGATTCGATGGCGCGCTACCTGATCAACCAGATGAAGAGCGAAGGCGTGCACTGCGAGCATGTGGTGCTGGACCCGGCGCAAAAGACCGGCTTCCAGATCAAGGGCCGTAGCGATGATGGCAGCGACCCGCAGGTGGAATACCACCGCAAGGGCTCGGCAGCGAGCCTGATGACCCCGGCCGACATCGACGAGCCCTGGCTGGCCTCGGCCCGCCACCTGCATGCCACCGGTGTGTTTGCCGCGATCTCGCAGACCAGCCTGGCCACTGCCCAGCGCACACTGCAGATCGCCCGCGCTGCGGGCAGCACCATCTCCTTCGATCCCAACCTGCGCCCCACCCTGTGGCAGGACGAGGCCACGATGCGCCGCGAGATCAATGCGCTGGCCGCTGGCGCGGACTGGGTCTTTCCCGGCCTGGCCGAAGGTGAGCTGCTGACCGGCCACAAGACGCCCGAAGCGGTGGCCCGGTTCTACCGCGACCAAGGCGCAAGCCTGGTCGTCGTCAAGCTGGGCGAAGCAGGCGCTTATTACGATGACGCCCAGGCCGGCACCGGCTATGTGGCCGGCTGCCCGGTCGAGAAGGTCGTGGACACCGTGGGCGCCGGCGACGCTTTTGCGGTGGGCGTTATCAGCGGCCTGCTCGATGGCCGCTCGGTGGCAGATGCCGTCAAGCGCGGCTGCTGGATTGGCGCGCTGCAGGTGCAGGTGCTGGGCGACTCCGAAGGCCTGCCGACCCGCGCAGCCTTGACCGCCGCCGGCTATTGATTTCAACGCATCCAGGAGCAGCCATGAGCAGCACCCGCCACCAGATTTTGGTTTTTCGTGAACTGCCCGAGGACCAACTGGCCCGCCTGCAAGCCGCGCATGACGTGACCGTGGCCAACCCGCGCGTCGCCGCGCAGCGCGATGCCTTTTTTGCAGCGCTGCCCCAGGCCCAGGCACTGATCGGGTCGAGCTACCCGATCACCGATGCGCTGCTGGACGAGGCACCGCAGTTGCGGGTGATCTCCAGCATCTCGGTGGGCGTGGACAACTACCCGCTGGCATCGCTGCGCGAGCGCGGCATTGTGCTGTGCCACACACCGGGCGTGCTGACGGAGACGACGGCCGACACCATCTTTGCGCTGCTGATGGCCACGAGCCGCCGCATTCCGGAGCTGGCGATGTATGTGCGCTCGGGCCAATGGCAGCGCAATATTGGCGAAGACCTGTTCGGCTGGGATGTGCATGGCAAGACGCTGGGCATTCTGGGCATGGGCCGCATCGGCATGGCACTGGCACGGCGCGCGGCGCTGGGCTTTGGCATGCGCGTGCTCTACAACAACCGCAGCGTGGTGCCCGAGAGCGAACTGGGCGCGCTGGCCGGCCATGTGCACTATGTGGCGCGCGATGCGCTGCTGCGCGAGGCAGACTTTGTCGTCTCCGTCGTGCCATCGACCCCCGAGACCAAGCACCTGCTGGGGGCTGACGCCTTTGCGATGATGAAGCCCAGCGCCATCGTCATCAACGGCTCGCGCGGCGCGATTGTCGATGAGGCCGCGTTGCTGCATGCGCTCGATACCGACCAGATCCGCGCCGCCGGCCTGGATGTGTTTGCCACGGAGCCACTGCCGGTCGAATCGCCCCTGCGCACCCATGCCAAGGTGGTGGCGCTGCCGCATATCGGATCGGCCACGCACGAGACTCGCCACGCGATGGCCGAGCTGGCGACCAGCAACCTGCTGCAGGTGCTGGCGGGTGAGAAACCAGCGGGTGGGTTTGATCTGAGCCAGGCCTGAGCCCCCAGCGGCGCCATGGGCTGCGCCGCGCGAGACGGGATGAGGGAGGGCGCACCCGCATAATGGCCGCCAGACCTTCCGATGCTGGCCGCCCGCGCGTGGCCAGCGGCCACCTCTTTCGTACGATTTCGTACCGTCTCTAGACTGCGGCATGCCTTCCACGCTCCAGGTTCTCTCCCTCGCCTCCCCCTCTGCCGGCTACCGCCGCATCCGCTTTGCCGGCGCGCAGTTGGCGCCCTTTTGCCAGCACGACAACATCCACTGCCGCCTGGTGTTTCCGTCGGCGCTGGATGCGCAAGACAACAGCGCCAGCAGCACACGCGTCTACACCGTGCGCGCCTTCGATGCCGATGCGCAATGGCTGGAGATTGATTTTTTGCTGCATGCCGATGCCGGCCCGGGTGCCTGCTGGGCCCAGCAGGCGCAGGTGGGCGACCGGGTCGAGATCCTCAAGCCCGGCGGCCGCACAGCCCGCATGGCCGACTGGATGGTGCTGGCCGGTGACGACAGCGCACTGCCCGCACTGGCCCGCATCGCAGAGCAGTTGCCCGCCAGCACACGCGGCCATGTGGTCTGCGAAATAGCGGACCCGCAGGACGCCATCGACATACCCCTGCCAGCCGGCATGCAGTGGCACTGGCTGTACCGCGCAGGCGCAGCAGCCGGCAGCGGCGCGCAGCTGCAGCAGGCCGTGCAAGCACTGGATTGGAGCGCCGCACAAGCCACCGAAGGCGCCAGCCGCTTTTTGTGGGTAGGCGCCGAATTTGCCACCGCGCAGGCGCTGCGCGCCTGGGCCGTAGACAGCCTGGGGCTGGGCAAGCAGGAGCAGCTGATCGTGGCCTACTGGCGCCGGGGCATGAGCGAAAACGAGCTGCGCGCGCCCAAGCCCGAGCTGGAGAAAACCTAGGCCCTGTTTTTAGATTTCTGCCGAGCGCGAAATATGCCGGCGCAGCAGCGCCGCGGCATAGTCGGCATCGCCTTCCTTGAGCGCCTTCAGAATGCCCAGGTGGTCGGTGCAGGCCTGGCGGATGTGCTGCTCGCTCAGGTGGCTGAAATGCGCAAACTCCGAGATCTTGCGCAGCGAATTCTGCCGGCGCACCGACTCGATCAAAAAGCGGTTGCGCGACCAGGACACCAAGGTTTCATGAAAATTCGCATTGGCCTTGAACCACACATCCTGGCGCAGCTGCTCAACGGGCATCTGCAAGATGTCTGACTGCTCGCGGAACAGCTGCTGCAGCTGTTCCGGGTCGGGCGCAAAGCCCGCCATCTTCAGCGCGCCGCACTCGACGATCAAGCGAAAGTCATAGCTCTCATGCACGGCCTGGGGGTTGTCCAGGCTCTCGGTAAAGCGCCAGCCGTGGCCGGGCAGGCGCTCGGTCAGGCCCTCGGCGGCAAAGCGCATCAGCACGCGGCGCACGGCGCCCCGGGTCACGCCAAACAGCTCCACCAGCTGCGCCTCGGAGACTTCGCCGGCCAGCTGGCCGCTGGCGCGGTGGTTCATGATCTGGCTGTACAGCGCCTCGGCCTCAGAAGGGGGCACCAGCTGCTCCAGGGCATCGTCGCCATCGGGCACGCGCTCGACCCGAAACCCCCGGCCTGGGTGGTAGGCCACCAGACCCTGGGCGGTCAGCAGCATCAGCGCCTGGCGCACCGGCGTGCGCGAGACCTTGAGCTCATTGGCCAGGTGCAGGTCGGAGATGCGGTCGCCCACGCGCCAGCGGCCACCATGCATCAGCGCCGTCAGCTGGCGCGCGACGTCGATCTGCAAAGAACTCAGCGATTGCTTCAAACCGATTCTCCCCTGGGTAGTGCTGCTGCGGCCCGCGCCTGCGCAATCCGGTGGCAATGGCGGCGGCGCGCAGCATCTTGTTTTTGCCGGCCAGCCCCGAGCATACGCGCCAGGCTTCCCGTCTTGGCAGCATCCTTCATCGTAGTTTCCCTAAGTTTTGTTTGATTCTATAAAAAACAAATTGACAGTCAATGACCAGGAAATTAATGTATTAAAAGTTCACAAAACACAAAAGGAAAAAGATGTCGCCGTTTCCACTCGTCACGCTGTCTGGCGCCCCCCAAGCCCGAGGGCGCCAGTATGGCGCGGCGCTCAAAGACCGCATTGCCCGCAGCGCAGCGCTCTACGGCGGCGCGCTGGAGAAGTACGGCATCAGTGCCGCACACAAGGCCGCGCTGATCGCCGAGTACGCCCAGAAGATCGCCGCCTTTGACGAGAACTACCTCAAAGAAATGCGCGGCATTGCCGAGGGCTCGGGCGTTGCGCTGGACGACATCGTGATGATCAATGCCCGCACCGAGGTGGTGGCCCTGGCGCGCGCCCAGTCCACCAAGCCCGTCGATGACGAGCTGGACGACGGCTGCACCGGCGCCATGCTGCTGCCCGAGCGCAGCGCCTCGGGCAACCTGATCCATGGCCAGAACTGGGACTGGCGCGCCGAATGCGCCGAGACCGGCGTGGTGCTGCGCGTGCGCCAGGACCATGGCCCCGACTACCTGACCTTTGTCGAAGCCGGCGGCCTGGCCCGCAGCGGCCTCAACGCTGCAGGCATCTCGATCACCGCCAACTACCTGGAATGCGAGCGCGACTATACGAAGCTGGGCATTCCGCTGGGCCTGATCCGCCGCAAGGTGCTGGAGCAGGAACACTTTGCGCTGGCCGCCAAGGCCGTGGCCACCACGCCCAAGTCCTGCTCCAACAACATCATGGTGGCATCGGCCGCGGGCTTTGGCATTGACTTTGAATGCGCGCCTGACGAGGCCTTCCCGCTCTACCCCGAGGACGGCATGATCGTGCACGCCAACCACTGGGTCAGCCCCGTGGCGCTGGCCAAGCTGCGCGACACCGGCATCCCCCATGTGCCCGAGAGCTTTTACCGCGACTGGCGGGTGCGCAAGATCCTGCAGGAGCAAGGCCGCCTGCTGACGCGCGAATCGCTGAAGAAGGCGCTGTTTGACGACTTCCTCTCGCCGTACGCGGTCTGCCGCCCACCGCGCCCCGCCGATGGCGGCAACCTGACCGCCACCGTCGCGATGATCGTCATGGAGCCGGCGCTGGGCATCATGGAGATTGCGCCGCTCCCGGCCATCAACCGCCAGTTCACCACCTACCGCCTGCATGGCGATGGCGCGGCTGAACCGTCTGCCGCCGCCGCTGCGGCGCTGGAGCACTGAGCGCCATGTGGAAATTCGCTGCCACCCGCATCGGCATGGCGATTCCGACCTTGGTGATCGTGGCGCTGGCCGTCTTCATTCTGGTGCGCCTGATCCCCGGTGACCCGGCAGCGCTGATGCTGGGTGACTCGGCCGATGCCGCATCGCTGGCGGCCCTGCGCGAGCAGCTGGGCCTCAACGCCAGCCTGCCCACGCAGTTCCTGGTCTGGTCCAGCCATGTGCTGCAGGGCGATCTGGGCCAATCCATCTCCAACCGCCAACCGGTTGCTGCGCTGATCTGGGAGCGTTTTGCCGTCAGCGCCCAGATCGTGCTGCCTGCCGTGCTGCTGGCCACCCTGGTCGCCGTGCCGCTGGGCATGCTGGCCGCCTGGCGCCAGGGCCGCATCACCGACCTGGCCCTGGTGGCCACCGCCACCTTGCTGCTGTCGCTGCCAGCCTTTTGGATGGGGCTGCTGCTCTTGATGTTCTTCGCGCTCAAGCTGGGCTGGTTTCCGGTGGTAGGCTTTGTCGCCTTTGGCGAGAACCCGCAGCAGGCGCTGCTCTACCTGGTGCTGCCGATCACCACCTTGCTGCTGCACGAGATCGGCGTGATCCTGCGCATGACCCGCGCTTCCACCTTGGAAGTGCTGCACCTGGACTACATCACCCATGCCCGCGCCAAGGGCCTGAGCGAGATGACGGTGATGCTGCGCCATGCCTTCAAAAGCGCCTTCGGCCCGACCTGGACCCTGCTGGGCCTGATCCTGGGCAACCTGCTCGCCGGGGTGGCGGTGATCGAGACTGTTTTCACCATTCCGGGCCTGGGCCGTCTGCTGGTCGATGCGATCTTTGCCCGCGACTACCCGCTGATCCAGGGCTGCCTGCTCTTCATCGCCAGCATCTATGTGTTGGTGAACCTCTTCGTGGACCTGCTCTACCCCATCTTTGACCCCAGGGTGGCCGCATCATGAACCGCCGCTCCCTCTCCTTCTGGCTGGGCGCTGGCCTGGTCTCCGTGGTGGTCGTCGTGGCCTTGCTGGCCACGTTCTGGACGCCGTATGACCCGCTCAAGCTCGACTTCAAAACCCGCCTGGCAGCGCCCGGCTGGCAACACTGGATGGGCACCGACGAGCTGGGCCGCGATGTGCTCAGCCGCCTGATGCGCGGCACGGCCACCAGCATCCGCATCAGCCTCAGCACGGTGTTTCTGGCCACCTTCTTTGGTGTGCTGATCGGCGCGCTCAGTGGCTATCTGCGTGGCTGGCCCGACCGCATCCTGATGGCCATCAACGATGCGCTGCTGGCCTTCCCGGGCCTGTTGATGGCGCTGGGCCTGCTGGCGGTGTTTGGCGCCAGCACCACCGGCATCATCATCGCACTGGCACTGGCCTATGCGTCATCGGTGGTGCGGGTGGTGCGCGGCACGGTGCTGGGCCTGCGCGAGCGTGATTTTGTGCGCGCCTCGCGCGTCATGGGCAACTCCGAGACCTACACCCTGCTGCGCCATGTGCTGCCCAACTGCATTGCACCGGTGATCGTCATGGCCACCTCGATGTGCGGCTGGATCATTCTGGCCGAGAGCTCGCTGAGCTTTCTGGGCCTGGGCGTGGCGCCCCCCGCACCCACCTGGGGCAACATGCTGGCGGGCAGCCGATCCTATGTCAGCCAGGCGGCCTGGCTGGCAATCTTCCCAGGGCTGGCGATCTCGCTGGCACTGCTGGGCATCAACCTGCTCGGCGACGCCCTGCGCGACCGGCTCGACCCACGCATGCGGAGGCGCGTATGACCCCATCCCCTACCCTGCTGCAGATCCAGAACCTGAGCCTCTCGGCCGGCGCCGGCAAACTGGTGGTGCGCCATGCATCCTTGCAGCTGGCCGCTGGCGAGATTGTCGGCATCGTCGGCGAATCGGGCTCGGGCAAGACCATGCTCAGCCGCGCCGTGATGCGGCTCACGCCCCATGCCATCAGCCGCAGCGCGGGCGACATTCTGCTGGACGGCCAGTCGCTCTACGCGATGAACGAGCGCCAGCTGCGCGCTGTGCGCGGCCCGCGCGTGGCCATGGTGTTCCAGGAGCCGATGACCTCGCTCACGCCCACCCTGAGCATTGGCGAGCAGCTGCTCGAAGGCCTGCGCATGCACCTGCCCCAGGCGCGCGACGAGCACATGCCGCGCATCCATGCGATGCTCGAGCGCGTCGGCCTGCGCGACACCCAGCGCATCCTGACCGCCTTCCCGCATGAGTTCTCGGGCGGCATGCGCCAGCGCATCATGATCGCCTCGGCCATGCTGCTGCGCCCGGCGCTGTTGATTGCCGACGAGCCCACCACGGCGCTGGATGCGGTGGTGCAGCGCGAGGTGATGGAGATGATGCTGGAGCTGACGCGCGAGAACGGCACCGCCGTGCTGCTGATCAGCCATGACCTGCCGATGGTGGCCCGCTATGCCGACCGCATGGTGGTGATGAAGCAGGGCGACATCGTAGAGACCGGCCCCACTGCCCAGGTGCTGGCCGCCCCCGCGCATGACTACACGCGCCAGCTGCTGCGCACCCTGCCCCAGCGCCGCGCACCGCGCCAGATCGACCGCACAGCGCCGCTGATGTCCGCCCGCGACCTGGTGCTGGAGTTTGGCGGCCGCCAGCGCTGGTTCCGCAAGGGGGCACCGGCACGCGTGCTCAAGGGCATCAGCCTGGATATCTTCCCCGGCGAGGTGGTGGCTGTGGTCGGCGAATCGGGCTCGGGCAAGACGACGCTGGGCATGATCCTGTCGGGCCTGCTCAAGCCCACCAGCGGCAGCCTGCGCTACAAGGGCCAGCCCTTGCTGCCGGGCAGTACGGGCTTCAAGGACTACCGCTACAACTGCCAGATGGTCTTCCAGGACCCCTACTCCTCACTCGACCCGCGCATGACGGTGCAGGCCCTGGTGGCCGAGGCGCTGCGCATGGCTGAGGGCCTGAGCGCCAGCGACAAGCGCGAGCGCGTGCAGCAGGCGCTGGTCGATGTGGGGCTGGGCGGCGATTTTGCGACGCGCTACCCGCATGAGCTCTCGGGCGGCCAGCGCCAGCGCGTGGCCATTGCCCGCGTGCTGGTGCGGCGCCCGGCGCTGATGATTGCCGACGAGGCGGTCTCTGCGCTGGATGTGACGGTGCGCGCCCAGGTGCTGGACCTGCTGGCCGAGCTGCAGCAGCGCTATGGCTTCTCGTGCCTGTTCATCAGCCACGACCTGGGCGTGGTCGAGCAGATTGCCGACCGGGTCATCGTCGTGCAAGGCGGGGTGATTGCCGAGCAGGGCACGCGCGACGCCGTGTTTGACCAGCCGCAGAACCCCTATACGCGCCAGCTGCTCGATGCCATCCCGATGCTGCAGGCGACGCCCGATGGCGGCGTGCACCTGCGCTGGCGCCATGCCGAGGGCCGGGCCAACGCCCCTGCGGACAACGCCGCCTGCCCTGCCTAAAAATTCAGCAACTTTTCAGGAGTCCTCTATGTCATCCCCTCCCGCCCGCCAGGGCCACGGCATCAAGCTCAGCTATTACGACTTTGGCGCCACCACCTTTTTTGCCAGCCAGTTCGACCAGCGCTTCAGCTACTGCCTCTATGTGCCCAAGAACTACAGCGAGAGCGAGGACAAGCGCTATGACCTGGCCGTGATCGTGCACGGCACCGGCCGCACCGCCAGCCAGTACCGCGACCGCTTTGCCGACTTTGCCGACCGCAATGACTGCATCGTGCTGGCGCCGCTTTTCCCCGCCGGCATTGGCGTGGCGGGCGACCTGGCCAACTACAAGCGCATTCTTTTCCATGGCATCCGCTATGACCAGGTGCTGCTGTCCATGGTCGATGAGGTAGCGGCCAAGTACCGCCTGCGCAGCCAGCGCTTTCTGATGTATGGCTTCTCGGGCGGCGGGCAATTCTGTCAGCGCTTTTTTCTGCTGCACCCCGAGCGCCTGCAGGCCGTCTCGATTGGCGCGCCGGGCGTGGTCACCCTGCTCAACACCGACTACGACTGGTGGGTGGGCGTGCGCGATATCGAGCAGCGCTTTGGCCGCAGCCTCAACCTGGCCGCGATGCGCGAGGTAGCCGTGCAGACCATCATCGGCACGGCCGACACCGCCACCTGGGAGATCACCATTCCGCGCGACAGCGCGCTGTGGATGGATGGCGCCCAGCTGCAGGGCGACAACCGCATCGAGCGCATCACCGCGCTGGCCGACAGCTTTGCCGCGCATGGCATCCGCGTGCAGCGCGACACCGTGCCCGGCATTGCGCACGAGCCCTTCAAGGTCATCGAGCCGGTCGAGGCCTTTTTGCAGCAGTGCCTGCGCGCGCCGCAGGCCGCCCCGGTGTAAGAACCTGTCCCAAGCCCCCACGCCACCGTCCCCACCACCACAAGGAAGACCATGCCCACCAGCCGCTCTCTTTGGTCGCCCGCGCTGCTTGCCGCAGCCTGCGCGCTCAGTGCCCACAGCCAGGCCGCCGGCGTCCCCGATATGCTGCGCGTGGCGCTGCATGCCGATATCGCCAGCGTCAACCCCGGCGTTAACCGCGACGCCAACTCCGACATGGTGATGGCCCATGTGGTCGAGGGCCTGGTGGCCTATGGCGAGGACCTAAGCATCAAGCCCATGCTGGCCAGCAGCTGGAAGGCCAATGACGACAGCACCAGCTACGAGTTCAAGCTGCGCCCCAATGTGCGCTTTCACAATGGCAAGACCTTGTCGGCCGCCGATGTGGTGTGGAACTTCAAGCGCTACCTCGATCCCAAGACCAACTTCCAGTGCATCAACCGCTACAACGGCAAGATCGGGCCGGCGCTGCAGGAGGTGAAGGCGGTCGACGCACAGACCGTGCGCTTTAGCTTCTCGGCGCCCGCGCCCAACTTCTTGATGACCCTGGCGACCATCCAGTGCACGCCCTGGATCATCCACCCCGACTCCGTGGCCGCCAACGGCAGCGTCAGCCAGGTGATCGGCACCGGCCCCTACAGCTTTGCCGAGAAGCAGACCGGCCGCTACACCGAGCTCAAGCGCTTTGCCGACTACAGCGCGCTGCCCGGCGCGCGCGATGGCTATGCCGGCAACAAGCAGGCCAGCATTGCCACCCTGCGCTTTGTGACCGTGCCCGATGCCAGCACCCGCTCCAACGGCGTGCTCTCGCGTGATCTCGATGTCATCGACGATGTGGATCCCGACACCATCAAGGTGCTCAAGGACAAGGGCGTGCAGGTGGAGGTGCAACCCACCCCGAGCTGGGTGGTGCTGCAGGTGCAGACCGAGGCGCCGGCGCTCAAGGATGTGCGCATGCGCCAGGCGATTGCCAAGGCGCTGAGCCTGCCCGATGTGGCCGAGGCCGCCGGCAAGGGCCTGTTCACGCCCAACCCCTCGGTGATATCGCCGCTCAGCCCCTACTACGACCAGCGCAGCAAGGCCTGGCCGGGCTATGACCCGGTGGGCGCCAGCGCGCTGGCCAAGCAGGCGGGCTACAAGGGCCAGCCCATCACGCTGCTGGTGGCCAACCGCCAGGAGCGCGTGCAGCTGGCCACCATCTTGCAGGCGCTGCTGGGCTCGGCCGGCATCAACATCGACATCAAGGTGCGTGACTGGGCCTCGCAGCTCGATCTGTATGGCAAGGGCCAGTACGAGCTGGCCATCTTTGCCTACTCGGCGCGGCTCGATCCCTTGCTGATGTACGAGTCGCTGATTGGCGACAAAAAGGCCGAACCGACCCGCCAGTGGGACGATGCGCAGGCCTCGGCCTTGCTCAAGCAGGTGGCGATGGAGCGCGACCCGGCCCGCCGCAAGGACCTGTTCAACCAGCTCCATGCGCTGATGGCCAAAGAGGTGCCCATCATCGGCCTGTACAACCTGCCCGTCGTCACCGCGATGGCGCCCAGCATCAAGGGCTACAAGGGCTGGCCCGCCGGCACCCACCGCTTCTGGGGCGTAACCCGCGCCGCGCCCTAAGTCAGCCTCTGCGCGTGGCCAGAACGCTCTGGTTCTGCCACGCGCACACCTCTTTCCCCGCATTCCGCTCTCTGCGTTTCACACCCTGTATGTCTTTTTCTGCAACCGACTACCGCCTGGCCGACGCCACGGCACTGGCCCAAGCCATCCGCGCTGGTGCGCTCACGCCCCAGGCGGCGGTGGACCATGCCTTTGACGCCATCGAGCGCTGCAACCCCCAGCTCAATGCCGTGATCCTGACCATGCGCGCGCAGGCAGAAGAACAGCTGCGCCAGCTGCCCGCTGATGCGCCGCTGCGCGGCGTGCCGGTGCTGCTCAAGGACGACTGCCCCAGCTATGCCGGGGCGGCGATGTCCTATGGCTCGCGCGCAGCGCTGGGCCATGTCTCGACCACCGACCACACCCTCGTGCACCGCTACCAGCAGGCGGGCATGGTGATTGTCGGCAAGACCAATCTGCCCGAGTTCTCGGCCAATGTGGCGACCGCGCCCAGCCTGCATGGCCGCAGCCTGAACCCCTGGAGTGCTGCGCACAATGTCGGTGGCTCTTCGGGGGGCTCGGCTGCGGCGGTGGCCGCCCGCATGGTGCCGCTGGCCTATGGCAATGATGGCGCTGGCTCCATCCGCATACCAGCAGCCTGCACGGGGCTGTTTGGCCTGCGCCCCTCGCGCGGCCGTGTGGCCTGCGGCCCCGTTTCCAGCGAGAACTGGGGCGGCCTCGTGAGCCACCATGTGCTCACGCGCAGTGTGCGCGATTCGGCGCTGATGCTGGACCTCACTGATGCGCTGGAGCCCGGCTCGCTCTATGCCGCGCCCGCCAAGGCCGAAGCCTTCAGCCAGGCGCTGCTGCGCCCGCCCGGCCAGCTGCGCATTGGCGTGCTGCAGGATGCAAGCCCGGGCCAGGTGCTGGACAGCAGCATCCTGCAAGGCCTGCAGGACACGCGCCGCCTGCTGCAAGAGCTGGGCCATGTGACCGAAGAGGCGCACTGGAACTTCTCGCACGCCGACCTGGCCGCTGCTTTTAGCCGCATCATTGCCGCCTATACCGCGCTGGAGGTGGGTGACCTGGTGCGCAGCACCGGCAAGCCAGCGACGGCGGAGTTCTTTGAGCCGGTGAACCTGGGCCTGGCCGAGCAAGGGCGGCGCCTGGGTGCTGTCGACCTATTGGCCGCGCGCAATACCTGCAACAGCATCGCCCGGCGCCTGGGCGAGATGTTTGGCCGCTATGACCTGCTGCTCTGCCCGGTGATGCCGACCCTGCCCCAGGACTTGCAGGCGCTGGATGTGCGCCAGCCCGATGCGCAGCACTTTATGCAGGAGTTCATGGATGCCACCGTCTTCACCCGCCCGGCCAATGCGGCCGGCGTGCCCGCGATGAGCGTGCCGCTGTGGCAAAGCGCCAGCGGCCTGCCTATCGGCATGCAGTTCATCGCCCCCTATGGCGCAGAAAGCCGGCTGCTGCAGCTGGCCGCGCAGCTGGAGCAGGCCCTGCCCTGGGACCAACGCCTGCCCCCCGTCCACGCTTGATTCCAGACCCCTATGCTCTACACCAAACCCTATTACCAACCCCAGCAGCCCGCGCAGATCAAGGAGCTGGTCGACCGCGTGGTGCTGGGCACCTTGATTACGCCGCACAGCGAAGGCGTTGCGCTGTCCCACCCGGTGTTCCGGCTCGACACCACGCGTGGCGCGCTGGGCACAGTGGTGTCCCATGTGGCATCGGCCAGCGACCATGTGCGCTTTTTGCGCCAGGGGCTGCCCAGCATCGCCATCCTGATGGACCCGGGCGGCTATATCTCGCCGTCCTGGTACCCCAACTACCCGCAGCGCGACAGCGCGCCGACCTGGGGCTTTCAGGTGGTGCACCTGCATGGCACGCCGCGCATGCTCGAAGAAGATGAACTCGTCGCCCACCTGCAGGACCTGGTGGGCCATATGGAGCGTGGCCGCTGCTGCCCCTGGGACAGCGGCGAGCTGGGCCCCGGCGGCATGGAACGGCGCCTGCCCGGCATTGTGGGTTATGAGATGCCGGTGGCGCGCTGTGAAGCCAAGTTCAAGCTGGGCCAGGACGAGCGCCCGGCCGATATGCGCGGCGCTGTCGAGCGCCTGCGCGAGCAGAACCAGCATGCGCTGGCCGATACCATAGAGCAGCACTGCCAACTCCAACAACCATGACCACCGCAGACACACAGACCGACCCCATTGCCGATGCCATTGCACGCCACCAAAGCGGCCTCAGCGCCGTGCCGGAGGCTGCCGCCTTCCATGCCTGGGTGGCACAGCAGCGCGGCAGCTGGAGTGGTGTGATGCCCGGCCTGGCGCAGGCGCGCATGGGGCACATCGATTTCCGCAGCCCCGACTCGGCCGTGGCCGCCGCCAGCGCCAGCATGGACCGCGAGGGCGCCACCCGCGCCTATGAGGCCCTGCAGCAGCGCCAGAGGTTTGACATGGGTGTGGGCCACTGGATGGAGCAGCGCTGCGTCTACCAAAGCAGCAACTACGCATCCACCCGGCTGGAAGGCGCGATGCGCGACTGCCACCTGGGCCTGGACCTGTTTGCGCCAGCGGGCACCACGCTGCGGCTGCCGTTGGCTGCGGAAGTGGTGGTGGCTGAAGTGCGTGATATCCGGCTGGACTATGGCGGCATGCTGGTGCTGCGCCACCAGGGCCCTGCGCACCCTGAGTTTTTCAGCATCTGGGGGCATTTGAGCCATGCATCGGCCCAGCGCTGGCAGCCGGGCGACCAGATTGCCACAGGCAGCGAGTTTGCCCAGCTGGGCGACTTTGCCGAAAACGGCTGGTGGCTGCCCCATCTGCACCTGCAGCTGTGCCTGCTGGCGTTGCCCGATTTCAGCGACGCACCCGGTGTGGGCGAGCAGGCCTTTGCGCCGGTCTGGCAAGACATCTTTCCCAACCCGGCGCCGCTGCTGCGCGCCGATGATGAGGCGCTGCGCAGCTGAGGGCCGAACTTATTGACCAGCCGGGTCGCAGCGCACCTGGTTCATATAGATCGAGCAGTTGTACTTGTTGCCCTGAAAGCTCGCCTGGTAGCGCGTCGATTCGCGCTGGCGGTCAAAGCCAAAGACCTGCACATGGGCCTCGGTGCTGCTGAAGTAGTTGGCGGTTTTTTCGGCAATCATCTGGTCCGACAGCACGGCATTGCTGCCAATGGGCGCCACCACATCACAGCCCTGCAAGGCCAGCACGGCGACACAGACGGCGGGCCAGACAGCGAAGGACAAGCGCTTGCGCGAGATGGAGGGGGTCATCGGTGCATCCTGTGGGTAGCGGCAATGCGCTACTGTCGCACATCCTGACCCAGCTGTCAGGGGGCGTGTCAGTTGCCTTGCACCGCTACGGGCGCGGTTGCTACTGCAGCGGACGAGCGCGCATTCCAGCGCTGCCAGGCCTTTTCATGGAAGAAAAAGGCAAAGGCCTGCACCGTGGGTTCGAGTAAGCTGAGGGTGAGCGAGGCGATCAGGTTGCCGGTGACGGCGTACGCCACCATTGCGGCCACCGTGATGTGGATCAGGTAGTAGCTGGCGGTCTTCTTCAGCGTTTGGCGGTTGTTTTGCAGGCTGCGGCGGATAGAGGACATGGCGGGTTCTTTCTTGCAATGAGGGCCACTAACACAACCCTTGATACGTCGTTGCCAAGCCTTGCCGTACTACTGTACTGTCTGCGGCTTGGCGCCTAGTCTCAACCGCAAACCTTTGGTTTGCTGGGTCGTGTTAGCGGCCCGAAATCAATGACAGTTCTGTAAATGGTATTTATTAGCAATGACAAAGGCCAATGAATCCTCGCTAAAAACAGCATAGGTCAGCGCAATGCCTGCCGTCACGGGCAGACGGCCCGCGCGCCAAGGCCTGCGCTATGATGCGGTGCGGTTGCCGACCGGGCGCCAACAAAAACACCTTCATAACAAGCCAGACGACCTATGACGACGGACCAGCAACGCAGCTATACGGCACCCTGCCCGGGTTGCGGTGCGCCTGTGGAATTTGCCAGCGCCCAGTCCGCCTTCGCCGTCTGCCCGTATTGCCAAAGCGCCATCGTGCGCAATGGCGATATCCTGAAGCGCATCGGCAAGATGGCCGAGGTCTTCAACGACTACAGCCCACTCAAGCTGAACCAGACCGGCCAGTTTGCCAAGGGCAGCCAGGGCAAGCCGGAAGGCTTTCGCCTGGTGGGCCGGCTGCAGTACAAGGGGGAGACCGGCAGCTGGAACGAATGGCTGGCCCTGGGCGACAGTGGCGAGACCGCCGTCATCAGCGAGGACAACGGCCAGTTTGTGCTGAGCCGCGCGAGCCAGGCCCCCGCCAAGAACCTGCCCCCCGCCGACCGCTGGCAACCGGGCCAGCGCATTGCGATCAGCGGCGTGCAGTACAGCGTGACCAGCGTGGTGCTGGCCCAGCTGATAGCGGCCGAGGGCGAGATGCCGCACCAGCCCGAGCTGGGCAAGCCCTTTACCGTGGTGGAGCTGCGCACCGAAGACGACAAGGTGCTGTCCATCGACTACAGCGAGCAGCCCCCTGCGGTCTACCTGGGCGCGCCGGTGCAATTGGGCGCGCTGAAAATCGCCGGGCTGCGGCCCACGTCGAACAAGAAGGACCAGGGCCGGCACTTCAACTGCCCGCGTTGCGCGGCGCGGGTCGACATCAAGCTGGACACGACCCAGAGCCTGACCTGCCCGAGCTGCGGCTCGCTCATCGATGTCTCGCAAGGCATTGGCGGCGAGCTGCGCGCGGCGATGCAGAAAGACCCGGTCAAGCCCCTGGTGCCGCTGGGCAAGATAGCGACGCTGGCTGGCAGCAAATGGCAGTTGGTGGGCTTTCAGCACCGCATGGGCATCGAACCCGATGACGACGAATACTTTGGCTGGGACGAGTACCTGCTCTACCACAGCCAGCAGGGCTTCCAGTTCCTGGTCAACAGCAGCGAAGGCTGGAGCCTGGTCAAGACCCTGACCGGCGCGCCCGACTACCGCGCAGGCCGCAGCACGGCGACCTGGAAACAGCAGACCTACCAGCTGCAATCGCGCTACCGCGCCGAGACCACCTATGTGCTGGGCGAGTTCTACTGGCCAGTCGCCCGGGGCGACAAGACCGACAATGTGGACTTTGCCCGGGGCAAGGATGGCGCGCAGCTGCTGAACCTGGAGCAAAGCGCGCGCGAGCTGAGCTGGTCACTGGGCCGCAAGATGACGCCCGAGTCGGTCGCCGCCGCCTTTGGCATGAGCGACCAGCTGGCGCTGTTCAAACCCGAGACCAGCAGCTTTTCAGTGCCCAAGCTGGGCTGCATGCCGATCATCATCGGCCTGTTCCTGCTGTTCTTCCTGCTGATCTGGTTGTGGCCCAAGGGCTGCGATACTGCGCTGGAGCGGCGCAAACTGGCCGCCGACCCGACCTATGTGAGCAAGTGCAGCAGCAGCACGGGCAGCGGCCGGTCGTCCAGCGGTTCCTGGGGTGGCTACAGCTCCGGCGGCAGCCACAAATAAACAATGGCTGGCAACAGCACTGCGCAGAGCCCAACCCGGGCGCGCATTTGACGAAGGAGAGAGTTGTGATGGATTTGGAATGGTTCCGCCCTGCGGCGTTTTTTGGCTCCATCCTGTTCGCCATGGTGGGCGTGGTGGTCTTCTGGCTGTGCTTTCTGATCATCGACAAGATCACCCCCGTGGACATGTGGGCCGAGATTGTGGAAAAGCAGAACCTCGCGCTGGGCGTGGTGGTGGCGGCGATGAGCCTGGGCATCAGCATCATCGTGGCAGCAGCCATCGGCTAGCACCCGTTCGTGCCACGCCAGCTGCTGCGGCTGGCATGGCCACTACCGCTGTCGCCCGTTGATGACCGCTGTTGGCCACGGATGGCCGCTGCTGCAGCGCCTGGCATCTGCGCGGGCGATTGGCCCTTTTTCCCTGTTAGCCCACGCTGCTGGTGCCCGCGCGCCTGGCACCGTCCCTGCACTGTTCGCCCGTGTCGACCTCCAGCCCTGACAACCCCTCTGCCAACGCTTCCCCCCCAGCATCGCCCAGCCCGCGCCCCGAAGGCGCTTTAGGCCGCGATGACGCGCTGGAGTTTGGCCACGCCGCCCTGCCGGAAAGCGGCGTGCGGCGCGCCAGCCCGCTGGAAGTGGCGATGCTGTTCAGCGTCTTTGTGGTGGCTGCCTGTGGCCTCTTGTACGAGCTGGCCGCAGCGGCGCTCGCGTCCTACTTGCTGGGCGACTCGGTGCTGCAGTTCTCCACCATCATCGGCACCTATCTGTTTGCGATGGGCATCGGCTCCTGGCTGTCGCGCTACCTGGTGCGCGAGCTGCCGGCGCATTTTCTGCGCATCGAGCTGATGGTGGCGCTGGTGGGCGGGGCCTTGCCTGCCGTGCTGTCCATCATCAACGCCTATGTGCCCAGCGCCTTCCACTGGATGCTGTATGGCACGGTGCTGGTGGTGGGCACCCTGGTGGGGCTGGAGATACCGCTGGTGATGCGCATCCTCAAGCGCAATGTGGTGCTGCGCGATCTGGTCTCCAAGGTGCTGACCTTTGACTACCTGGGCGCGCTGGCGGTGTCGCTGGCCTTCCCGCTGCTGCTGGTGCCGCACCTGGGCCTTATCCGCACCGGGCTGGTCTTTGGCCTGCTGAATGCCTTGGTGGCGGTGTGGGCGCTGTTTCTCTTCAAGGAAGAGCTGCGCCGCTTTGGCAGCCATGTGCTGGCCTGCGGCCTGGTGATTGCCGCCTTGCTGGGCGGCCTGGTGGGTGCCGAGCGGCTCACATCGCTGACCGAGGACCACTTCTACCAGGAACCGATTGTGCTGACCCGCACGACGCCCTACCAGCGCATTGTGGTGACCCAGGGCAAGCGCGGCGCGCGCCTGTACCTGAACGGCAACCTGCAGTTTGCCCAGAGCGATGAATACCGCTACCACGAGGCCCTGGTGCACCCGGTGATGAGCCGCTTTGGCGCACCGCGCAAGGTGGCGGTGTTTGGCGGCGGCGACGGCATGGCCGTGCGCGAGGTGCTCAAGTACCCCTCGGTCGAATCGGTGACCCTGGTCGAGCTGGACCCGCAGATGACCGACCTGTTCAAGAACGTGCCGAGCATGCAGGCGCTCAACAGCAATGCCTTGAACGACCCCAAGGTGCGCATCATCAATGCCGATGCCTTCCAGTGGCTGCAGAAGGCCGACGAGGTGTTCGATGTGATCATCGTGGACTTTCCCGATCCGACCAATTTTGCGGTGGGCAAGCTGTTCACCAACAGCTTTTACGCGATGCTGAGCCAGCACCTGGCCGCCAGCGGTTTTGCGGTGATCCAGACCACCTCGCCACTG
Source organism: Comamonas sp. MYb21 (assembly GCF_037479395.1). NCBI lineage: Bacteria > Pseudomonadati > Pseudomonadota > Betaproteobacteria > Burkholderiales > Comamonadaceae > Comamonas > Comamonas sp. MYb21. The sequence continues at coordinate 241,263 of NZ_JBBGZC010000009.1, read as the reverse complement.
ATTGCGCGCCAGAGTTTCTGGACCGTGGTGACCACCGTCGAATCGGTGGGCATGCAGGCCACGCCCTACCACGCCCATGTGCCCAGCTTTGGCGAATGGGGCTTTGTGATAGCCAGCCGCCGCCCTTGGAGCCTGCCGAGCACCTTGCCCGAAGGCATGCGCTTTTTGAGCCTGCCCAGCCTGCCGCTGTTGTTTGACTTCCCGCCCGACATGGCGCGGGTGCCGACCGAGGTGAACCGCCTGTCCAACCAGGTGCTGGTGCACACCTATGAGCGCGAATGGGGCAAGGTGGCGCACTGATATGACGGCCTTCTTCCACCCCCAGCCCCCTGCGAACCGCCCAGCCATGCAGCGCCGTTCCGTCCTGAAGGGCGCCGCCGCGCTGGCTGGCAGCAGCGCGCTGGCCGGCTGCAAGCCCGCCCCCCCCAGCACCAGCGCTGCCCATATCCAAGGCGGCTTCATAGGCCAGGCCTGGGAGCGCGGCCATGCGATGCGCGACCGCCTGGCGCAAGGCCTGCCGCTGCCCGCGCCCAGCCGAACCCACCGCGTGCAGGTGCTGATTGCCGGCGGCGGCATTGCCGCGCTGTCGGCCGCCCGCGCCTTGCGCCTGGCAGGCGCCAGCGATGTGGCCTTGCTGGAGATGGAAGACCTGGCCGGCGGCAACAGCCGTGGCGGCACCGTGCAAGGCCTGCGCTGCCCCTTGGGCGCCCACTACCTGCCGGTGCCTGGCGACCAGGCCCCCGAGGTGCAGGACCTGCTTGAAGAGCTGGGCGTGCGCCAGCGCGTGGCCGGCCGCTGGCAGTACAAGGACGAGTACCTGTGCTTCAGCCCGCAGGAGCGCCTTTTTATCCATGGCGAATGGCAGGAAGGCCTGCTGCCCACGCAGGACGTGGCCGCCAGCACCCTGGCCCAGTACCAGCGCTTTGCCCAGCTGGTGGACCAGGCCATGCGCGCCCAGCCCTTCAGCATGCCAACCATGCGCAGCTGGCAGGCCCAAGGCGGCCTGGCCCCCGCCCACCAGGCGCTGGATGCCATCCGTTTTGACACCTGGCTGGCCCAGCAGCAGCTGGACGACCCGCACCTGCGCTGGTACCTGGACTATGCCTGCCAGGACGACTTTGGTGCCGGCTGCGCCCAGGTATCGGCCTGGGCCGGCCTGCACTACTTTGCCAGCCGCCACGGCTTTCAAGCGCCAGGCATGCCAGACGACGCGCATGACAGCGTGCTGACCTGGCCGCAGGGCAATGGCTGGCTCAGCGAGCAGCTCACCGCCCCGGTGCAGGCCGCCGGCTGGCTGCACAGCGGCCACACGGTGATGCGCATTGCCGAGACGCGCCAGGGCGTGGAGATCGACAGCTTCAACCACGCCAGCCAAAGCATCGAACGCTGGCAGGCCGCGCACTGCATCGTGGCGCTACCGACCTTTATCGCGGCCCATGTGGTGCAGGACCCGCCCGACTTTCTGCGCGCCGCCGTGCAGGCGCTGGACTGGGCGCCTTGGCAGGTGACCAATGTGCACATTCGCGCCCCGCTGCGCGACCGCCCCGGCGCCGAACTGGCCTGGGACAATGTGCTGTATGACGATGTGGCCCACGGCGGCCTGGGCTACGTCAACGCCGGCCACCAGCGCCTGAATGCCATGCAGCAGCTGCCCACCGTGCTGACCTGCTACCGCGCGCTGGGCGGCAACCAGCCCGGCGCCAGCGCCCGCACCGCCCGCCAACACCTTCTGGCCCAAAGCTGGGAAGCCGCCCGCGACCAAGCCCTGGCGACGCTCGCCCGCGCGCACGCCGACATCTACGAAAAAACCACCCAGGTCGAGGTCATGCGCTACGGCCACGCGATGGCCATCCCCCGCCCCGGCACCCAGACCGTACTGAGCCGCATCGGCCACCCCGCCACCAGCGCCAAGCGCCCAACGCAGATCAACGGCGAACGCCTCCAAGCCCTGCCCACCCCAAGCACTGGTCGCCTGCATTTTGCGCACAGTGATTGGTCGGGGTATTCGGTGTTTGAGGAAGCGTTTACGCGGGGGTTGTATGCGGGGGTGGGGGTGGGGTGATGGGTGCTGCGCGGCACTCAGCCCTAAACTTGCAAGTGAAGCGGATGGCTGATCTGCTGTAATCTTTGAATGGTACATATCGGCCAGGAGCGGTCACCGGCGACAGGCGACTCTTGGGCACCCAAAATATGACGCCTCATCCTAAATGGTGGGCTACACGTTGGCAGCTACGCTTGTATTGCATGAACGTAGCCGAGCCGGCCTTAGATAGCCTTGTCCTCACTGCACCGTCAAGTGACAGACGAGGGCATGGCGGTAGTCTCAAAGGCTCGGGAATTGGCGCAGGAGCGGCTAATTCCCGCGGGCATCTGACGCTCAGTCCCTAAGCTTGTCTTTCGCTGCACGGATATCTTCGTGATCGGCATAAGCCTCCCAGCTCTTGGCTAGGTCGAACAGCATTGCCATGGTCCGCGGGTATCCTGAAGCGAGCTCCGCCCACTTTCGTGTCGTTTCCGCGTAAGCGCGTTCCTGACCGCCGCCCTCGCCGATTGACTTCGTGAACGCGCCGCGCATATTTTGCCGCCCCATGCGAACGCCGATCTCCACGTCCTCGCTCGCGACCTTCTCAATGACCGCCCGTATAGCGCGATGAGGCCATCCTCCATCGACCGGATCCATCGGCGAATGAGCAAGCACGTGGCCTATGTACTGTTCGCCTATTCGAAGCCGATCCGCCGCAGCGACGAGTTTCTGAACTTCGAGGCTCCACGTGGTGGCCTGACTCTCGTCCACGTCGTTCCCCGTTTGCCCAGGCGCAATCTTGATGCTGCTCAGCAGCCGGTAAGCTGAGGACGCGCGACGCCGGTCAAGCTCGCTAAGCTCGGGCGCTTCACCTGAAGCAGGCTTGAAGACGAGCTTGATGATGTCCACAAACCACTGTGGCTGTTGAAGGATTAAGCGGTGCAGCTTGAGTGGTTTCTTTCGCTCGTCGAGCAGCGGCAGGTAGGCGTGTTCCTTTGCCGCAATCTGCTCGTCCGTGACGTCCGAGCGACCGTCCAGCGCCTTGAACACGGCCTCAACATAGTACGTCGTCATCGTTGTGTTCTGGGGGGGCGCATTGTTGATCTCAGGGATGGCCTGCTCGAGGATCTCGAGCAACGTTGCGGTGTCGACGTCGTCCAGCCGACCGTGCGCCGCAGCCATCGCGGCAATGGCCCGCCCCGCAGCGATGTAACGCTCTAGTGCATACTTCAACTCCTCAACCGAGCCCTTGAGGCCAAACGAATGCTTCTGACCCCAGTAGGCTGCAGCCACCTCGCTTCCAAAGCCATCGACGAGCGCCCAAGAACTGACGCCATCGGGAAGGTTAAGGAGCAGTTGCGCCAGCATTCTTGGTGGCCATCCCTTCTCCTCGGCGGTGTCAATGAGGATCTGGCGCCAGGCATCGAGGGCGCTCTCAAGCCGCCACCCTGATACGGAGGAAGCGAGATTGATAAGGTCGGGCGTTCCTACTGCGGTCGCCCGGAAAACGAACTCTTTGCTGTCATCGAGGCTTATCAAGACCTTCTCCAGCGCTGGCGTGATGAGATACGGAACCTTCACCTTCTGTGCTAGCTCCACCACGGCCGCTACGCCGCCGAAGCTCATGACGGCGTTTACAGCCCGCTCACGCGCCGCATCGACCGCTTTGTCGTCGCCGTCCCGAACACCCTCGATGTAAGGCATCCAGTCGTCGAACAGGTGGGTATTGAGATGAAGTGGGTCCTTGGGCTCGAAACGCTTCACGACGGCATCGAGCTTGTCGATGGACTCGCTCCTCAACGCCCAATCAGTGTCTTGATACGTTCGATTGTGATCAACCTCTCGCTTGAGCGCCTTCCACACCTCGTAGCCGTCTGTGTCAGACTTGCCGTCGAGGAAGCTGGTGACAGCCTGGACGATGGCGTTGAAAGACTCCTGTGGAACTTTGTTCAGCTGGCCGATAAGCGTCGCCAATCGGGTGGCGTCGTCTCCGACTTGCTCGATGGAAAGCTTTACCACGTCGTTCTGGCTTCCCCACACGACACCGTAGGTAAGTTCCTCGACATTAGAGCCACCCGCTTCACGAAACAGCGGCTTCTGCCCCGAGAATGTGTGAGTGCTGCTGCCCGGCAAAAGCTTCACCAGCAGCTCCCACGAGATGTCGGGGAAGTCACGAACGATGCTCACCAGAACAGCATGACGTTGCTTGGCCGTTGCGTTCGTACTCGGCGACCAAGCTAGGAAGATGTCCCGTAGAGAATTCACCGGGCGATTCTGGAGCTTCCCGCCGGGATCCACTGAGGCCAGGCGGGCGAGCACCTCGCTCACGCGCAGTAGGTTAGCCGGGTCCCAGGCGAGGAGCTCCAGTCCCCAAAGGACGCCCACGTGAGGGCTCGTTGGCGACAGAAAGTCGTCGCCCTCTGAAAAAATCGTGTGAATACCGGTGGCGTCGCCCTCAAGCAGCTGCTCAAGGGCGTCCAGAAAAGAATCGGGGGCTGCCTCCGCCAGATACGTCAGGTTGTCGCGCAAGCTGGCCATGAGACGCCAGTCGGAGTGAAGCCCGGGGAGTTTCCGAACGATTTCACTGACGAACTGTTGAGGAGTCTTACCCGGAATCTTGAGGTCAACGAGGTCACTCAGCACAGCGATGTGCAGCAGTGTGGTGGCGAGCCCGTCTCTAAGCCAAGTGCTGTACGTCTGAGTACGCTGGCTGCTCTGCTTAAAGAGCTCACCAGGCTTCGGGGGCGCGATGATCTCGCCGAAGACCTCAGTTGCCATCTCGGCGAGGGCCCTGAGATCGTCTTCCCCCAGGTGCTCACCGATATAGGTGAACGCGTCCACCGGGGCTCTCACCTTCCAGACACTGTCCTCCCGGTCGATTGGTGGGTCGGTCAACTTTCGAAGTGTCCGCAACGGCTTCTCGACGGCGTCGTAGGAATCCTTCCGCGCAAGCTTTTGAAGGACTGCCTTGTCCGACATGTGGGCGGTGTCCCAGCCCCCAGCCAGCAGCGCCGGAATCAGTTCTTCTGTATCGCCAATCCATTCCGGCTTGCCAGGCGACCCGCTCGGAATCCGGCGAGCCAGAACAGCGATGCTGCGGTTGCACTTGCGAGCGAGATCCATGGCTGCGTCCTGTTCTATTCCCATGGTCATCAGCGCTTGCCCCATGGCAAGTGTCGACGGTCGCTCTAAGATGTCGAACTTGCCGCGGGGCTCGTCAGCACCGGCGCTGACGACAGTCGGCCCCTTGATCGCCAACATGCCCACCTCGTTTCGGGCTGATCCGCGAGGAAGGAAGATGAGACCTTCGTTGAAGGCGAGCTGCGTGGCAGACTCGGCGGTATCAACGATGATCGCGCGCGCCTCCAGGTATGAACGCTTTGCAGCGTCGGCACGTCGAATCGCGGCAACGGCGAAGGCAATGACTTCGTCGGACGAGTCCGCGGCGAGGAATACCTTGGACTCGCCTCGCAGGAGAGCATTCACCAACTTCTCGGCCTGCAGCTGACGCGCGCAAAGTACGACGTCTTCGGTGAGCGGTGGATCGAACCGACTCGAGAATTGCTGCCAGAACTCGTCGGTGCTTCGCGCGCCAATGCTCGGCGTGAGCTGGAGTTCCTTGCGCGCCCAGTGAGCAGCGACCCCAGGGTGCATCTCGAGCCAATGTTCAAGCTGGGCGCCATCGATAAGCCGGACATCTTTCCACTCTGCGACTGCCATCTTCTCGTCGACCCACTCGCAGATCTTCTTGAGGCCGTTCTTCCACGACCGTGGCGTCACGAAGACGAACGTCAACTCGGCGCGCTGCTCAGGAGAAAACTGGCGAGTCCGCTTTTTGTAGTCGTCTTCTACTTTCGATATGGCATCTGCGTTCGTGCCGAACTCCCAGACGGAACGACCTGCAGGCACATACGGCAGCATGGCGTCATCGACGTCCAGGTCACCATCAAGGCCCGGAATCTGACCCATCTCTCCGTTTGGAAAACGAAATCCGTTGATGTCGTCAGCCGAGGCCCGGATCAGATCGGCGACTAAGGATGGAAAAGCGAGCCTGGCCGTCGTACGGGCCGCCCATTGATTCAAGTCGAACGCGGTGATCCACTTCACTGTCTTGCTCCTTAAACGCCCCCATTCTGACAGGTCGAGAGAGAGCCGGAGGACCAAGAGCAGCCAGTGGTGAACACCCGACGAGCAAAGTATTCAAAGAATCTCGGGACGCCGCCGGTTTTGTTCAGACCAGCACCGAGAGTACGCTATCGCGTCGTCCAATCTCCGGGCTGGAATGTCGCCGATGGGTCGAACAGCGACAGTTGCCAACCGGCCAGATCCGGTCGCAGGCGTCTGGCAACTTCAGGGTGTTTCACTTAGACAAACTGACGCCGGCTTGAGCTGGATAGCAGGCGCCGGATGACAATCATGACTCCTTAGGTATTGGTTGCTTTTCGCGAGCAGCTTCAACCTGAACAACCTCATGCCCGTGGTAACTGCGAACAGATTTTGCAGTTACTTCAGCAACGTACCCATCCGGACGGATGAGAACATGGTTGAGATCGGGGCGCATGAGTTGCGTAGCCCCGCCATGACGCATAGTTTCGAACAAGCGAGAACCATCCGCCAGCCGCTGGTCGGGAACGCGATCTCCAGGTTTGAGGTCACCTACAGTCACGCCTGTTGACAACCGGCCATCGTTGTAGCTGAGTCCTAGCTGGTTGGTACGATCGCCCCGAGATTTCGACACACTGGTGTGTAGCGCTTTAGTCATGTCAAGGACAGATGCCGCAACTGGCAAGCGCTCTGCTTCATAGCTGTCCAGAATGGACGCGTCCCCGGTCCTGATCGCAGAGACCAGCTTCCATCCAAGATTGCAGGCGTCTTGCAATCCGGTATTGAGACCTTGCCCTCCCGACGGCGGATGGACATGGGCTGCATCCCCTGCAATCAAGACCCGCCCGACACGATACTGATCGAGCATACGGGTCTGATGGCGGTAGTTTGATTGCCACACGACACGATTTACCCTCTTTCCTGTCAGGCGCTGGATGCCACGCTCCAGGCTATCAGCGGCAATCGCCGCTGGGGCCTGCAGTTGGAATAGCTGACCACCGGGGAGTGGGGCCAACGAATGCATCCCGCCCCTGCGAAGCGGGTATGCATGCCAAAACTTCCGGTCGAGGTCCGGCATCTCGACATCGGCGACGACACTGACTCCTTCATCCACGGACGCTCCTATCAACCTAAGGCCCAACAGTCCACGCGTCGTGCTGCGCCCACCATCGCAGGCAGCAACGTAGTCTGCAACCACAGCCTCTCCGTTGGTCAGAGTAACTGTTACGTGTTTCTCATTCTGATGAAGCGCTTTGATGCCTGCACCCAATTCCACCTTACCCCCCAAAGAAGCTACCTTGGCTCGCAGAATCTCCTCTGTCCGCCACTGCTCCAACATGATCAAGTTAGGAAATGGTCGATCTTCCGTCGCGGCGTGACGAGTGCCGAGTGACCATGCCTTTATCCCGAAAGGCCCGAGATGAAGCTTGATGTATGGATAGAGCGTACCGCTCGCCATCACTTCGTCAGCGATACCCATGAAGTCGAGCATTTCGAGCGATCGAGGCTGAATGCCCTTCCCTCGCGAACCTTTGAAATATTCATTGGCTACATCGACGATGCGGACCTCGACATTGCGACGTAGTAGTTCGATGGCGAGAGTCAACCCTGTTGGGCCTGCGCCGATGATGAGAATTTGAGTCATTCAATCCTTCATATGTGTGTATTTTGCATGCAAATAATGTAGCCATGTGGCTATCGGGTGTCAATAAAAGCATGCAAAATACATCCATATGCACTGGACAGATCGCCTCCACCGTTCCTTGATCACAATCTCTGACCTCGTGAGTAGGTTTGATGTAGACACACGCCTACTCGACTTGTCCGGAGTAAAGCTTGATCGTGCGCTCTTTCCCTTGCTGTCGCGTGTTTCGATATGCAAGAACACTAACGTTGCAGAGTTGGCCAATCTTGTCGGACGCGACCATTCAACCGTCAGTCGCCAGATCGTGAAGTTAGAAAAGCTGGGCCTGCTTGTCCGAGTAAGCGACCCCAAAGATCAACGGTCTCGCCATCTCATCTTGAGCACCGAGGGGCAAAAAATGATGGAGAAGATCCATCTGGTGCGTCGTCGTTGGATGGAGGCTCATTTCGCGCAATGGGACTCGGCCGATCGCGATAAGCTGATCGACTTGATGGACCGTATGCTTGTGCGAGACGACGAACGCGACAACTGACCCGGTAAGCGCTGTGTGGAGACGGGTGTGCACCCCTGATGTGATCAGCCGTCGGCGTCGCGCTCGTAAGATCTAATTGCCTTCCTAGTCAAGCACCTTAACCATACCTGGTGCGAAGTTTGCTGTACCACTCGAAATGGCTGGCTTCACTGAACGAGCCAGCCGCGACGCATCCGACAATGATCACTGTCGAGCAGTCATCTCGCCTGTCGAATGCCCGCTTTGGGTCGTTTGCAGTCATCCCTTTTCCAAGATCAAGCCATTGAAACCGTGCACTCAGGGTGCACGTCCAGGCAACGCGTCCGAGCCCATCTGAAACCATCGCATCACTGCCGGCTCGTTCCGCTCTTTGCGCACACCCTCCCCCATTTGACAACCCCACCCCCGCCATAGCCACACCCGAACCAGGGATTGCCACCCCGCCCTAGCCGCAGGAATGGTTCTCATTTAAGATAAAAGATATATCTTAGACACGGATTGAACACACCATGCCCTTGCAACTGAGCCTTCCCACTTCCCCTTCCCCCGAGCTGTTGGCTGCGCGTGCGCCTGAGCGGGCACGCCATGAGATCAAGCTGCGCCGTACCACGGTGGAGTCGGTGGAGCAGCTGACGCCGCATATGCTGCGCATCCGTTTGCAGGGTGCCGACCTGGCGGGATTTAGCAGCCTGGGCTTTGATGACCATGTGAAGCTGCTGTTTCCGGATGCCAATGGCGAGCTGCAGTTGCCACCGCCCGGCAGCGAAGGCCTGCCGCCGGCGATGCGCGAGGCGATGCGGGACTACACGCCCCACTCTTACGATGCGCAGGCGCAGACCTTGGCGATTGACTTTGCGGTGCATGAGGCCGGCCCGGCAACAGCCTGGGCGCTGCAGGCGGCCAGCGGGCATGCGCTGGGGATTGCGGGGCCACGCGGCTCCTTTATCGTGCCCACAGCGTTTGATGGGCACCTGCTGATTGGTGATGATGCGGCGCTGCCAGCGATCACGCGCCGCCTGCGTGAGCTGCCTGCCGGCACCCAGGCGGTGGTGGTGGTGGAAGTGAATGATGCGGCCGACGAGCAAGCGCTGGAGAGCGCTGCGGATCTGCAGGTGCACTGGGTGCACCGCCAGGGCCAGCCGGCCGGCGATGCCGAGCGGCTGCTAGCGGCTTTGCGCCAGATTGATGCGCCAGCCGGCGATTACTACAACTGGGTGGCGCTGGAATCGACGGCCGCCAAGGCGCTGCGTGCAGCGCTGATTGCCGAGCATGGCGCCCACCCCAAATGGACCAAGGCAGCGGCCTACTGGAAGCGTGGCAGCTCCGGCGTGCATGAAGTCATTGAAGAGTGACCGCACACATCCATTATTCAGGATAGGCGCGCAGATAGCCCAGCAGCTGGACGATGCGTGCCTTGGTCAGGCTGTTGCGGTACTCGCTGCGCGACAGCGCTGAGGCGCTGCCAAAGTCCTGGGCGTTCCAGGTGCCGTCGATAAAGGCGGCCTCGCTGGTCATAAAGCTCAGCCAGTTGCGCTGCGCGGCGCGCAGCTTTTGCGCGCCGGTGGCGCCCACCTTGGCCATCAGCGCGCGGTAGGTCTGGTTCAGCTCCACATCAAGCTGCTTGGCATAGGCGCTGCTGGCGCGCAGCATGTCTGCCGTCGTGTTCTGGTTGCCGATGGCGGCCTCCAGCGGCTGTATGCGCTGCTCAAACGCGGCCAGGCGGTCGGGGGCATCGGGGTTGTCCACGGCCATTGCGGCTGTCGATACCAATATGGCAGCGCCCAGGCAAGCGGCGCGCATCCATAGCCAGCGGGGCTGGCGGCGGTGGTTGAAGACCATGAACATCCTCCTGATAGTTGATGAAAAAATAGGCTGCCCGGTCAGTTGACCTCGCTGGCGGCAATGCCTGCATTGCCGGATTGCGGCGCAGCCGTGCCAGACGGCGTCGCCCGGCGCCAGACCATGCCGCCATCGGCCGTAGGCACGGGCTGGCCCACGGTACCAGATGACACCGGCGAGACGACCACACCGCGCTCAATCGGCGGCGGGTTGCCCGAGGGCTGGCCCTGCGGCGCGCTGGCGCTACCGGGGAAGGCCGGGGCAGGAGAGGCACTGGCCGGTGCCGGGTTGGACGGCGCAGGGTTGGAGGGCGCACCAGGCACCACGACACCCGGTTGCGGCTGGCTCGGATCGGCCGGGCGCTGCGCAGGCATCTGCGGCTGTTGGGTGGCAGGGGGGATGTTCTGAAATCCGGGGAAGTCGCCGTCGCCACTCGGGCCGCGCGGGCCTGCGCCGCCCTGGCCGATGGGCCGGGCTTCGGGGTCGTCGATGACGGGCGCATCACCGGGGTTGCCGCGATCGGGCAGCGGCTGCATCGCAGGCGGCTGCTCAAACGGATCGACCGGTTGCTTGTTGTCGCCAAAGCCCAGCATCCAGCTGCGCAGGCGCTGCACAAAGGTGTTGTTCTCGGCGGGCATCTCGAAGCGGGCCTGTGCCTGCACCAGCTTGGCGCGCTGCGATGCGGCGGCCACCTCGGCCACAACAGGCAGTGCACTGTGGGCGCCCTGGCCCCAGTAGTCGTTCAGCTGCACGCGGCTGTCGTTGAAGCCGACCCAGGCGCCGCCCACCCAGTCCGGGTGCGCCAGCATGAACCAGCCATCGGCATTGTCTTGCGTGGTGCCGGTCTTGCCCACCCAGTCGCCGCTGACACCATAGCGCGCCACACCCCGGCCCGTGCCCTTGGTGATGACGCCGCGCATCATGTCGATCAGGCCATAGGTCACGCCGCTGTCCAGTGCCAGCTCTGGCGCGGGTGGCTCAAACTCGGCCAGCACCTTGCCCTCGCGGTCAGTAATGCGGGTGACCATGACCGGTGCGCGGTAGCCGCCGCCATTGGCCAGGGTGGAATAGGCGGTCACCATCTCTTGTAAGGTGACCGGGCTGGTGCCCAGCGCCAGCGACATCACATCTTCGAGCTTGCTGTCACGCACACCCAGCGCCCGCGCCAGCTTGGCCACCTTGGCGGGCCCCACCTTGGCCATCACCTGGGCGGTGATGGTGTTCTTGGAATAGGCCAGGCCATCGGCCAGGGTCATCGGTTGGTCGGAGGGCGGGCCGCCATCGGTGGGGCGCCAGAACTGCCCGCCGCCCAGCGGAATGCGCACGGCCTCGTCCATCAGCTGGTCGGTGGGCAGCGCGCCATCCTGCAGCGCTGCGCCATAGACAAAGGGCTTGAAGGTGGAGCCGGGCTGGCGGCGCGCTTGCGAGACATGGTCAAACGGGTCGATGGCAAAGTCGCGGCTACCGACCCAGGCCAGCACATGGGCGTTGCGCGGGTCCATGGCCATAAAGCCCACTTGCACGCGCACCTTGTCCTGGCGCAGGTTGGCCATGAAGTCGGCATCGGCCAGCAGGCGCTGCAACGCTTCGTCCTTGTCCTGGCCATCGGCCACGGCCTGGCGGTAGACGGCGCTTTCGCGCACAAAGCTTTGCACCAGCGGGTTCTTGGCGGTCCATTGGTTGCGGTTGCTCCACAGGCCATTGGCGGTCACCTGCAGCTGCCGGCCCTGGCGCACCACGGCCTGGTTGGCCCATTGCTGCACGCGCGAGTCGATGGTGGTCTGCACCACCAGGCCATCGGCATAGATGTTGTAGTCGTTGGCATCGGCCCATTCGATCAGCCACTTGCGCAGCGCCTGCGCAAAATGCGGCGCCATGCCCACGGCCTCGTCCTGGCGCTCAAAATCCAGCTTGATGCCGCGTTTTTTGAGGGTCTCAAAATCCTGGTCGCTGAGCTTGCCGTGCTTGTTCATCTGCGCCAGCACGGTGTTGCGGCGCTGCTGGGCCCGCTCGGGGTTTTGCACGGGGTTGTAGTAGCTGGTGCCCTTGAGCATGCCGACCAGGGTGGCGGCCTCGAGCACGCTCAGCTTCTGGGCGGGCTTGTCAAAGTAGGTGCGTGCGGCCATCTCGATGCCAAAGGCGTTGTAGAGAAAGGGCACGGTGTTGAGGTAGGTCTCCAGGATCTCGTCCTTGGTGTAGGCCGATTCGATCTTGTAGGCGGTCACGGCCTCCTTGAGCTTGCGGTTGAGCGAGCGGGCGCGGCCGATTTCCTCGGGGAACATATTGCGCGCCAACTGCTGGGTGATGGTGGAGCCGCCCTGGGGCCGGCCCATCGCCGTGTGCAGCACCGAGCCAAAGGTGCGGCGCCAATCGAGCGCGCCATGCTCATAAAAGCGGTGGTCTTCGGTCGCGATCAGTGCGTTGATGACGTTGGGCGAGATGTCCTTGAGCGCCACCCATTCGCGGTTGGAGCGTTTGTACTGCGCCAGCACCTTGCCATCGGCCGACAGCAGCTGGGTGGGAGCCTCGACCTTGTTTTTCTGGATATCGCCGATCGAGGGGGTGAGCGGAATCAGCAGCAGCACATAGAGCAGCAGCAGCACCGGCAAGGCCGCGACTGCCAGCAGCCATTGCTTTTTGCTGCGCGCGGCCAGCCAGGGGCGCAGCCGCCGCGCCAGCCCGGGCAAGGCGCCCGCTGCGCGGCGCAAGGTGTTCATCAAACCGGAGAGAAGGGGGATCGCCATGGAAGAAGTCTGCAAAGCCTGGGCCGGCAGCGCGCTGTCCGCACCGCTGCCTTGGCCAAGGCGCCATTGTCGGGCAGCAGCAGTTTCCCCGCCTGTCGGCTGTGCAAAGCAGACTGCAACCCATGTAACAAATGTAGGGGGCGGCCAAAAGCTATAGAAATTGGATAAACCGAATTTCGAGCGTTTTGGCAGCATTAAACGGCAAGTTGCAGAAGGATATTGCCTGCAGGTCTTGTCACCCCAGCAATACGCCCCCGTAGGCAGGCGCGGGGCAGGCGGGCATCACTCCATAAACCAGCCGTGGCTCACAATCATCGATTGCCCCGTCAGCGCATTGGTCGGGAATGCCGCAAAGAACAGTGCCACGCGTGCCACATCGTCCACGGTGGTGAATTCGCCGTCGACGGTATCCTTAAGCATCACGTTCTTGATCACATCGGCCTCGCTGATGCCCAGCTCCTTGGCCTGCTCGGGGATCTGCTTGTCCACCAGGGGCGTGCGCACATAACCGGGGCAGATCACATTGGCGCGCACACCTTGCGGGCCGCCTTCCTTGGCCACGACCTTGGCCAGGCCTTCGAGGCCATGCTTGGCCGTCACATAGGGCGCCTTGAGCTTGGAGGCTTCCTTGGAATGCACCGAGCCGGTGTAGATGATGCTGCCGCCACGGCCCTGCGCATACATGTGCTTGATGCAGGCGCGGGTGGTGAGAAAGGCGCCATCGAGCTGGATGGCCAGCATTTTTTGCCACTCCTGCAACGTAAAGTCCTGCACCGGCTTGACGATCTGGATGCCGGCGTTGCTCACCAGGATATCGATGCCGCCATAGGCCTTGACAGCAGCTTCGACGGAGGCGTCGACCTGGTCTTCCTGCGTCACATCAACAGCAAGGCCCATCGCTGTGCCGCCCTTGCTGGCAATATCCTGGGCCGCCGCCTCGGCTGCTTCCTGCTTCAGATCGGCGATCACCACCTTGGCGCCCTGCTGCGCATACAGATCGGCAATGGCCTTGCCAATGCCACTGGCGGCGCCCGTTACATAGGCCACCTTGCCTGCGAGTTGCTGAACCATTTCTTCATCCTTTCGACCGGAAAAGCGGTCACAAATAGCCAGTCTCGCGCTGCGCTGCAGCATGCTGCCGTAGGAGAGCAAGCCGTTTGCATGACAATTACCAAACCCTTGGCGCTGCCCCTGCCATCCACGTGCGCCAGGCGGCCCGCGGGTGCGAACCTCTACACTTGCGTTTTTGGCAGACTCTTCGAACAAGACCATGAACATCACCAAAGACTGCGCCGTCACCATCCAATACAAGGTGACCGATGCGCAAGGCAAACCGCTGGACAGCGGCAACCTCGCCTACCTGCATGGCGGCTATGAAAACATCTTCCCCAAGGTGGAAGCTGCGTTTGAAGGCCAGGCCGTGGGCTTTAGCACCAGCGTGGATCTGGCGGTGGAAGATGCCTTTGGCGTGCGCGACGAGAGCCTCGTGCGCGTGATCCCCAAGAGCGAATTCCCACCGGGCGTGAAGGTGGGCGGCCAGCTGCGCGGCGCCAATGACCGCGGCGAGCCCCAGGCCTTCTACGTCAAGAAGATCAAGGGCCCGGAAGTGCATCTGGATGGCAACCACCCGCTCGCCGGCCTGGCGCTGCGCTTTAGCGGCAAGGTCGTCGATGTGCGCGCGGCCAGCGAAGAAGAGATTGCCCACCGCCATGTGCATGGCGCGCACGGCCACCACCATTGATACTGCCGCGCAGCGGGCCGGTGCAGTGCACGGCCCTCTTGGCGTTATTGATCACCCCAGCGGCTCACGCAAAGGCCTTGCGTGCAGGCCGCTTTTTCATTGGAGCTGCTACCCCATGACCACCCTGATCGAGCCCCGAACCGCCCGCCTGCAGCTGCGCCAATGGCAGCCTCAGGACAGGGAGGCCTTTGCCAAGATGACGGCGGACCCCGAGGTGATGCGCTACTTTCCCGCGCCGCTGACGCGGGCGCAGAGCGACGCGATGGCCGACCGCTGCGAAGCGCTGATGGCCGAGCGCGGCTGGGGCGTCTGGGCGGTGGAGTGGCTGGAGGACCAGCAATTTATCGGCATCGTCGGTCTGCATGTGCCCCAGGCCGAGCTGCCTTTTTCTCCCTGCGTCGAAATCATGTGGCGGCTGGCACGCCATGCCTGGCACCAGGGCCTGGCCACCGAGGCCGCGCAGGCAGCGCTCGCCGTAGGCTTTGGCCAGTTGCAGCTGGCTGAAATCGTCGCCTTCACCACCACCAGCAACCTGCCATCGCAAGCGCTGATGCAGCGCCTGGGCATGGAGCGCGACCAGGCGGGGGACTTTGAGCACCCTAACCTGCCGGAAGGCCACCCCTTGCGCGCCCATGTGCTGTATCGCTTGTCCGCTGCAAAATTTGCAGCAGCCTAGGCCTCGCACTGCGCGGCTGCGATGACCGGCCAATGGGGATGGCTTGCCGCGTTTCAAGCCAACCGCCGCCCTGCCCCGCCGTCCGAGTGCGCACCCAGCCGGCTGTAGGACGCTTGATCTTTCTCAGGGCTTTTACGCATATTGACCATGTCGCAGGCTTTGTTGCAGTTTTGCGAGTTAGGATGTGATCAACAAGGTGCCGCAAGGCGATGGCCTTCGCTGCATCCGGTTGCTATAGCTGGGCTGCCGCCCAGCATGTTCGAGAAAGGAGCACATCCATGCAAGTTCAAGTGCACGCTGGTGACAATGTTCAAGGCGGAGAATCCCTCTCCCAATGGGCACAAACCGAGGTACAAAACAAGCTTTCGCGCTTCCGCGAATATGTGACCCGGGTGGAGGTTTACCTCACCGATGTGGACGCCCTGAAAAACGGCGGCAAAGGCAAGCGCTGTGTGATGGAAACACGTGCCACCGGCCGCCAACCTTTGGCCGTCAACGCCGAGGCCGAAAAGGTCGCCGAAGCCTTCAACGCAGCACTGGAAAAACTGCACCGTGCTTTGGACACCGACATCGCCAAGATGCGCGACAAGAGCAACCGCGAAACCATTCGCACGGGCACCGACGAGGATGTCGAAGCCTAAGCGCTGAGACGGGCCAAATCCGCCCATCCTCCTGAGCAAAGCACCGCCTGGCGGTGCTTTTTTGCGTCTGAGGCTTGCTGTTTTCACGGCCTTTGTCCCAGCAGATGCGTGGTTTGCAGCGCGGGAGACGCGCTGTAGGCAGCTGCAGCGCACCCGTTCGCGAGAGGCAGCCGCAAACCAGACGGACACGCAATCAGCGCCGGGCTGGCTGGGTAAGCGCCCGTGCTGCGCATGCCCCGCAATCTGCATCCAGCGCCCAGCCGCCAGGGCAGGGGCACTTAGAGTCGCCAACACAACCCTTGATACGTCGTTACCAAGCCTTGTCGTACGTCTGTACTGCCTGCGGCTTGGCGCCTAGTCTCAACCGCAAACCTTCGGTTTGCTGGGTCGTGTTAGCGACTCTTATCACGCTTCAGCGCGCATCGCTGCGCTTGCACAAAACCCAGGGCAGAACGCAAGGCAGACATAGAACAGCGCCTGCGTCCCCCGCTGCTGGTACCCGCCCTCCTCCAACGGCCCTCCGCCGTTCCACACCGCCCACAGAGCTGCAACAAGCTTGAACGCCCGGCCGCGCACAAGCCAATGCGGAATGGCGGGCATTCAAATCCGCGGAATGCCCCGCGCAGACCGGACGATCAGGTGTTCAAAAACCAGTGGATATCTTCATGCGTTCAATCGATGGATTCGTGCACAAGTTATGCACATGTGACAAATTTCTCTGCCTTTTTCCGTTGGCAGAAAGATATCCACAGATCCATGCACTTTTTCCAACCGTCATTCTCAAGGGACTTCATCGCGTCAACCTAGCGATATCTGCTCCATATATCACCAAATAGCTAGCAATTTTCAGCAATCATTCCGCATTGCTGGCACGAGAGGTCTCAACATCCATAGAGACTTATGCACAAATTTTTCCACAAATTTCTAGCTATTCTCGCCTATTTTTTAAGCAAGTCTATGGCTGAGTGTTATTCGTGCTTCCCTGTGCATAAATATGCAAATGACTTGTTTCAAACAACAAACAGCCTTTTTTTTGTGAATAACCAGACGATGCATAGGCCAACTTATCCACAATGCATGCCGCAGATCTCCAATTGGGTGGAATTGTGGATAAGTTCAGCACAAGCAGGTGTCTGTCGTTTTACCGCATAAGTCCTTTACTTATCCACAAATTTGCGCCATCGTAGAGGGAGGCTGTTTATGCCGCAATGTGCATAACTCTCAAGACACGAACTCTCATATCGTGAAATTTATCATGATATGGAAAATTATGCACAAGTGCATAAAGGATAACTTGTTGAAAAGACATGGTGGCTCTTTATCCATTTTGCATAAAAAATCAGCATTTATCCATACAGCTCTACACTCTTTCATTGCTGGTGATTTGAATTGAGTCGCTTCTAATTTCAGTTTATTTGAATTATTCAAATTGGAATTTTGGCTTTCTGGATGGCGGGTCAAAGCCGTGGTTCCGTTTCGTTTGAAATGCCGCAGGTCCCCATCGCCACACCAGAAGCCAGGCACTGGGCCAATGGCAGAAATTGACCCAGCACCATCTGTCGCTTCGCTCTGATATCGGAAGGCCCGCCCCGGATTTGCTTATTGGCTACCCATGGCGTTCGCCATAGCCGGTCGAGCCAAGGCATTGCGTGAACAGCCCAGGAATCTACGCCCACCACCCTTCGGAAAGCACGCCGACCGCGCCAAGCCTGGTGGGCCTGGCAAATACCGTTGACTGCGTCGTTGGATCAACTGGAAAAGCCGGAGCGTAAAAGACGCTTACCGGGCTAGAGATCGGAGTGCAACCATGCTGACAACCAGCGAGCGCGGCAAGTTTTAACGCTGGATAGCGAACCCAGCGCGAGGCCCCGACGCCCATGCAAGCGGGATGTCCACAGGCAAGAACAGCTCGGACGGCTGCGGCCGGCATGGTGGGGTGTGGGTCGTACAGATGCCAGCGCAGATGAGGCTGCAGCGCTGGTTTTGCACATGCAGATTTTTTGGCCTGGCAAACGTGGGTTTTGCTTAAAAGCCGGCGCCTGGCATATGGCTATGCATGCCCAGCCTGTCCTTTAGGCATCTACAAGACATTGTTTTTATTCAACATTGTCCCGAATCGACACCCGCCCATCTCGTCCTCTGATCCAGACACGACGTAGCACACCCCAAAAGATCTGTGGGTAACATTAGGAACAAACCAACAATAACTCCTTAGTTATCCACAGACAAACACCAAATGGAGAACTTGCACTACTAGCATGCACCGGAAATAGCGCCCCGTGTACACAGTGCAATAGCAAGGCAGCTATTTGTTTTATAAGCATAAAAAACTTATCCACAGCTTTGATGGCAAATAGTTCAGACAGCTAAAGAAGCGGATTCCTGCCTAGGCCCTGTGGGCAATATTTGCGTGGCAGGCTTTCCTACGCACAGCAACGCAATCCGCACGGCCATTTTGTGCTGATGGCCGGGTATTTGTGGATAATTCATTATTTATCAATAGCTTGATTCAAATTCAAGCCTGCAGAATGACTGTGGATAATGAAGACGCACAAATCAACTTATCCACAGAAATATCCCACGAGTTCTACTTATCCACTTTGCAGTGACAACCATGGAGGGGTACCATCAACATGGTTAGAAAAATTTCAAGCAATTGAATGTTCTGGTCTTAATGCACTTATCCACAGATGGTGGGGCCCTTCTACTACTATCTACTATTCTTTTAAAGAAAATAAAAGAAAAACCAAAGGCAAGCTCGGCAAAGTTTCATATGTTGAAATTTTTCAGACTGTGAAATGTCAAGGCGTTTTGCAAGAAGGGAGCGGGGCAGAGCAGCTCTCAAAATACGCAGCACATCACCTCAGAATCCTTCTCCCCTATGGACGAGGGCATCTCAGACCTTGGAGTACTTGGTGGCAGCGCTGTTGCTCTGACCCCGAGCTCGATCACACAGAGAGGGTCCCTGTGCGCAAATGCACAGCCTTGCATAGGTGTTCGCTATACTTTTGGATAGGCGTGGCGAGTGCGGATGCCGCTTTGCAGGCATATGGCCGGATGAGAAGGCGGTATTGATTGGTGCCGCTGCCATCTCGGTGTCGCTGCGCAGTAGGGAACGCATCACAGCGGATTGCCAGGCCGGCCCTGCAGATCCGTCCACCAAGCTGCTGGAGGCTGCCCAGGCTTTGACTGGAGCTGGGTAGAGAGGGCGGAGGAGGGTTGGGAGTGGTTGGGGCCAAGGATGGCTTAAACCGTCTCTGCGGGCCGTGCATGGCCGTGTGAGCTTTCTACAGCCATGGTGTCTTCAGCACGCTTTGGTTGCGCAATGGATCAAGGACCTGGGCCCTCATTCGCCATAGCTGTGTTTTTATACAGTCTCTAGCATGGTTCCTTGCCGCAGCACCTCTGGCCTGTACCTCATTCCACTCTGCCAGCCTCTCAAGCGCCGCTAAGGCTGTCTAGAGCCCCGAACGGCGCATCCAGCCCATAACCCCTCATACAGGCAAAAAAATACCGCCAGACGGCGGTATGAAGGGGAAGAGGGGGGTTATGGGGCGATCAGAAGTGGCGCGCGTAGCGCAGCTGCACAAAGTTCTCGCCAGGGTTGGGGCGCTTGATCGAGGCGTTGGACAGATGCTCCAGACGAACCGACCATTCATTCTCGCGGCGCATGCCGGTGAAGTAGCCCACACCGATATGGGTGCCAAAATTGAAGGCGGTCGAGAAGCGCTTGTCGCGGCTTTCGTAGAGCTTGCTGGAGACATAACCGCCCAGGCCCGCTTCAACAAACCAGGGGTACTGGCTCTTGCTGTGAAAGCGCATCGTGGGCACGAGGCCCACCACCGCAATGGTGCGGCTGCCTTCTTGCTCCATGCGGTCGGAGTTCCAGGCGGACAGGCTCATGTCCCAGTGGGCGGTGACTGCATGGCCCCACCAATAGGTCTTCCAGTCCATCGGGATCGTGGAGCCAATGGTGACGCTGCGTGCATCACGCTCGGCAACCCCTGCTTGCAAGTACAGGGTGGGGCTGTTGCGCTTGTCGGCAAACTGCGCTTGGGCAGAGGCACTCCAGACAGTCAGCGCGCACAAGCCGAGAGCGGAGAGGAGAGGGCGGTATTGCATTAAATAATGTTACACCTGGACTACAGGCACTTCTGTCAGCAAAAGCAGGATGTTGTCTGTATGCAACCGCTGACGCCGCCAAGGACATTGACGGACACAAAAAAGCGCAGCGTGTGAGGCTGCGCAGGAGGGGATGGAGAGAGCGATCCAAGGGCGCAGGAGCGCTCCGGCCTTATTTACTGTCCATCGGCGGAACAGTCTGTTTCGGATTTGGGCCTTGATGGCGCTGGCCATGCGGGCCCTTGCCGTCCGGGCCGCGTCCGCGGCGCTCATGCATCTTCAAGGTTTCTGCATCAAAGGTCTTTTGCTGCTCAGGCGTCAAGCTGGCATAGAAAGCCTTGGTGGCCTGGTTGCGCTGGTCCATTGCCGCCTGGTGTTTGGCATGCATGGCGGCCATCGCGTCAATGCGCTCCGGCGTGGTCATCTTGGCAAAGTCGGGGCGCTCAGGGCGGTCGCCCGGCGCTGGGCGCTGGGGCTTGACCGCTGCCATGTAGCTGGTCCAGCCGGCTTCCTGGCTGGCATTGAGCTTGAGCGAGGCCTTGAGTGCCTGCATGCGTTTGGCCATGTGGGCCTCGCGTGCTTCGGGGCCATGGGCCTTCTTGGCTGGGGCGGGGGCGCTTTGTGTGGTGGGGGCTGCTGCGGGGGCAGCCGGGGTTTGGGCAAAGCTGGAAACCGACAGGCTGGCCAGCATGGCGGTCACGATGGCGCTGCGTTGCAAGAGAGACATGGTGGTTCCTTTCCGGGTTGTGATGTCTTGTGCGATGTCTGCAGTGTCCGCCTGCCATGTAATAGCCCCGTCACTGGCCGGTATGGCTGTGTAAAGAATTAGCAATTTTGGTTGTTGGGCTGGGGATTGTGTGTATTGCTGGCCCCCTGGGTCAACAAGTCCAAACCCCGGCTTTTTGCCCGCTGCATCGCTCTGGGGCGGGCCCGATTCGCGGCACAATGGACAGCAGATCAGTGCGGCACACCAGGGCCGCTTGTGTTTTTTAAAGGGCTGCTGCGCAAGACTGCAGCCCCCCAGAACAAAGGAATGGCATGTTCAAGAACATGATTTTTTACCGCATCTCCGAAACCTGGCAGCCGGATTTGGTCGCGCTGGATACGGCCTTGGCCAAGCAGCAGTTTGAGCAGTGCGGTGCCACCCAGGAAAAATCCACCGGTTGGGTGCCTCCGCGCGGCGAGGAGCACGGCGCGATGGTCGAGTCGGTAGGAGGCCAGTGGATCTTGCGGCTGATGAGCGAGAGCAAGATGCTGCCCGCCAGCGTGCTCAACCGCAAGGTGGATGAAAAGCTCGCCCATATCGAAGCCCAGGAAGGCCGCAAACCCGGCAAGAAGGAAAAGCAGGAGCTCAAGGACGAGTGCAAGCTCGATCTGCTGCCAATGGCCTTTACCAAGCAGGGCGGGCTGTGGATCTGGATTGATCCGCAGGCGCGCCTCCTGGTGCTGGACACCAGCAGCCAGGGCCGTGCCGACGAAGTGATCACGATGCTGGTGGAGGCATCGCCCGGCTTTGCCGTGGCACTGATCGACACCCAGAATAGCCCCCAGGGGGCGATGTCTGCCTGGCTGCACAGCTACGACGCGCCGGCGGGCTTTAGCATTGACCAGGAGTGCGAGCTCAAGAGCGCCGATGAATCCAAGGCCGTGGTGCGCTATGCCCGCCATCCGCTGGGCATCGACGAGATCCGCGAGCATATCGACCAGGGCAAGCTGCCCACCAAGCTGGCGCTGACCTGGGATGACCGGGTCAGCTTTGTGCTGACCGAGGGCCTGCAGCTCAAGAAGGTGGCCTTGCTCGATGTGGTGATGGAAGGGGCCAGTGAGGATGGCGGCTTTGATGCCGATGTGGCCATTGCCACCGGGGAGTTCAGCCAGCTGATTCCGGATCTGATCCAGGCGCTGGGCGGCGAAGGCCGCACCGAACTGGGCCAGCTGCCCGACCGGGGCGACAAACCCGCCGCAGCGGCCTTGGAAGGGGCTGCTGCGCCCGCCAAGCCGATCAGCCAGGGGGTAGGTGCTGCCAAGCCATTCCAGGCGTCTGGCAAGCCTGGCGGTATGCAGACCGGCCCCAAATCGGCACCGGTGGACCAGGATCCGGACTCCAGCCCTTTCTGATCTGGGCCAACCGCAGAAACGACAACGCGCTCCCAGGAGCGCGTTTTTTATGCCTGTGCAATGCTTGGACAGGGCTTTAGTGCTTGCAGCAGCTGGCTGCGTCAGGGTCGGCATGCGGGTCGGACAGGCTGTCCAGAATAGGGCAGTCCGGGCGCTGGTCGCCGTGGCAGCTGTGCACCAGCGCCTGTAGCGAGCGCTCCATCGCCTTCATCGCGGCAATGCGCTCGCGCAAGGCGCCAATATGCTTTTGCGCAATCTCTTTGACCGAGCTGCTGGCGCGCTGCTTGTCGTGCCAGAGATTGAGCAGGTTCTCGATCTCCTCCATCGAGAAGCCCAGATCGCGGCTGCGGCGGATGAAGGAGAGCGTATGCACATCCGACTGGGTATACAGCCGGTAGCCGCTGTCGGTGCGGTGCACATGGGGCAGCAGGTTCAGCGACTCATAGTGGCGCGCCATGCGCGCAGAAATACCCGCCAGCTGGGCTGCCTGGCTGATGGACACCGGCCAGGCGATGGACTGCTCAGCGGCAGGCTTGCGTGACGGGCTGGCCATGCTTATTGGACCTGGTAGCCTTCGGCCGCAATGGCCGCTGCGATTTTGTCAGCGGGCTGGCTGGACTCGACCACCACCTTGCCTTGGGCGCGGTCGATCGCTACCTTGGCCTGGGCGTCGAGCTGCTGCACAGCCTGGGTGACGGCACGCTCGCAGTGGCCGCAGGTCATGCCTTGGACTTGGAAGGTGTTTTGCATCAGAGTTTCCTTTTCCTGTGGTTGATGGCCTGATCTTGAAAGCTGACACGGTGTGAAGGTCAAGAGCAGGGTCTTTCGCCAGGAACAAGCCATCAGAACTGCACCGGCCCGGATGTGTTTCACGTGAAACAGCATTCCTGGGCCGAAGCTGCGCTTACTGCTTTTCGTCCGCGATGGCCTTCTGCACCGAAGGACGGGCGCCCACGCGCTGCAGGAAACCAGCCAGGTTCTGCAGGCCGCTGATGTCGACTCCGACAAACTTGCTCCAGCCGCAGACGGTGAACAGGTAGGCGTCCGCCACGCTAAAGTCCGCGCCCATCAGGAATTCCTTGCCGGCCAGCTGCGCATCCACCCAGGTCAGGCGCTTAAGCACTTGTCCACGGGCCATGTCCTTGACGGTGTCGGGCATATTGGGGTTGAACAGCGGCGAGAAGCCCTTGTGGATCTCGGTGCCGATAAAGCCCAGCCACTCTTGCAGCTGGTAGCGCTCGAAGGTGCCGTTGGCGGGAGCCAGCTTGGAGGCGGGCGCCTGGTCGGCGATGTACTGCACGATGGCCGGGCCTTCACGCAGGCGCTGGCCATTGTCCAGCTCCAGCACCGGCACATAGCCCAGCGGGTTGATCGTGTAGAAGTCGGTGCCGTCCTTGAGCTGGTGGGTCTTGGTGCTGGCCATCTCCAGGGTGAAAGGCAGACCGGCTTCCAGCAGGGCGATATGGGGCGACAGCGAACAGGCGCCGGGAGAGAAATACAGCTTCATCAACAAATCTCCAGTGAAAGGTGAAAGCCAAACCATGCTATCTCTTTTGACAAAGCTTTGCAGCCAGGTGGCTGCGGCGCAATAACACGGCTGACCGCGTGTAAACCCCCAAGTCATTAAAATAGCGGGCAAAACCGACTATTCGCCATTCTGTCAAAGGGCTGCAGAAGGGCATGACTGCATGCAAGGCAGCTGCCTTGCGAGCCCTGGAACGAGGCCGTATGAGCCAAACCCCCTATACCTATCCGCAAGAATTTGATGTCATCGTTGTCGGTGGCGGCCATGCCGGCACCGAGGCAGCGCTGGCCGCTGCCCGCATGGGCAGCAAGACGCTGCTGCTGACCCACAATATTGAAACCCTGGGCCAGATGAGCTGCAACCCCAGCATTGGCGGCATTGGCAAAGGCCATCTCGTCAAGGAAGTGGATGCACTGGGCGGCGCCATGGCGCTGGCCACCGACAAGGGTGGCATCCAGTTCCGCATCCTCAACAGCTCCAAGGGCCCGGCCGTGCGCGCCACCCGTGCCCAGGCCGACCGCATCCTGTACAAGGCAGCAATCCGCGAGACACTGGAGAACCAGCCCAACCTCTGGTTGTTCCAGCAAGCGGTCGATGACCTGATGGTGGAGGGCGACCGCGTGGTGGGCGCCGTCACCCAGGTGGGTATCCGTTTTCGCAGCCGCACCGTGGTGCTGACGGCGGGCACCTTTTTGGACGGCAAGATCCATGTGGGCCTGAACCACTATGCCGCCGGCCGTGCCGGTGATCCGCCAGCGGTCAGCCTGTCGGCGCGTCTCAAAGAGCTGAAGCTGCCCCAGGGGCGCCTGAAGACCGGCACCCCGCCGCGCATCGATGGCCGCTCGATCGACTTTAGCCAGTGCGAAACCCAGCCGGGCGACGGCATGCCCGGCGGCGTCAACGAAGGCCAGCTGCCGGTGTTCAGCTTCATGGGCAATGCAGAGATGCACCCGGCGCAGATGTCTTGCTACATCACCCACACCAATGCGCGCACGCACGAGATCATCCGCAGCGGCTTTGACCGCAGCCCGATGTTCACCGGCAAGATCGAAGGGGTAGGGCCGCGCTACTGCCCAAGCGTGGAAGACAAGATCAACCGCTTTGCCGACAAGGAAAGCCACCAGATCTTTCTGGAGCCCGAAGGCCTGACCACCCACGAGTACTATCCCAACGGCATCTCGACCAGCCTGCCGTTCGACGTGCAGTACGAACTGGTGCGCAGCATGAAGGGCCTGGAGAACGCCCACATCCTGCGCCCGGGCTATGCGATCGAGTACGACTACTTCGACCCGCGCTCCTTGAAGAACAGCTTTGAGACCAAGCAGATCCAGGGCCTGTTCTTTGCCGGCCAGATCAATGGCACGACCGGCTACGAAGAAGCGGCAGCCCAAGGCCTGTTTGCCGGACTGAACGCTGCACTGCAATGCCGGGGCGAAGGCCCCTGGACGCCGCGCCGTGATGAAGCCTACCTGGGCGTGCTGGTCGATGACCTGATCACCAAGGGGGTGACCGAGCCCTACCGCATGTTCACCAGCCGGGCAGAGTTCCGCCTGCAGCTGCGGGAAGACAATGCCGACATGCGCCTGACGGAAGAGGGGCGCAAGATGGGCCTGGTCGACGATGCGCGCTGGGATGCCTTCAGCCGCAAGCGCGATGCTGTTTCACGTGAAACAGAACGCCTCAAGGCCACCTGGGTGAACCCACGCATCGTCGCTGCGCAAGAAGCCGAACGTGTACTGGGCAAGGCCATGGAGCGGGAGTACAACCTGTTCGATCTGCTGCGCCGCCCTGGTGTGGACTACGCCACCTTGATGAGCCTGAACGAAGGCGCCTACCAGACCAGCGACGTTTCACGTGAAACACTGGGTGCACTGAGCGAGTCTGTGGTCGAACAGGTGGAGATCGGTGCCAAGTACTCGGGCTATATCGACCGCCAAAAGGATGAGGTGGAGCGCGCAGCCCATTACGAGAAACTGCGCCTGCCCGCCGAGCTGGACTATATGCAGGTGACAGCGCTGTCGTTTGAGGTGCGCCAGAAGCTGCAGACCCACCGCCCCGAAACCCTGGGCCAGGCATCGCGTATTTCCGGTGTCACGCCCGCTGCCATTTCCTTGCTGATGGTCCACCTGAAAAAAGGTGGCTTCAAAGGCTTCAGCACTGCACAAGAGGTAACGACTGCATGAGCGCACCATTGGAAGCCCCACTGCGTGACGGCGTACAACAACTGGGCCTGTCGCTGAGCGATGAGCAAATTGCCCAGCTGATGGCTTTTCTGGATCTGCTGCAGAAGTGGAACAAGGTCTACAACCTGACCTCGGTGCGTGACCCGCAGGAGATGCTGACCCACCATTTGCTCGACAGCCTGGCGGCGGTGCCGCCGCTGGTGCGCCATCTGGAGGGGGCCGGCCTGCCAGCCCCCAAGCTGCTCGATGTCGGCTCGGGTGGCGGTCTGCCCGCTGTGGTGTTTGCCATCTGCCTGCCCCAGCTGGATGTGAGCTGCGTGGATACCGTGGGCAAGAAGGTCGCCTTTATCCAGCAGGCGGCTGCCGCGCTGCGCCTGCGCAACCTGCATGGCATCCAGTCGCGCGTCGAGCAGCTGAGCCAGCAGTACGACGTGGTCAGCTGCCGTGCCTTTGCCGCCTTGCAAGACTTCACCGCCTGGTCGGCCCAGACCTTGAAGGCCGATGGCATCTGGCTGGCGATGAAGGCCAAGCGGCCTGACGATGAGCTGGCGCTGTTGCCCGCCTCGGTGCAGGTGCTGAACATCGAGCCGCTGCAGGTGCCCGGGCTCGGTGCCGAGCGCTGCATTGTCTGGATGCAGCAGCAGGCGGCATAGCCCCGCGTTGCGGATCGCAGGCCGCGTCACCTGAACCATCTACCAGCCCCGATTTTTCGGGGCTTTTTGCTGACGCTTGCGCCGGTAACAACGCGCTTTTGCTGGCTTGCAAGCAGGGCCGTCGTTTACACTCAAAGTTTCCATCGCAGAGGCGGCACATGTTTGGCATTTCTGACTATGGTGCATTTGTCTTCGCCGTGCTCCTGTTCTTGATGATTCCCGGGCCTGGCAACCTGGCGCTGATCACCTCCACGGGCAAGGGCGGCATCCAGGCTGGTCTGGCCGTATGTGCGGGCTGCATGGCCGCTGACCAGGTGCTGATGTGGCTGGCCGTTGCCGGCGTGGCCGCGGTGATGAGCGCGTACCCGGCCGCCTTTCAGGCGGTGCAGTGGCTGGGCGCGGCCTACCTGGCCTGGATTGGCTACAAGCTGATAACAGCCCGACCTGGCGACCAGCCGGTCATCAAGATTGCGCCCCGGCATTATTTCAGGCAAGGCTTTCTCATCACCATGATGAATCCCAAGGCCATCGTGTTCTACATGGCGTTCTTCCCGCTGTTTGTTGATCCGGCCACCCACCGGGGCCTGCCCACTTTTGCGGTGATGGCAGCGACCGTGGCAGTGATCAGCCTGGCCTATTGCACGGTCGTGGTGCTGCTCACCAGGATGCTGGCCGAGCGCCTGCGCGCCAATCCGGCCCTAGTCAAATGGCTGGAGAAAACGGCGGGTGTGTTTTTGATTGGTTTTGGCCTTAAGCTGGCCCTGACCAAATAAGTTAGTGGACAAGCGAGTTCTCATGGCAAAAATTTTCTGTATCGCCAACCAAAAAGGCGGCGTCGGCAAGACCACCACCGCAGTCAATCTGGCTGCGGGTCTGGCCAAGATCAAGCAGCGTGTGCTGCTGGTTGACCTGGATCCCCAGGGCAATGCCACCATGGGCTCGGGCATCGACAAGCGCGCGCTGGAGACCTCGGTCTACGACGTGCTGCTCGAATCGAGCACCATCAAGGAGGCGGCTGTCCATTCCGAGCGCTGCGGCTACTGGGTGCTGGGCGCCAACCGCGAGCTGTCGGGTGCCGAGGTCGAGCTGGTCGAGCTCGAGCGCCGTGAAAAGCGCCTCAAGGCTGCGCTGGAGGCGAGCGACGCCGACTTTGACTTTGTGCTCATCGACTGCCCGCCAAGTCTCTCCATGCTCACCTTGAACGGCCTGTGCTCGGCCCATGGCGTGATCGTGCCGATGCAGTGCGAGTACTTTGCGCTCGAAGGCCTGACCGACCTGGTCAACACCATCAAGCAGGTGCATGCCAACCTGAACCGCGATCTGGAAATCATCGGGCTGCTGCGGGTCATGTTCGACCCGCGTATCACCTTGCAGCAGCAGGTGAGCGACCAGCTGCGCGAGCATTTCGGCGACAAGGTGTTCGACACGGTGATTCCCCGCAATGTGCGCCTGGCCGAAGCCCCCAGCTACGGCCTGCCCGGCGTCGTGTTCGACCCGGCCGCCAAGGGCAGCAAGGCCTTTGTCGAGTTCGCCAAAGAGATGGTCAAGCGCATCAAACGCATGAAGTGACAGCCGGCCCCGCCGCTGCCCGACCGACCTCCGCTGCCTGGCATGCGGAGGTCTTTTTCATGGTGGCCTGCGCGCTGCAGGCGGCCGCGTTGCGTATGGCAAGCATTCGGGCACAATAAGGGTTTGCATTTCTTTGAAACAGCGCAGTACGGTGGCGCTTTTTTTGCTATTAAAAAATGAGCATTGAATCCTCGTCCATCAAGCTGCTGCCGGGGTGGCAAAACAGCGGTCCGGGCCATTGGCAAACGGTGTGGGAGCAGCAACTGGGGTATGAGCGCGTGCAGCAGCACGACTGGACGCACCCCAAACGCGGTGACTGGACGGCGCGCCTGCAGGATGTGGTGCTGGATGCGCCCCAGCCCGTGGTGCTGGTCGCCCACAGCCTGGGCTGCATTCTGACGGCCTGGTGGGCCGCGCATTCGCCCCAGGCGGCCAGCAAGGTGCGCGGCGCGCTGCTGGTGGCACCGGGCGATGTCGAGCGCGCCGACCTGGCCGAACAGATCCCTGGCTGGTCGCCGATCGCGCTGCAAAAACTGCCCTTTCCCGCCATCTTGGTGGGCAGCCAAAACGACCCCTATTGCAGCGCCGAGCGCGCGCAGTGGCTGGCCAGCAATTGGGGCGCGCGCTGGGTGGACCAGGGCGCCTGCGGCCATATCAATGCCGAATCGGGGCTGGGCGACTGGCCGCTGGGCCAGGCGCTGCTGGCCGAGCTGATGGCCGAACCAACAAAGGTGAATTAAGACATGGTTACCAAGAAACCCAAGGGTCTGGGACGCGGCCTCGAAGCACTGCTGGGCCCCAAGGTCGAGGACGCTGCGCCCGCCAGCGACGACAAGGGCCAGCTGCCCCACCAGTTGCGGCTCGATGACATGGTGCCCGGCGTCTACCAGCCGCGCACGCGCATGGACGAGGGAGCGCTGTACGAGCTGGCCGAAAGCATCAAGGCCCAGGGCATCATGCAGCCTATCCTGGTGCGCAAGCTGGCCTCGGGCGACCACGCCGGCAAGTACGAAATCATTGCCGGCGAACGGCGCTTTCGCGCCGCGCGCATCGCTGGGTTGGCCGAGGTGCCGGTGCTGGTGCGTGATGTGCCGGACGAGTCCGCCGCGGCGATGGCGCTGATCGAGAACATCCAGCGCGAAGACCTCAACCCGCTGGAAGAGGCCCAGGGCCTCTCGCGCCTGGTGGGCGAGTTCCAGATGACGCACGAGCAGGCCGCGCAGGCAGTGGGCCGCTCGCGCTCGGCAGCGTCCAACCTGCTGCGCCTGCTGAACCTGGCCGAACCCGTGCAAACCATGCTGATGGCAGGGGATCTGGACATGGGCCACGCGCGTGCCTTGCTGGCGCTGGACCGCGCCGCGCAGATCACCGCCGCCAACCAGATCAATGCCCGCAAACTGAGCGTGCGCGAGGCCGAGAGCCTGGTCAAAAAGGTCAGTGCCGAGTTCTCGGGCGAAACCCCGGTCAAGGCCAAACCAGCGAAATCGCGCGATTTGAAGCGCGTCGAAGAAGAGCTGTCGGACCTGTTGATGGCTGAAGTGGAAGTGCGCGTGAAAAAGCGCGTCAAACGCGCCGGCAAACTCGAAGAGATGGGGGAATTGGTAATCCAGTTTGGTTCACTGGATGCCCTGAATGGATTGATTGATAAATTACGTGGATAATGCACCGGCCATGTGCTGCACGTCGTGATTTGGGTGACATTTACTAACAACTTCGCTTAAGAGCAGACAACGCTCCGCCGAGGTTCCTGGAAGCAGGTGATTCCCGTGTCAGCAGCGCAAAGCAAAAATACGAAATCGAAGTAATCGAGCCTGGGAGGAATTCCGGGCTCGCTTTGAATGAACAACTGAATGATTTGCGGGAGAGCGACATGAAAAAGGCAGCATTGGCGGCACTGGCCGTCTTGGCATTGGCAGGCTGCGAAAGCACCGGTATGAAGCTGGGCGGCGGCACCAACAACATGGTGACCGGTGGCGCAGCAGGGGGCAGCAGCCAGGGCGAAAACAGCCAACTCGAAAAATGTGATTCGCCCGTGGGCACCGTGTCCCTGGTCGAGAACCAGCAAGCGGGCTGGTACACCATTTTGCGCAACGAATACCGCCTGCCACCAACCGCCAATCTGCTGCGCGTGCTGATCCAGCAATCGAACTGCTTTGTGGTGGTGGAGCGCAGCGCTGCCGGCATGAACGCGATGAACCGCGAGCGCGCGATGATGGACAACGGCGAAATGCGCAAAGGCAGCAATTTCGGCAAGGGCCAGGTCGTCGCATCGGACTACGGTCTGACGCCTGAGGTGACCTTCAGCGAAGACAATGCCGGCGGCTTTGGCGCGGCGCTGGGCGGCATCCTGGGCGGCCGTGGCGGCAGCGCGGTGGCCGGAGTGGCTGCCAGCAGCAAGACCCGTGAAGCCTCGGCCATGCTGACCCTGGTGGACAACCGCTCGGGCGTGCAGGTGTCCTCGTCGACCGGTAACGCCAGCAAGACTGACTGGGGTGGCTTTGGCACCTTGTTCGGTGGCGCAGCCGGTGCCGGCATGGGTGGCTACTCCAACACCTCGCAAGGCAAGGTCGTGTCGGCCGCTTTCGTCGATGCCTACAACCAGATGGTGCAGGCGCTGCGCAACTACAGCGCGCAATCCGTCAAGGGCCAGGGCCTGGGCGGTGGCGGTCGCCTGGGTGTGGATGGCGCCGCAGCGCCCAGCCAGACCTCGGCACCTGGCGCCAAGACCAATGTGCGCCTGAGCATGAAGCAAGCGCAGCAGCGCCTCAACGAGCTGGGCTACGATGTGGGCACCCCCGATGGCGCCTCCGGCCCACGCACGCAGAACGCGCTGCGCTCCTTCCAGCAGGACCAGGGCCTGTCGGTGACGGGGCGCCTGGACCAGGCCACGATGCGCCAGCTGGCGGAATAAACCTTCGGCGTTGATCGCAGCCTCGCCAGGCCACCGATCCGCCGCATGACCCGCCGCTCACCCCGGCGGGTTTTTTTATGCCCTGTCGATGGCCTCGTCGATATCGGCAGGCGGCTGGGTTTCCATGAACTCCTCGATGTCGCAGCGCAGCTGCAGCTCCCGGGCCAGCAGCTTGTGCAGCTGGCGCGGATCGATGGGCTTGTGCATCAAGGTCGCCCCCAGGCTGTTGGCCATCTGCAGCCGTTTGGGGGCCGTGTCGCCGGTCAGGATCACGTAGTGGGGCGGCATCTGCTGCCAGGGCAGATGCTCGGCCGTGGCATCGCGCACGGCCATGACGACCATGCTGCCGTCCTCGGTGGCCGACAGGCGCAGGTCGGTCAGCACCACATCGAAGGGCTTGCTGTTGCTCTCCTGCATGTGGTCGATCAGGCGCCGCACCTGGTCCACATTGGCTGCGCTCATCACCTGGCAATGCCATTGCTCGAGCATGCTGGCCAGCCCCACGCGCACCAGCGGCTCGTCATCGACCACCAGCACCTTGAGGCCATGCAGCGACGAGTAGTCGCCATCGTCGGGCTGCTCCCACAGGCCGGTGACCAGGCCATAGCCGCCGGCAGGCACGGCCTCGGCCATCAGGCTGACGCGGAACACGCTGCCGCGCCCCGGGATCGATGACAGCGCGACCTTCACATTCAGGATATCGGCCAGCTCGCGCACGATCGCCAGCCCCAGCCCCAGGCCCTTGGTGCCCATGTGCTGGTCTTCGGCCACCTGGCGGAACTTCTGAAAGATCAGGTCGTGGTGTTCGTCATCGATGCCCACGCCGGTATCCCAGACCTCGATCACGCGCTGCAGGCCGCGTTTGCGCACCCCCAGCAGCACGCCACCGTGGTCGGTGTAGCGCAGCGCGTTGGACACCAGGTTGCGCAGCAGCATAAAGAGCAGCGACTGGTCGGTGTAGATCCAGTCTTCGCTGTCGCGCACGCGGAAGACCAGGTTCTTGGCATCGGCCTGCGGGCCAAACTCCTTCTCCAGCCGGCGCAAGAAGCCGGCAATGGCCACCGGCTGGAACTTGGGGTCCAGCACCCCGGCCTCGATGCGCGAGTAATCCATCAGGGTGTCGAGCATCTCGCGGCTGGCCGACAGCGCAGCGCGCGCGTGCTCGAGCACCACCGCCTGCTGGCTGTTGAGGCCCGAGCCGCGCAAGGTCTCCAAAAACAGGTTGAGCGCCTGCACTGGCTGGCGCAGGTCATGGCTGGCGCCGGCCAGAAAGCGGTTCTTGGCGCGCACCGCGTTCTGGGCCGAGCGGGCATGGTCGCTCAGGTGTTTCTTGTACGACGCAATAGCCCGGCCCAGCTGGTCGATCTCGTCGCCCCACTGCTGGGGCACGGCGTAGATGCCGCCAAACTCGTCATTGCTGACCTCGCGGCGCAGCGCTACCAGGCGGCGCGAGACCGAGGCATGCATATAGATTCCCGCCATCGCCACGCACAGGATCAGCACGGCCACCAGCCAGTTCAGGTTGGTCTGCTGCGCGGCCACATCGCGCGAGAGCTGCACGCTGCGCTCATTGAGCTGGCGCCGCAGGTCGGCCGCAGCGCGGCTGGCCAGCAAGGACATGTCGGTGGCCAGCATCTGGTTCTCGGCTACCAGGTGGAAGACGGCGCGGTCATCGAGGCCATGCTGCGCGGGCTGAAAGATCGCCTGGCTCAGCTGCTGCACATTGGCGTTGAGCGCATTGCGCTTGGACTGCATCAGCGGGTCGATCGCGCCATCGAGCCGCGTCTGCGTCATCTCGCCGAGCAGCTTGTCGAGCCAGCCCATGCGGTCGGTCAGCTCCACCATGTTCAGCCGCCGCTCGCCCATGTCATTGGTGATGGCGACCAGGCGCGCATAGCTGCCAATCATCTCGCTTTGCTGCATCACGCGCGTGCTGGCAATGAGCTGCTCCATCTCCACGCTGGACAGCTGCTGCAGGGCCTGGTTGGTGCGGCGCAGGCCCTGCAAGGTCAAGGCAAACACCACGGCAATGCCCACGGCCAGAATCACCAGCATCAGCAAGATGCGCGAGGTCACCGACATCGGAAAGCTGCGCTTGTCCGGTGTGGCCTGCGCAGCAGGCGCTGCTGGTGGTGATGGGCTGTTTGCCATAGGGTCTGCCATCGCTCTCAGTTCTGCCAGCGCAGGTCTTCCAGCGCAAAGGTCGGGATCGGGCACTGGGACCACATGCCCACCAGGCCCTTGCGCATGAAGTTGCGCTCGGGCCGCACGACGATGAAGGCGTTGACCGCATCTTCGGCCAGCTGCCTTTGCGCCTGGCCCAGCCAGTCATCGAGCTCCTGGGGCGATGCGGAGGCGCGCAGCTTTTCCCAGATCTTCTTGAACACGCGGTTGTTGTACTGGAAGTAGTAGTCATCGCGCGCATAGATGCCGATGTCCATCGGCTCCACATGCATGATCAGGCTCAGGTCATAGTCCTTGCGCTTCATCACCTGGTCCAGCCAGGTGGGCCAGTCCATGCGGATGATCTCGACCTGCAGGCCAATGGCTTCGAGCTGTGCGGCCACGATCAGGCTGCCGTAGCGCCCGTAGTCGGTGGGCGGCACGGCCAGGCGCAGGCTGGTGCCCGGGGCCACCTGGGCCTGGGCGAGCAGGGCCTTGGCCTGGGCCGGGTCGTAGGGGTAGCGCTGTACCAGGTCGACATAGGCCCGGTGGTGGGGCGAGAAGTGGCTGCCAATGGGCAGCACTTCGATGGAGCCGCCATAGATGTCCTGGTAGCGGCTGCGGTCGAGCGCATGGTTGATGGCGCGCCGCACGCGGATATCGTTCAGCGGCGCGCGCGCATTGTTCATCGCGATCAGCAGCTTGCCTTCCACCCCGCGCTGGCCCATCACATAGTCGGTGCGCGCCATGAACGAGGCCGTCAGCCGCGTGACCGAGCTGAGCGCATCGATGCGGCCTTCGGCGAGCATGTTCTCGGTCTCCGCTGCGCTCGACATGAAGAGGAAATCGGCCATGCGGATGGCGGGCTTCTTGCTGTCCCACCACTGCTCGTTGCGCAGCAGGGTGATCGATTTGCCCTTGGTCCATTTTTCGACCTGGTAGGGGCCGGTGCCCACCGGCGCGCTGGCATTGCTCGCAGCGCTGTCGGGGTGGACCATCACCGCGCCGGGCATGGCCAGCGCATAGCTGAGCAGCGCATCGGGCTCGCTCAGGCGGATGCGCAGCAGGTACTCGTCCACGGCCTCGACGGAGACGAGCTTGTCGAACCACTCGAGGTAGGCATTGGTGTTTTTCATCTGCAGCAGGCGCTGCAGGCTGAAGGCGGCCGTGGTGGCATTGAAGGGCTTGCCATCGTGGTAGCGCACATGGCGGCGCAGCACCATATCGACCTGCTTGCCGTCCTGGCTCACGGTCCAGCTCTGCGCCAGGCGCGGCTTGATCTGGCCTTGCCCGTCGATGATGGTCAGGCCCTCGAACACATTGGCGTAGGTGATCTCGCTGGCGGTGGCCGCCGACGTGCTGGTGATGTCGAACGAGGCGGGCTCCAGCGGTATGCCGATGCGCAGGCGCTCGGACGCGGCCTTGGCGGGGGCCAGGCCCACCAGGCAGCAGAGCAGCAAAACGGCCAATGCCCAGCGCATCCACTGGGGCTTGTCTTGGGGGCCTGTGTCCATCATGGCTTCCTCGTTGTGCACCTGCCTGGCATTGGGCCGGCTGGTGGCATGGCGCTGGCGCTTGGGCGGCGACAGCGGCAGCTTTATTTGATGGCCGTAGCGGGCAGGATACCGTTGCGCTGCGCCACCAGCACCGCCTGGGTACGGGTATCGGCCCCCAGGTGCTTGAGGATGGACGCCACCTGGTTGCGGATCGTATGTTCGCTCAGCCCGAAATGCTTGGCAATGGCCTTGTTGCTAAAGCCCTTGGCCAGCATCTTGAGCACCTCGTACTGGCGCAGCGGCAGCACCTCGGCGCTGGACTTGGCAGCGGGCTCCAGGCTGCGGCCGCTGGCCTTGTGGATGTTGTGCTCCATGCCCAGGCTGCGCAGCAACCAGTGCTGCACCTGCGCGCAGATGGCCTCGGGCTCCAGCGCCTTGGAGATAAAGCCCGAGGCGCCCTGGCGCACCGCATCGCGCATCAGCTCGGGGTGGTCATGGCCCGAGAGCATCACCACATAGGCACCAGGCCAGCGTTTGCGGATCTGGCCAATGCCTTCGAGCCCATCGCAGCCGGGCATGCTGATGTCGAGCATGACCAGGTTGACCCAGTGCTCCTGCGCCACCGCATCGGTGACCGAACCCGCTTCGTGGATATCGGCCTGCAGCATGTTGCTGCTCAGCAGCATCATGCGCAGGCCCTGGCGGAACAGGGGATGGTCATCCACCAGCATGACCGACGGCAGGGGCAGTGTCATATCCGCAGGCTCCTTCTTGCGGCATGGGGGGCGCAGTTCTTCATGGCCCGTACCTTACATCTATTTACCGAAGCAACCAATAGTCCATATGAACTAGTGCGCCTCACAGCCGCTTTGATAGTTTCTGAGTATCCACTTGCCTTGCAAAAAGTCCAATGATTTTTATGGATTAATTGAGAATTCAAGACGCTGTTTTTCGGAGGTATTGCGCCGCAAAACGGTCTCTAGGCTAGTACATCTGGTCTATTTACAATTACTTACCGCCAGCCGAACATGCCTTCCATGCGATGGCTGGCCGCCATGGGATGCCTGTCGTCGCTCCATCTGTTTTGCCCATGAACAGCACAACACCCAACTGTGAGGACGACATGAAACACAGCGCCATCTACCTCGCCGCAGCCCTGCTGACGGCAGCCGCTTCCAGCCACGCACAAGGCTGGCTCGGCGAATCGGTGCCCTGGCAGTTCCAGACCAGCGCCGACCGCGCCAACCGGGCTCTCGTCAATGACCTGGTCGAAAAGAAAAAAGGCGGCTACTACGACGCCTTCAAAAGCACCTACATCACCAATATCGAGCGCCAGGTGAACTGCAACTTCCAGCCCACCGCCGCCGGCAACAGCAGCTCGGCCGACCAGGCCAACCAGGTCGCCTCTCCGCAGACCAATGCATCGGCAGGCAACAGCGCATCGAGCACCGGCAGCGCCAGCGAAAGCAGCGACAACCTGGGCCGTGGTGGCGTGGCCAACAACAACCAGAGCAACAGCGGCGCCATCAGCAGTGGCGTGCAGGGCAGCCCATCGACGACCACGATGGCGCCGATCAACAGCGAAAACGCCCATGGCCAGCAGGACATGCAGGTCGCGCAGAACAACAGCGGCAACCAAAGCACCAACGTGAGCGGCAGCTCGGCCTGCCAGTTCGGCGCCAGCGGTGCCATCAACTAAAGCGCGGACGGAGGACACCATGCACGCCCTGAACCTTTCCCCCCTGTCCGCGCGCGGCCCGCTGCCCCGCCGCACGATGACCCTGTCGGCCCTGGCCGCCACCTTGCTGCTGAGCGGCTGCGCGCTGCCCACCTACCAGCAGGTGCGCATGGCCGATGACGAAGCGCCCGTGATGCAAGGCCCCGGCCCGCGCCACAACGGCACCCCGCTGGACAACAGCTTTGCCTGCCTGTCGCACCGCATCGTCGAGCAGCGCAATGGCCGCGCCCCGCTGTCGATTGCCGTGGGCGACATCAAGGACTACACCGGCAAGTACTCGCAGGGTGATGGCAATGTCGTCACCCAGGGCGGATCGCTGATGGTCTATTCGGCGCTGGGCAAGCTCGGCGGCGCCATCGATGTGCGCGAGCGCTTTGACACCCGCGTGGCCGAGCTGGAGCTGGCCTACACCGACCGGCGCCAGCTGGGCGATGGCAACCAGCATGCGCTGGCCGATGAAAAGGGCCAGCGCGCGGTGCCCTGGCTGCCGTACTACGGCGGCTCCATCCTGCGCTCGGACTACTACATCATCGGTGGCCTCACCGAGGTGAACTACAACATCCAGTCCGGCGGCATCGAAGCCCAGGTCAACCAGATCGGCCCGCGCTTCCGCGTCTTCACGATGAACGTGGGTGCCGACCTGCGCATCGTCGAGACCAAGACCTTGCGCGTGGTGCGTGCCGTCAGCCTGCAAAAGCAGATCGTGGGCCGCGAGATTGGTGCGGGTATCTTCCGCTTCTTTGGCAGCAACCTGTTTGACATCAACGCC
This sequence comes from Comamonas sp. MYb21, assembly GCF_037479395.1. Lineage (NCBI taxonomy): Bacteria > Pseudomonadati > Pseudomonadota > Betaproteobacteria > Burkholderiales > Comamonadaceae > Comamonas > Comamonas sp. MYb21. Next base: position 204,092 of record NZ_JBBGZC010000009.1, on the reverse strand, counting down.
GGCAGCAAGGACCTGGAGCCCGTGCAACTGGGCGTGCGCACCACCTTGGAGCAAGGCGTGCTCGAGCTGATCAGCACGGTGACGCAGACCCCGGCCGGCCCTTGCATGGAAGGCGCCAAGACGGCAGCAGGCGAGCCCGCTGCCGTACCGCCAACGCCTGTTCCCGCCGAACCTGCAGCACCGGCCCCTGCGCCTGTACCGGCAGCCGCTCCTGTCGCTGCAGCCACCGAGCCGATGCCCGAGAAAACCAAGGCCGCGATGACCTCGCTGGACGTGGTCTTTGAAGAGAACAACACCCGTATTGCGCAGCAATCGGCCACCGCCGCAGAGACCGTGGCGACGCGCCTGCGCGCCGGCCAGGGCGTGCGCATGGCGCTGCTGGCACGCGAGAACGAGAACGACCAGAACCCCGCCCGCCGCGATGCGCTGACCGACGAGCGCCTGCAGGCGCTGCGCGCTGAACTGGCCCAGCACGGCATCCCGCCTGGCCAGGTGCAGGTGCTATGGCGCCCCACGCCCGGCGACACCACGGTGCACCGCTACGGCGCAGGCTACCGCCTGCTGGCGCGGCTGCAGGTCAAGCCTTGACCGGCATCGTTCCAAAGCTACCAATTTCATAGCTTATAGCGCTTTATAGACGGGCACTAAGAGCATAAAACACCCAAATCACGTCTAGTTTTTCTCCCTGTACGACTAGGAGACAGTCATGTCCCACAAGCACCCAACCTTTCTTCGCCGGGCACGCCTGGCTCCGCTGGCCGCTGCGGCTGCGCTGATCGCTGCCACCTCTGGTGTGGCGCTGGCGCAAACCACGGTGGTGAATGTAGACCAGGTCAGCAATGGCACAGTCACTGCCCCCAATATCACCAGTGGGCAGATCAATAGTTTTCCCGGCAGCGGTGTGGTGACCGTTGCGCCCATCACTGCGCAGGCCATCGGCAATGAGCATGAGATCGCTAACGGTGCGCAGGCTGCCCTGACCATCAACACCCAGCCACTGGCGCAGCCTACGGTGACCGTTGTTCAGCAGGTCACTGGCGTGATCAGCGGTACCACGAGCACCAACATTGGCATCAATGCCAATAACGTGCAAGGCAACCACGACGGCGATAGCGCCAGTGTGAGTGGCAACCAGGCCAGCTCTGAGGCCATTGGCAGCACGTCGGTGGGTACCATGTTGATCACCGGCACAGCGGTGGATGTGAACTCAGCCACAACGACCTCCGTCACTCAGGAGGTTGCGGCCAATGCACCGGTCTCCGCCTTAACCGACTTGACGCGTGTCGGTATTCGCCTGAACCAGACCGGCGGTAACGCGATGAACAATCTGAGCCTGAGTGTTGCAGGTAATCAGGTGGACAGCAGCGCCCAAGCCAACGCCACCCAGGCCGGTATCCGGGTGGACGCCAGCAGCGTGAACATCGGGGCCGACACCAGCAGCACGGTGAACCAGCAAGCTGCCGGAAATGTGACTGCGGATAGCAATGTGAACCTGGTCGGCATCCGTGTGCTGGGTACCCCCGCTCTGGCGCTGACCGACAGCCAATTGGGCGTCAGCAGCAACAGCGTGCAAGCCGCTGCCGGTGGCAACCAGCAAACCAGCGTGCTGCAGATCAATGCAGCTGGCGATGTGGTGCAGACTGGAGTCACGGGTTTGACCAACAGCGCAACCCAGAGCTCCACGGGCATCATCGATGCCAGCAGCACTGTGACCACCCTGGGCATTGACAACCAGAAGCCAGGTTCTGCGAACAATCGCTACAGCGTCAGCGGCAACGATGTAGGTGCGCAGGCCAACGGCAATAGCGGAAGCAACCGCACTGCCATTGCTGCTACAGGCGCCATCACGGGTGCGCAACTGGAGACCAGCAACACCCAGACCATTGGCGGCTCGGTGAGTGCCAACGCCCAGGTGACGAGCCATCTGGGTGTGCAGACCGAGGACAGCACCAACGACGCGCTGACGGTGAGCGCCAACCGGGTAGATGCCCAGGCCCAGGGATCGAGCGCCAGCAACCAGACCCGTGCCGGTGCCAGCGACATCAGCGGCAGCCTGGCCAGCACCAGCAACGCGCAAACGCACGCAGGCGGCGCGGTATCGGCTAATGCCAGCGCCCTGGGCATCGGGAGCAGCTCGACCAGCCTGTCGGGCGGCAGCTTGACGGTGAGCGGCAACCAGCTGAGCGCTGAGGCGACGGCAGCTTCCGTAAGCAACGACGCCTTGCTTGGTGCCGACAATGCGGTGACGCAATCGGTCGCCACGGTCAGCAATACGCAGTTCCATTTGGCTGGCGATGTGCAGGCCAATGCCCGCTCCAGTGTGGTGGGAGCCAGCACCGACAGCGCCAGCAATGCGGCGCTGGTGGTCAGCGGTAACCAGTTCAGCGCCACGGCTGCTAGCCAAAAGGCCGATAACCTGGCTCGCGTCAATGCGACCAATGGCGTGTCGGATTCGGGTGCCGTTATCTTCAGCGTGCAAGGCCATGCGGCTGGCGATGTGAACGCAACCGTCGCTGGCAGTGCCAGCACCAGTCCTGCGCCCAACCCGGATCCCATGCTGATCGGTCTGCGTTCGGCTGCGGCTTCTGGCGGCAATCTCACGGTCTCCGGCAACCAAGGTGGTTCGGATGCGATCATCAACCAGGTGGACAACGAGGTCGCTCTCTCGGGCAGCCGCATCGATGGCAACTCGGCCGCCTATCTGATCAATGTGCAGGCAGTGCAATCTGGCAATGCGCAGGCATTGACTAAGGTCAACCTGGGTGTTGATGGTACGAGCACCTTGACACCGGTCACCACGCGTTCTGGTGGCCATGAACTGGTGGTGAGCGACAACAAATTCAGTTCCAATGCAAGCCAGAACCAGGCCACCAATGCGCTGGATATCAGTGCGACGAGCACCCTGAGTGCGAACACTGCCCAACCCAACCTGCTGGGCAACCTGCAGCTGTCGGCGGGCAACACCACGGCGACCACCGAGATGCAAATTCTCAGCGGCAGCAGCCAAGCCAGCGATCCCAGCGGTAACACCACCATCACCGGCAACCAGGCCAGCAGCCTGGCCCGCGCCAATGTGGCCAACAACCAGCTGAATATCACGGCAGGCACCATGGCCAGCGACCAGCTCGCGGTGCTGGGTAATGTGCAGGGCAACACCGGGGCGGTCAACTCCACTGCCAGCTTGCAGATGCAGGGCAGCGCCGCAAACCGCCTTGACGGCAACATCAGCAGCTCGGGCAACCAGGTGCTGGCCGTGGCTGCGGGCAATACCTCGCTCAACGGCGTGCGGGTGAGTGCGGGTACGGCACTGAATAGCGGTACGGGAGTTGTCTTGCTCAATGAGCAAAATAACGGTGGCAATGTGGTGGCCACGGCATCCCTGAACGCCGACGCCTTCACCCGGGGTGGTTCGCTCAACCTGAGTGGCAACACCGTCAGCGCTACCGCTGTCGGCAACAATGCCGAAAACGTGGTGAATGTGTCTGCTCTGCCTGGTCAGCAAATGGCCAGTGCGGTGCTGACCTCCAACCAGGTCAACAGCGGTAATGTGACGGCGGCGGTGAACGGCAGCTTCAACGCTTCGGGCACGGCAAGCACCAGCGGCATCAACGTATCGGGCAACCGCTCGTCTGCCGTGGCGATTGGCAACCGTGCCACCTCGTCGATGACATTGGGTGTGCAATAAGCCGTAAGGCCTTGCACTTTGACAGCCCGCCTGGCTCCCCAGGCGGGCTTTTTTGTGTCTGCCAGCGATGGGGCATATCGCACCCTTTGCGTGCGAAATGCTGCCGGGGCTAACCTGCCGGGTTTTCAACTGCAGGAGTTTTGGTATGAACCTCGCGATACCCCCCTTCTGGGCATCCTGGCTGTACCGGCCGGTGGAGTTGCGCATCGATGTGAGCCCGATTCCACCCCAGCAACTCGAAGGCGAATGCGCCTCCATCCACGATCGCATCCACACCCCCGGCGACCGGCTCCATGGCCTGCCCGAGATCCCTTTGTCCGACCCCCGTTTTGCCATCCGCTACCGCAGCGCCGATGGCGATTTCTATGTCTATGTCGAAGACCAGCTGGAGCACCGCATTGCGGGCTTTACCGTCTTCAACCGCCTGATCGAGCTGGACAAGCGCGCCGACCGCTACATACGCGGCCCGCACAGCCGCTTTGACCCCGCCTACCAGCGCAAGGGCCTGGCCTCTTGCATCTACCGCTGGGCGCTCGATGCAGGCCTGTGCCTGGTCACAGGCGCGCGCCAGTCACAGGGCGCGCATGCGCTGTGGCACAAGCTCGCTGCCAGCCACCGCCTGGGCTATGTCGATATCCACAACAAGAAAATGCACTACCTGGGCGAGCGCATGGCGCCCGAGCGGCTCGATCCGCTCAGCACCCGCATGTTTTTGCTGGGGCAGGGCTGGTCGCTGGGCAGCTTTGCCGCAGCCACCGGCATGCGCTGCGATTGACGATGCCGCGCGGCATCACGCGGGCCGGCGCATCACGAACTTGCCCGCCTCGCTGATCGTGAAATAGTCGCCCGGCCCGCCGCCGCGCAGCAGCGGCTTGCCCGCTGCCGTCTGGTACACGCCGCCTTGCAGCAGCTGCTCGTCGATATGCACCATCACCACCTCGCCCAGCACCAGCCAGGTGGGCACCTGCGCGCCTTGCGCGGTCTGCAGCTGCACGATCTGGGTGCAGCGGCATTCCATCGTCACCAGGCTGGCCTGCACGCGCGGCGGGCTCACCAGTGTCGAGGGCTCGGTGGCCAGGCCGGCCAGCTCGAATTCGTTCACCTCGGGGCCCACGGCCGCGCAGCTCTGGTTCATCGCCTCGGCCAGCGATTCGCTCGCCAGGTTCCAGACAAACTCGCCCGTCGCCTCGATGTTGTTCAGGCTGTCTTTGCGCCCCACGCTGGCAAAGCCGACGATGGGCGGCACATAGTTGAAGGCGTTGAAAAAGCTGTAGGGCGCCAGGTTCAGCACGCCGCTGCTGCTGGTGCTGGAGATCCAGCCAATCGGGCGCGGGCCGACGATGGCATTGAAGGGGTCATGGGGCAGGCGGTGGCCTTGGCGGGGTTCGTAGCTGTGCAGGGGCATGGTGGGGCAATGACTGAGTGGGAAAGCGGTAGACGGCGGCAGATTGAGCAGATTTCTAGCGGGTCTGCATGCCCAGAAAACGCACCGGTGACAGGCCGCAGGCACGCTGCACCATGGCACTGAAGGCGCTGGGCGTATAGCCCAGCTCGGCAGCAATCTGGCCAATGGCCAGGCCGCTGGCACCCAGCTCCACCGCCTTGGCCAGAATGACCTGCTGGCGCCACTGCAGGTAGGTGCAACCCAGCTCCTGGCGGAACAGGCGCGCGATGGTGCGTGGGCTGGCGCCGCTGTTGTGGGCAAAGGCCTGCAGGCTGTCATGGGCCAGCGGGTCGTCCAGGACGGCTTGGCACAGGCTGTGCAGGCGCTTGTCGCGCGGCATGTCCACCCGCAGATCGAGCTGGGTCGCCTGGCGCAGCTCATCGAGCAGCAGCGCGCTGACATGGCGCTCGCGTGCGAGCTGCGCGGCGCTAGGCGCGGGTGCATCGTCGGGCAGGGTGGGCAGATCGCAGACAAGCGCGCGCATCAGCTCGGAGACCTCCAGCACGCGGCAGCGCCGCCAGAGGTTGGCAGCGCTGTCGCCCTGGCCCGGGCCGCACTGGCCCTCGGCCTGGTAGATGTAGAGGGTGCGCAGCTCGGCCGTCTCCACCAGGGTCACCGCATGCTCGACACCGGGCGGAATCCAGAGCGCACGCCGGGGCGGCACCACAAAGGTGGCCGATGGCACGCGCAGGTGCACGGTGCCGGTGACCGAGATGGCCAGCTGCGCCCAGGCATGCTGGTGGGGCAGCACGCGGGTGTCGCCACTGAGCTCGCGCAGCTTGGCGCGCACCGGCCGCTCGGCGGTGGGCACAAACAGGTGCGGGGTGAGCGAGTCGACATACTGCCAGGCACGGCGGGCGCTGGCAGCCTCGCCGCTGGCGGCAGCGCGTGCCGCGTGGGGCGGGGGGGCAGTCCGGGCAGAAGTCATGGCAGCAAGGCGGTTGGCGGTGGTGGTGATGGGGCAGGGCCAGGTGCAGCAGCTTGGCACATTGGCGATAGTAATCGTCCCTCTGTCGCATACATGCCGACAGGGCTTTGGCTAACATCGCTGCCATGACAACAAACACAACAACATCGACTGCCGCACCGGACCCTGGCGCACCCGACCCGAGAGCGTTGGGCAGCCTGCGGCAGGATTCACGCACCATCGGCCTGGTGGGCCTGGCCCATGGCTCCTCGCACTTCTTCCACCTGCTGCTGCCGCCGCTGTTTCCCTGGCTGATCGCGGACTTCGGCTTCAGCTACTCCGAGCTCAGCGTGCTGGTGTCGGCCTTTTTCATCGTCTCGGGCGTGGGCCAGGCGCTGGCCGGCTTTGTGGTCGACCGCTTTGGCGCCCGCCCCATCATGTTTGCCGCGCTCAGCAGCTTTGCGGTGGCCGGTGTCATTGCCGGCACCGCCAACAGCTATGCGCAGCTGATGCTGGCCGCCATCTTTGCCGGCCTGGGCAATGCGCCCTTCCACCCGGTGGATTTCACCATCCTCAACAAGCGCCTCTCGCCGCAGCGCCTGGGCCATGGCTTCTCGGTGCATGGCCTCTCGGGCAACCTGGGCTGGGCGGCAGCGCCGGTGTTCATGGCCGGCATCACCTCGGCCACCGGCTCCTGGCGCATGGCCTGCCTCTGCGGCGCCGCGCTGGCGGCCATCATCCTGGCCATCATGGTGGTCAATCGCGATGCGCTCGATGACCGCGTCAGCCTGCCTGGCGCGGCCCCTGCCAAGGCGGCGGCGGCCGGCAAGCAGGAGCACCCGATGGCCTTCCTGAAGCTGCCCTCGGTCTGGCTGTGCTTCTCGTTCTTTTTCTGGACCACCTGCGCGATGAGCGCCATCCAGTCGTTCTCCAGCCCGGCGCTGCAGCAGCTCTACGGGCTGCCGGCCAGCATCACCGCCTATGTGGTCACCGGCTATATGCTGTTTGGCGCCGCCGGCATGGTGCTGGGCGGCTTTCTGGTGGGCCGGGTGGAGCGGCTGGAGAAAGTCATCTCCGCCTGCCTGCTGTTCTCCGGCGTGCTGCTGGCGCTGGTGGGCACCGGCTGGCTGCCCGGCTATGTGGCGCTGGGTGTAGCGGCGCTCGCCGGTATCGGCACCGGCCTGGCCGGCCCCTCGCGCGACATGCTGGTCAAGCGTGCCGCGCCGCCGGGCGCCACCGGCCGGGTCTATGGCACCGTCTACTCGGGCCTGGACCTGGGCTTTTGCCTGGCCGCCCCGGTGTTTGGCTACATGCTGGACCACCACATGAACGCCGGTGTGTTCTTTGGCGCAGCCGTGGGCATGGTGCTGAGCGTGGTGTCGGCCGGCTTTGTCGGCGCCGGAGTGGCCGCGCGCAAGCAAAAGGAAAAGGCCGCTGTGGTGCCTGCCTGAGCAAGACGCTGCCTACCCCCTGGGCACCCGCAGAAAACCCGCCACAAGGCGTAAAAAGGCCCGCGCAACCGCTTGGTTGCGCGGGCCTTTGGCTAAGGGGATGGTGGCGATCAGCCCAGCCGGAAGATCTTGCCTGGGTTGAGGATATTCTTGGGGTCCAGCGCCTGCTTGATGGCGCGCATCATGGCGACGGCGCCTTCGCCGGCCTCTTCCAGCAAAAAGCCCTGCTTGTGCACGCCAATGCCGTGCTCACCGGTGCAGGTGCCGCCCAGCGCAATGGCGCGCTGCACCAGCTGGTGGTTGAGCTGCTCGGCCTGCTCGCGCTGGGCATCGTTGTCCGGGTCGATCAGGTAGCCAAAGTGGAAGTTGCCGTCACCCACGTGGCCCACCAGAAAGTAGGGGATGCCGCTGGCATCGGCCTCGGTCACGCACTGCAGCAGCGCATCGGCCAGGCGGCTGATGGGCACGCAGGTATCGGTGGTGATGCAGCGGCAGCCCGGCACGCTGGAGACGGCCGCAAAGTAGGCATTGTGGCGTGCGGTAAAGAGGCGTGTGCGGTCTTCCGGGCGCTCGGCCCATTCAAAGGCATTGCCACCATGCTCGCGCGCCAGGTCCTGCACCATCTCGGCCTGCTCCTTGACGCCGGTGGGCGAGCCATGGAACTCCATCAGCAGCATCGGTTCCTGGCGCAGATCGAGCTTGCTGTAGGCATTGACCATGCGCACCGCATTCACATCAATGAGCTCCACACGCGCAATCGGGATGCCCATCTGGATGGTCTCGATCACGGTGCGCACGGCCGCTTCAATCGTCGGGAACGAGCAGATCGCAGCACTCACCGCTTCGGGCAGCGGGTAGATGCGCAGGCTGATTTCGGTAAAGATGCCCAAGGTGCCTTCGCTGCCCACCATCAGCCGCGTCAGGTCGTAGCCTGCCGCGCTTTTCTTGGCGCGGTTGCCGGTGCGGATCAGCTGGCCGCTGGCGGTCACGACCTCCAGCGCCAGCACGTTCTCGCGCATGGTGCCGTAGCGCACGGCATTGGTGCCGCTGGCACGGGTCGATGCCATGCCGCCGATGGAGGCGTCAGCGCCCGGGTCGATCGGGAAGAAAAAGCCCGTGTCCTTGATCGCCTCGTTGAGCTGCTTGCGGGTGATGCCCGGCTGCACGGTGATGGTCAGGTCCTCGGTGTCGATGGACAGCACCTGGTTCATGCGGCTCACATCGATGCTGATGCCGCCTTGCACGGCCAGCAGATGGCCTTCGAGCGAGGAGCCGGCGCCGTAGGCGATGACGGGCACCTCGTACTGGTGGCACAGCGCCACGGCATCCTGCACATCCTGGCTGGACTGGGCATAGACCACGGCGGCCGGAGGCGGCGCAGTGATGGAGCCTTCGTCGCGGCCATGCTGCTCGCGCACGGCCTGCGAGGTGACGCACTGGCTGCCAAAACGGGCACTGAGCGCTGCCATGAAGGCATCGGGAATGGGGCGCTGCGCAGCAGCCAGAATGTGGGGGGAGGTGGGCGCGTTCATCGGGTTCTCCAGGGCGGGAGCCAAGAATAGCACCGCCGGCTTTTCATGGCTGTCCGCTGCGCTGCAGCCGGGCATGAAAAAACCCCGCCGTAGCGGGGAGGGGGAGAGTTCGGAAAAACCGGCGGTGGCTGCCGGGTCAGAGCGCCTTTTTGACCGGTTGGCGCGCCTGGTGGCGGCGCGGGTCATGGGTGCCCATTTGGCGTTCAACCTGGATAATGCGGCTGCCGCTGGCGGCCTGGCCGATGCGTTGCTGGCTGCTATTGAGCGGCTGGGCACTGGCCATCGCCGATGTGACCGCAATCGATGCAAACAGCATCACGCTGCGGGCGTCAAAGGAATGGGCGAAAAACTTGCCAGACATCTGTAGATCCTTTCGTCATTCAGACATGGCTCTATTGAACCCGGAATCGGCCGGTTTTGCTATCATTTTTGCTTAGTGTTGCCTCGGCTACATATTTCCTGTGCCGGTAACAGAAAATAGGCGCTGGTTCACCGCTGCTTTACAAGGATTACCCATGGGCAACCGTCTCTCCCAAATTGCGACCAGAACCGGTGACGATGGCAGCACCGGTCTTGGCGACAACAGCCGCGTCTCCAAGGCCAGCGGCCGGCCCCAGGCGATGGGCGATGTCGACGAGCTCAACTCCCACATCGGCCTGCTGCTGTGCGAGCCGCTGCCCGCCGATGTGCGCGAGCTGCTGATCGATATCCAGCACCAGCTGTTCAACCTGGGCGGCGAGCTGTCCATGCCCGGCTACGAGCTGCTCAAGGACGATGCATTGCTGCAGCTCGACACTGCACTGGCGCACTACAACGCGCAGCTGCCGCGCCTGGCCGAATTCATCCTGCCCGCCGGCACGCGTGCGGCGGCGCAGGCCCATGTCTGCCGCACCGTGGCGCGCCGCGCCGAGCGCATGGTGGTGGCGCTGGAGCAGGGCGAGGCCATGCGCCCCGCGCCGCGCCAGTACCTCAACCGCCTGTCCGATCTGCTGTTCGTGCTGGCCCGCGTGCTCAACCGCGTTGATGGCGGTGACGATGTGTACTGGAAGAGCGCACGGCTGGCGCGCATGCAGGCCGATGATGGCCACGGCAGCCACGGCGACAACAACATCGGCGCGGGCCGCTGACCCCCGAGGCCCCGCCCATGCGCCTGCGCCATATCGAAGTCTTCAACGCGGTGATGCACACCGGCAGCGTCAGCGCTGCGGCGCGCCTCATCAACATCTCGCAGCCGGCCGTCAGCCGCACCCTGCAGCATGCGGAGCTGCAGCTGGGCTTTGCGCTGTTCCAGCGCAGCAAGGGGCGGCTGGCGCCGACCAGCGAGGCGCTGGCCTTGCTGCCGCACATGGAAAAGCTGTTTGCCCAGCTCGAAGAGGTGCAGCGCCTCGCTGACAGCCTGCGCCAGGGCCGCGACAGCGATTCGCTGCGCATTGCCAGCGTGCTGGCGCTGGGCCACGAGGTGCTGCCCCGGGCGCTGGCGCAGTTCAAGCAAAAGCACCCGCATGTCAGCGTCAGCCTGCAGTCGCTGCATTCGCCGCAGATCGTCTCGGCGCTGATGATGCAGGAGGCCGATGTCGGCTTTGTGCTGAGCAATGTGCAGCAGGCCAGCCTGCAGCAGGAGAACCTCGCCCGCGTGCCCATGGTCTGCGTGGTGCCCAAGGGCATGCTGCCGCCCTTCAAGCTGCGCGCGGGCAGCCTCTCGCTCGATGACCTGACCGGTGTGCCCACCATCAGCCTCGATGCGCAGGACCCGATTGGCATGCTGCTGAGCCAGCTGGCGCGGGAATCGAGCGCCGGTTTGAACCACTATGTGACCGTGCAGACCTACCACACGGCGCTGGCCATGGCCCACCACGGCCTGGGTGTGGCCATGGTCGATGGCTGCACCGCCTTGTCGGCCGACGCGAGCAAGGTCGATGTGCTGCCGCTGGTGCCCGGCCTGCAGGTGCCGGTCAATGCGATCCGCGCGGTCTCGCAGCCGCAATCACTGCTGGTCAAGGCGATCACGCGCGAGATGCAGAAGGTGCTGGCGGCGCAGCTGTAAGCCGCAGCGCCATTGCGCGATTGTGCGGTTCAGGCAGCCTGGCCGATCTCGTAAGCCAGCTGTGCCGCCGTGCCAAACGCCAAGGTAAAACCCAGCGCGCCGTGGCCGGTGTTGATCCACAAATTGCCCGCGCCTGCCGATTGCGCAATCGGCACGGCAGTCGGCGTGGCAGGGCGCAGGCCGGCCCAGGGCTGGACCTGCACAAAATCGCTGCAGCCGGGAAACACCGCTTCGGTGGAGGCGCAGAGGCTTTTGATCTTGTCCTGCGGAATGCGCAGGTCGTGGCCCACCAGCTCCACCATGCCGGCCACGCGCAGGCGCTCGCCAATGCGCGCAAACACCACCTTGCGTGCGCTGTCGGTGATGCTCACCGTCGGTGCCTTGTGGCCGGCTGCTGCCACATCCAGGGTGATGCTGTAGCCCTTGAGCGGGTAGACCGGCAGATCCACGCCCAGCGGCTTGCACAGCGCCACGCTGTCCACGCCCAGCGCCACGATGAAGTGGTCGGCCACGATGTCGCCCTGCGCCGTCTCCAGCGCGACGATCTTGCCGCCTTCGCGGCGCAGGCTGTGGATGGGGGTGTCCATGATGAACTTCACCCCTTTTTGGCGCAGCCAGTCTTCGAGCTGGCGGCAGACCTGGTAGCAATCGGCGGCGCACTCGCTGGGCGTGTGCACGGCGCCGGCAAACTGGCTGCGGTAGGCGGCCAGCGCGGGCTCCAGCGCGACAGCTTCATCGGCGCTGACGATGCGCTGGGGCGCGCTGCCCAGCTGGCTTTGCACCTCGAGCTGGTGGCGCGCCGACTGCACGGCGGCCTCGCTGGGGTAGAGCACCAGCTTGCCGGTGCTGCTGTAGTCCCAGTCGCCGCCCACCTCGGTCTGCATGGCCTCAAAACGCTGGCGGCTGACGGCGGCCAGCTGCAGCAATGTGCGGGTGCTGGCCGCAGACCGGTCGGCATTGCAGGCGCCCAGAAAAGCCAGGCCCCATTTCCACTGCTGGGGATCGGCCTGCAGGCGGAACTTGAGCGGCGAGTCGCTGCTGAACAGCAGCTTGGGCAGCTGCTTCCAGATGGCAGGGTCGGCCAAGGGTTGCACATAGCTGTAGCTCAGCTGCGCACCATTGCCCATGCTGGTGCCACTGCCCGCATGTGAGGCTTTGTCAACCACCGTAACCTGGTGCCCAGCTTGGTGCAGCTCATAGGCGGCCGCCAAACCCACAATTCCCGCACCCAGAATGCATACCTGCATGGAACACCCCCTGAAAACCCTTAAATATAGGCGCTTGAATTCAGGCTGTCGCATAGCAAAATGGGCAACAGGCATGCCGTTTGCTTATAGGTACAGCGGTTCTTCACCTTTGCGGTATGCCATGCACCATAACCAAGCGTTATGGGCCTGTCCCAAAAAGGCATTGTTGGAACAAAGCGCTGGTTTCTACACTGTTTGCATTGATTGATTCAAGGAGGTTCACCATGAAGTTTGTTAAGTCGCTGGTCTGTGCTGCCGCTGCCGTTGCCTGCCTGCCCTCGGCCTTTGCCGATGTGCTGGCCAAGGCCAAGGATTCGGGCGAAATCACGTTCGCCTACCGCGAATCCTCGGTGCCGTTCAGCTACCTCTCCGGTGGCCAGAACGCCATTGGCTTCTCGGTGGACATCTCCAACGCCGTGGCCGATGCCGTGCGCAAGGAAATCGGCAAGCCCGACCTGAAAGTGAAATGGCAGTCGGTCACCTCGGCCAACCGCATTCCGCTGATCCAGAACGGCACCATCGTGCTCGAATGCGGCTCCACCACCAACAACAGCGCCCGCAACAAGGACGTGGATTTCGCGATCAACTACTTCTACACCGGCACCCGCGTGGCGGTGAAGAAGAGCTCGGGCATCAACAGCTGGGCCGACCTGAAGGGCAAGACGCTGGCGATCACCACCGGCACCACCAACCTGCCTGTGGTGCGCAAGTACAGCGCCGACCAGAAGCTGGACATCAACATCACCTTGGCCAAGGACCATTCCGACGGCTTCTTGCTGATGGAAAACGACCGCGCTGCCGGCTTTGCGATGGATGACATCCTGCTGTACGGCTTGAAGGCCAACTCCAAGGACCCTGCGGCCTACGAAGTGGTGGCCGATGCGCTGCAAGTCGAGCCCTATGCCTGCATGCTGCCCAAGGACGATCCTGCCTTCAAGAAGATCGTCGATGGCGTCATCGGCGGCATGATGAAGTCCGGTGAGTTCACCAAGCTGTACGACAAGTGGTTCATGCAACCCATCCCACCGAAGAACCAGGCGCTGGGTCTGCCGATGAACAAGGAACTCAAGGACAATCTGACGGCGCAAAGCGACAAGCCTGCGATCTGATGGACAATCCCGTGTCGTGCACGGCACGCACTGCAATGGCCCGGCAACGGGCCATTTTTCATTTTCTCTGGAGTTCGGCATGACGCTTTCCACCGTAGGCATTCTGGGCGGCATGGGCCCGGCAGCGGGCGCTGATTTTGTGCGCCTGTTTGTACAGGCCTGCGCAGACCATTTGCGGGCCAGCGGCGCCGCTGTTACCGACCAGGGTTACCCCACGCATTGGCTGGCCCAGTTGCCGGTACCGGACCGCAGCGCCGCGCTGCTGGCGCCCGAGTCTGCAGAAGACCCCTTCGCGATGATGTGCCAGGGCCTGGACAAGCTCCAGGCGGTGGGCGCCCAGGCGGTGGCCGTGGCCTGCAATACTGCCCATGCCTGGCATGGGCGCCTGCAGCAGGCCTACCCGCAGCTGCAGCTCTTGCACATTGCGCGCGTAGTGGCCGAGGGCCTGCAACAGCAAGGCCAGCAGGCCTGCATGCTGCTGGCCACACAAGGCACCTACCGCATCGGCCTGTACGACCAGGCGCTGGCCGCCTGCGGCATCACCGTACACCTGCCGCAAGAGGCTGAGCGCGAACTGCTGATGCGCGGCATCTACCAGGGTGTGAAGGCCGACCGCATGGACCAGGCGCGCGCCGATTTTGCCGCCGTGGCCCAGGCCATGCGCGCCCGCCATGGCGATGTGCCGCTCATCATGGGCTGCACCGAAATACCGCTGGCGCTGCCAGGCGCGGCCAGCGTGCAAGGCCTGCCGCTGGTCGACCCGGCCTGGGAGCTGGCGCGGGCCTTGGCGCGCGTGGCCTACCGCAACTGAAGAAGGCCTTAAGCGGCGTCTTCGAGCATCGCCATCGTGATGCGCGAAACGCAGGTCAGCTTGCCCTCATCGTTGACCATGTCGATCTGCCAGACCTGGGTCATGCGGCCGATATGCACCGGCTTGGCGGTGCCGGTGACCCAGCCGCTTTGCACACCGCGGATATGGTTGGCATTGATGTCCAGCCCCACGCAGCGCCAGCCTTCGGGCGACGAGAACAGCGCGCCAACCGATCCCAGCGTCTCCGCCAGCACCACACTGACGCCGCCATGCAGCAGTCCAAAGGGCTGGTGCGTGCGGTGGTCCACCGGCACGCGGCCGACCAGGTAGTCGTCGCCGATTTCCAGGTATTCGATGCCCAGGTGTTCAATCGCCGTATTGCGCGCCTTGTCGCGCAGCGCATCCAGCGAAATGGGCTTTTTCCAGATAGCAGTCATGGGGTGTCCAGGCTCAACAAAAGGGATGCCACAGCATAGCGCTGCGCAGGCCCGCTGCCTACCGCCTGCATGACGCGCCAGGCGAAGCCGCGCACTGGCGTGAGCTTTGTGGCAGCTTTTGACGCAGTGCGGGCCCCTTGCGCCCTTTTAGTTGCTGGTGGGCACCTGTTCGTTGTCGCTGTCCGTATCGCCCAGGCCTTCGTCGCCGCTGGCACCATCTTCGACCAGCAGCTCCACCAGCTCGCGCGCAAAGGAGGGGAGCGATTCGAGGTTGCGCACGACGATCTGCATCTCGCGGTTGGACCATTCGTCCGAGATGCTGATGATGCGGATGTCCATGCTGCGCGCATGGCGGCGGGCAGCCGATTCGGGCAGGATGCCGATGCCCACGCCCGCTTCGATCATGCGGCAGGCCGCTTCGAAATTGCCCACCTGGATGCGTTGCTTGATCGGGCGGTGCAGCAGGTCGCTGTGCTGGCGCAAGAACGCGTGGATGGCGCTCGATTCATGCAGGCCGATGTAGTCGTACTCCAGGGTGTCGCCAAAGGCCACCGCCTTGCGGCGGGCGAGGGCATGGTCGGCATAGACGACGAGCACTAGGCGGTCGCGCCGGTAGGGCATCGCGACCAGGCTCTCGGTGCGCACTTGGCCGGCGACGATGCCGATATCGGTCTGGCCTTCGCCCACGGCGCGGATGATGTCGTTGGACAGGCGCTCGCGCAGGTCGATGTCCACATCGGGGTGCTTGCGCAGGTAGGCGCGCAGCACCGGGGGCAGGAACTCGCCCAGCGCCGTGGTGTTGGCAAACACGCGCACATGGCCCTTGATGCCGCGCGCGTACTCCTGCATGTCGCCGCGCAAGTGCTCGATCTGGCCCAGCACGGTGCGCGCATGCTGCACAAAGGCCTGGCCCGGCAGGGTCAGGGTCACGCCCTGGCTGGTGCGGTACAGGAGCTTGACGCCCATGCTCTCTTCCAGGTTCTTGATGCGGGTGCTGGCCGCCGGCAGCGAGATGAACGACAGCTCGGCCCCCCGCGTCATGCTGTTCGCGTCTGCCACATGCACCATGAGGCGCAGATCTACCAAGTCAAAATGCATAGCCATGGCGCGATTGTAGGCGCTGGGGTCGGCCACCCCCCGTGCGCAAGGCCCGGCTTGTCACCCAGGTTGGTGCCCGTCGCTTGAGATCAGCACTCGACGATGTGCACGGCCAGCCCGCCCAGCGAGGTCTCCTTGTACTTGCTCATCATGTCGGCGCCGGTGGCACGCATCGTGGCGATCACGTTGTCCAGGCTCACGACATGCGAGCCATCGCCGCGCAAGGCCATGCGGGCGGCATTGATGGCCTTGACGGCGGCCAGCGCATTGCGCTCGATGCAGGGCACCTGCACCAGGCCGGCAACCGGGTCGCAGGTGAGGCCCAGGTGGTGCTCCATGCCGATCTCGGCGGCATTCTCCACCTGCGCTGGGCTGCCGCCCATCACCGCGCACAGGCCCGCTGCCGCCATCGAGCAGGCCACGCCCACCTCGCCCTGGCAGCCCACTTCGGCGCCCGATATCGAGGCATTCTCTTTGTACAGCATGCCGATCGCGCCTGCGGTCAGCAAAAAGTCCACCACGCCGGCCTCGCTGGCGCCGGGCACAAAGCGCCAGTAGTAGTGCAGCACGGCCGGCACAATGCCTGCGGCGCCATTGGTGGGCGCGGTCACCACCCGGCCGCCGGCGGCGTTTTCCTCGTTCACGGCCAGTGCAAACAGGTTCACCCAGTCCATCACCTCCAGCGGATCGGTGCTGGCACCGTGGGCATGCTGGGTCAGGCCTTGGTAAAAGCCGGCCGCACGGCGTTTGACGTTGAGCCCCCCGGGCAGCCGCCCTTCGGTGCGGCAGCCGCGTTGCACGCAGTCCTGCATGGCCTGCCAGATCTTGAGCAGGCCGCTGTCGATGTCGGCATCGGCGCGCCAGTGGCGTTCATTGGTGCGCATGATCTGCGCAATCGGCTGCTGCTGGTCCTGCGCCAGCTGCAGCAGCTGCGCGGCGCTGTGAAAGGGCAGGGGCAGTACCTCGGTGTCGGGCGCAATCGCCTGCTGGCGCTCGGCATCGTAGGCGGCCTCTTCGCTGACGATAAAGCCCCCGCCCACCGAGTAGTAGGCCTGCGCGTCGACCAGCCCATGCTGCGCATCCCAGGCCTCCAAGCGCATGCCATTGGGGTGGAAGGGCAGGCTGACCTCGCCAATCAAGAGCAGGTCGGTGGCCGGGTCAAACACGATGCGCTGCTCGCCATTGAGCAGCAGCTGCCCGGTGCTGTGGACTTCGGCAATCAGCGCATCGATGGCATTCACATCCACCGTATCGGGCGCATGGCCGGCCAGGCCCAGGATCACCGCACGGTCACTGGCGTGGCCGATGCCGGTGGCGCCCAGGGAGCCGAACAGCTGGCAGCGCAGGCGGGCCACCTGCGAAAGCTGGCCTTGGCGTTGCAGGCGCTGCACAAAGGCATGCGCGGCGCGCATCGGGCCGACCGTGTGTGAGCTGCTGGGCCCGATACCGATCTTGAACAAATCAAACACGCTGACTGCCATGGCTACTTTCCGATCATTTTTGCAACTGCAGACTGGCGCTGAGGATAGCGCTGATTTGCGCCCTGGCAAGCGGAGAAGCACCGAGCACGCCCAAACAGGCATGCGGCCCCAGGCGGCTGGCGACAAAGGCATCGGTATGGGCGGGCGCTGCGTGCTGCCGCATCAGGCCCGCCTGCGCCACCAGCACCAGCTGCTGCACCCATTGGCGCGCCTGCGCCTGCTGCGCCCAGGCGTCTTGCGCCATCGCCTGCCACTGGCCTTGCAGGCGCGCCAGCGCTTGTTGGATGGGGGCGTCATCGGCTGCCATGCGCTGCAAGTCCAGCCACAGCGCGTCGCGCATGTCAGGCTCGCGCTGCAGGGCCTTGAGCACATCGAGGCACATCACATTGCCCGAGCCCTCCCAGATCGAATTGACCGGCGCTTCGCGGTAGATGCGCGCCAGCGCCGAGCTGTCGATATAGCCATTGCCGCCCATCACTTCCATGGCCTCGGCGCTGCAGGCAATGGTGCGTTTGCAGACCCAGAACTTGGCCGCTGGCGTCATGGCGCGCTGCCAGGCCTGTGCGGTCGTCTGGCCCGGGGCGCTGCTGCCCTCAAAGGCCTGCGCCAGCTGCATGGCCAAGAGCAGCGCTGCCTCGCTCTCCAGCGCCAGGTCGGCCAGCACCGACTGCATCAGCGGTTGCTCCACCAAAGCCGCACCAAAGGCCTGGCGGTGCCGGGCCGACCACAGCGCCTGCACAGTGGACTGGCGCAGCAGCGCGCTGCTGCCCAGCACGCAGCACAGCCGCGTGACCGTGGCCATCTCCATGATGGTGGCAATGCCCCGGCCTTCCTCGCCCACGAGCACGCCATAGGCGTCGTCAAACAGCACCTCGCTGCTGGCATTGCTGCGGTTGCCGACCTTGTCCTTGAGGCGCTGCACCAGCACATGGTTGCGTGTGCCATCGGGCTGCCAGCGCGGCACCCAAAAGCAGGCCAGCGGTGCCTGCAGTGCCTGGGCGTCGGCGGCGCTGCTGGCCATGCGCGCCACCACCAGGTGCGCATCGGCCATGGGCACCGAATAAAACCATTTATGGCCTTGCAGCCGGTAGGCCGCGCCGCGCCCGCCACCTGTGGCATCCAGCGGGTAGGCCACGGTGGTGTTGCTGCGCACGTCCGAGCCACCTTGTTTTTCGGTCATGCCCATGCCCACCCACAGGGCCGTCTTGTCTGCCAGCGGCGCATCGCGCGCGTCATGGCTGGCGCTCGTGATGCCGCGTTCTATCTGCGCCCACAGGGCCGGTTCCTTGCGCAGTACCGGGATCGCCGCCGTCGTCATCGTTGCGGGGCAGAGGCTGCCCGCTTCTGCCTGGCCATGCAGGTAAAAGCCGGCGGCCCAGGCGCTCCAGCGGCCGCGTGGGGCGGCTGCAGGTGAATCGGCATCGGGTGTGCCGGCAAATGGCATATCGATCAGTTGCTGCGCGCGGTAGTGCGCCAGCACCTGGTGCCATGCGGGGTGAAATTCCACCTGGCCGATGCGCCGGCCCCGTGCATCCCAGGGCTGCAACTGCGGCGGGTGGCGGTTGGCCTGGTCGGCCCATTGCGCAAAGGCGCTGCTGCCCACGGTGCGGGCGTGTTGCTGCAGGCCCGGCAGCCAGGCCTGGGCCTGCGCGCGTGCCAGGGCGGCCTGCAACGCCGGATCGCTGCCCAGCGGGTCGTAGTCGACCAGCTCATCCACCAGGTTGTCCTTGTCGCGCTCTGCCATGGCTGCTCTCCCAGATGTGCTTGCCCATTCTATGAATGGAGCCAGCCCATGGCAAAGCCGATCAGGGCGTGGTGTTCAGCCGGTCCAGCCGCAGGCGCTGGCGCTCATCGCCCAGCGCACGGGCGGCCAGCAGCACGCTGCCGCCTGCGGCCAGCGCGCCGGCAAAGGTCAGCAGCAGCAACAACAGGATCTGGTACTTGGCCGCTTCCAGCGGGTCCATGCCGCCCAGGATCTGGCCGGTCATGATGCCCGGCAAGGTGATCAATCCCGCAGCCGACATCTGGTTGATGATGGGGATCAGCCCCCGGCGGATAGCGGCGCGGGTGTGCGGTGCCAGGGCGCGGCGGAAGGACACACCCAATGCCAGCTGGGCCTCGATCGCAGCGCGGCCCGTGCGCACACCATCAAAAAAGCTGTCCAGCCCCAGGCTGGCGGCATTGAGTACGCTGCCCAGCACAATCCCCATCAGCGGTATTGCATAGCGCGCATCAAACCAGGGATCGGGCCGCACGGCGGTCATCAGCGCCAGCACCACGGTCGACAGGCTGGCCAGCGCCACCACCAGCCCGGCAATGCGGTAGTTGCCCCCGCCGGCCAGCCGCTGGTGCGGCCGCACCGCCACCTCGCGCGCGGCAGCGGCAATCATCACCAGCACGACGACCAGGGTGGTGCCCGGGTGCGCCTGCTGGAACACCAGCCGCAGCACATAGCCCACCAGCAGCAGCTGCACGGCCATGCGCAGCGATGCCCACAGCACCTGGCGCTGCAGCTGCAGGCGCATGGCCCAGGATGCGGCAGCGGCGGCCAGCACCAGTGCTGCGCCCACCAGCAAATCGCTGGGTTGCAGATGGATCGCCGTGTTCATTGCGCGGCCTCCATCGGCCGCAGCTGGTGGTCTAGCAATTGCATGCAGCGCTGGCCCACGCGCGCGGCCTGCGCCTGCGAATGGGTCACCCACAGCAGGCTCAGGCCCTGCTGCTGGCAGCGCTGCAGCAGTTGCTCGACCGCAGCCACCGATGTTTCATCAAGCGCCGCCGTGGGCTCATCGAGCAGCAGCACCTGGGGCCTGCGCAACAGCCCGCGCAGCAAGGCCAGGCGCTGGCGCTCGCCGGTCGACAGCTGGGTCAGCGGAATATCGACAAAGCCCTGGCGCAGCCCCAGCGCGCTGGCCATCTCCAGCAGCGCCGGCTGCGAGCCCGGCGGGAAATGCTCCATCACCGTTGGCCCCCACCAGGCGGGCTCTGCCGCCAGGTACATCACCTGCTGGCGCCAGGCCGGGCCGCTGAAGGCGCTGCGCGGCTGGCCGTTGAGCAGCACCTCGCCACTGCCCGGGTCGAGGTCGGCAATCAGCCGCAGCAGCACCGATTTACCCGCCCCCGATGCCCCCATCACCGCCACGCATTCGCCCGCCCCCAGCTCCAGCGAGCAGGGCCCACTGATGGGGCTTTGCAGGGCGCGGATGGACAGGCGGGCAGGGGTGGTGGGGGGCATGGGGGCTGAGTGTAGCGCTGGGCTGGTAGTCGCGAGTCATCGCGATGCGATGGATGAGCGATTTGCTCGCCAGCAAAAAAGCCAGCAGCACCCTGCCTGGGTGGCTGCTGGCTTCTTAAGATGAGAAGTGCTGTTGGGATTTATTGCTCGATAGGCTCAGCCACGACAGCTTCAAAAGCCTGGCGCAGTGCATCGAGATCTGCGGGTGCCGTGCTTTCTGCGTTCTTGAACGTGATCCCGGTACCGTCATCATTGCTGGTGGTCAGGCGGCGCACAATCAGCAGGTTGGTTGCGGTGGCTGCCGAGGTTCCGGTATAGCCCTCGCCGTCATTGACCTTGTAATCAAAGTAATAGACCTGTTCGACGCGATCGGCGATGTTGAACTTGATGCACACCACCAAGCCTGCATTCGGGCCACTGGTCACATTTTCGCAAGCGAAACGGTTGTCGGCGGTCGTGACAAAGCCGGTGCCGTAGCCGCTTCCTGCAGCCTGCTTTTCCAGATAGACGACATCCGAGCGGGGATTGCTGGTTCCCAACGGCGTGAACAGCCACATGCCAAACAGGCTCTGCGGGCTCTTGTCATAGCCGAAGCTAAAGCGCGAGATTTCCTTTTCTGCTTCGCCCGGGAACTTGATGTAGCCCTTGGTTCCAGACTCGAAACGCATCGACACGACGCCATCGTTGCCATTGTCCTGGCCGATGCGTTCGTTGCTGCCCAGGTAGCGGCCGCCCCGGTATTTGTTCAAGGTGCCGGAATACTGGTTGTTCTTGTAGGCGCCGGAGGTCAGGTAGAACGTGGCATTGCCGCTGGCGTCGTAGGCATACATTTGCATGACCAGGGTCTGGTTCTGCACATCGATGGCCAGGCCGCGACCGGGCTTGCCATTGAGTTCGCTGGTAACCACCCAGGTGCCCGATTGGGGCATATAGGCCTGGGCCAGGCTGGAGCCCAGCAGGGCGCCGATCGCAATCCATTTTTTCAGCATATGTCCGTCCGTTGGTTAATAGTTTTCAACAATTAAAACGGCATTAGAGCATGGCTTTACAAAATGGAAGCTTGGGTTTTACTTTGTTTGCATTGCAACAACAATGTTTGAGATTAGAGGCTGCTACACACCTTCAACACCGCCTCCCCATACGCCTCCAGCTTCTTCACCCCAATCCCGCTTACCCCCTGCAGCTCGTCCAGGCTCTGCGGATTGCGCTGGGCGATGGCGGCCAACGTCGCGTCGGCGAAGACCACGTAGGCGGGCACGTTGTGCTCCTTGGCCACTTCGGTGCGCCAGGCCTTGAGGTTGATGAAGCGGACCTGCTCGTCGGGGCCCAGGTTTTGTGCGGCAACGGCGGGTTTGGTGCTGCGCTGGCGCTTGCTGGGGCTGCGCTCGGCGGTGCTTTCGCGCAGCTCCACGGTTTGCTCGCCGCGCAGAACGGCGCGTGAGCCATCACACAGGGTGAGTGTCTCGAAGCTGTAGCCGGCCTCGGTCTGCACCTTGTGGGTGGCGAGGGCCCCAATGGCCAGCAACTGGCGCAGCACGCCGCGCAGCTGGGGTTCGGTGTAGTCCTGGCACAGGCCAAAGGTGCTCAGCTGCTGGTGGCCGAACTGGCGCACCTTGTCGGTTTCCTTGCCGCGCACGATGTCGAGGATATGGCTGGCGCCAAAGGTGATCTGGCTGGCCGAATGGGCGCGGTAGATGGTGGACAGCAGCTTGCGCGCGGCATCGGTGCCGTCCCAGGTCTTGGGCGGGCTCAGGCAGTTGTCGCAGTTGCCGCAGCGATAACGCGGCGCCTTCTCGGCGGATGCGGCGGAGGCCTCGGGGTGGGCCGAGTCGTAGTCGCCGCCCTGGCCGTAGACCTCGTCAAAATAGGCCAGCAGGCGCACGCGCCGGCAGTCGGTGGCTTCGGCCAGGCCCAGCAGCGCATCGAGCTTGCCGCGCATCACCTGCTTGAAGGCGTCGCCCGCCGGGCTTTCGTCGATCATGCTGCGCTGGCTGACCACGTCGCGGTAGCCATAGGCCATCCAGGCATCGGCGGGCAGGCCGTCGCGCCCGCCCCGGCCGGTTTCCTGGTAGTAGCTCTCGATGTTCTTGGGCATGTCCACATGGGCGACAAAGCGCACATCGGGCTTGTTGATGCCCATACCGAACGCGATGGTGGCGACCATCACGATGCCTTCTTCGCGCAGAAAGCGGCTTTGGTTCTTTTGGCGCAGCTCGGCGCCCAGGCCGGCATGGTAGGGCAGGGCGTTGATGCCGGCATCGCACAGCGATTGCGCGACCTCTTCGACCTTTTTGCGCGAGAGGCAATACACCACGCCGGCGTCGCCATCGTGCTCGCGCTCGATAAAGCGCAGCAGCTGGGCGGTGGCGTCCTTTTTCTCGACGATGGTGTAGCGGATGTTGGCGCGGTCAAAGCTGCTGATAAAGACGCGCGCCGATTCGAGCTGCATGCGCTCGACGATGTCGGCGCGGGTCAGCGCATCGGCCGTGGCGGTGAGCGCAATGCGCGGCACACCGGCATAGCGCTGGTGCAGCACGGTCAGCTCGCGGTACTCGGGCCGAAAGTCATGCCCCCACTGGCTGACGCAATGGGCCTCGTCAATCGCGAACAGGGCCAGCTTGCCCATGGCATGCAGCTCATCGAGCAGGCCCAGAAAGCGCGGGGTGTTGAGCCGCTCGGGCGCCACATACAGCAAGGTGATGCCGCCCGACATCAGCTGCAGCTCCACATCGCGGGTCTGGTCGTAATCCAAGGTGGAGTTGAGGAAGGCCGCGTCTACACCGATCTCGTGCATGGCGCTGACCTGGTCGTGCATCAGCGCGATCAGCGGCGAGATGACGATGGTGGTGCCGTGGCCCTGCTGCTGGCGCACGATGGCCGGGATCTGGTAGCACAGGCTTTTGCCGCCGCCGGTGGGCATCAGCACCAGCGCATCGTCGCCGCCAATCACATGGTCAACAATGGCTTGCTGCGAGCCGCGAAAATGCGCATAGCCAAAGGCATCTTGCAAGACGGTGTGGGCGAGGGAAGTCACAAATTGCTAGAGAAGGCAGCTGTGCCAGCCCCCTGGGAGGGCCGCGCAAGCGGGGTATCGTCAACGGGCCAGAAGCAGTCGCCCAGACACGGAGCCCGGGCGCAGGCGCAAAGCGCTATTGTGCGCGTTTTGGGGCGCAGCAACGGCAGGGCGGGGTTTGTGGGGCGGTAACGGGCGGTTTTGTGGTGCGGATGCCCTGCAATTGCGCTGTAGAAGCGCTGCAGATGTGCTGTAGAGGCCCCGCAGCAACCGGGCGCCATACAACCAGCGCCGGTATGGCAAATAACGCCTGGGCGCCACGCCTGGCGGGCGGCCGCCCTACAATGGCCGCCATGTCACTGCCCCGCTATACCCGAGCCCAAGAACTGCCCGCCACCCTGGCCAAGCGCCTCGTCATTCTCGATGGCGCAATGGGCACCATGATCCAACGTTTCAAGCTGGGCGAGGCCCAGTACCGGGGTGAAGGCTATAGCGGCCCGGGCAGCGTGGGTGAGCGCTTCAAGGACTTTGCCTACGACGTCAAGGGCAACAACGAGTTGCTGTCGCTGACGCGCCCCGACGTGATCAGCGACATCCACGAGAAATACCTGGCCGCTGGCGCCGATCTGATCGAGACCAATACCTTTGGCGCGACGACGATTGCCCAGGAGGACTACCACATGGCCGATCTGGCCTATGAGATGAACCTCAAGAGCGCCCAGCTGGCGCGCGCGGCCTGCGACAAGTACAGCACCCCGGACCATAAGCGCTATGTGGCCGGCGCGCTGGGCCCCACGCCCAAGACGGCGTCGATCAGCCCCGATGTGAACGACCCGGGCGCGCGTAATGTGACCTTTGAGGCGCTGCGCCAGGCCTACCTGGAGCAGACCTTGGCGCTGATCGAAGGCGGCGCCGATGTGATCCTGGTCGAGACGATTTTTGACACGCTCAATGCCAAGGCGGCGCTGTTTGCGGTGGACGAGGCCTTTGAGCAGACCGGCGAGCTGCTGCCGATCATGATCAGCGGCACCGTCACCGATGCCTCGGGCCGCATTCTGTCGGGCCAGACGGTGACGGCCTTCTGGCACAGCGTGCGCCATGCCAACCCGCTGTCGATCGGGCTGAACTGCGCGCTGGGCGCCACCCTGATGCGCCCCTATGTGCAGGAGCTGGCCAAGGCCGCGCCCGACACCTTCATCAGCTGCTACCCCAATGCCGGCCTGCCCAACCCGATGAGCGATACCGGCTTTGACGAGACGCCCGAGATCACCAGCCGCCTGGTGCACGAGTTTGCCGCTGAAGGCCTGGTCAACATCGTGGGCGGCTGCTGCGGCACCACGCCCGACCACATTGGCGCGATTGCCCAGGCGGTGCAAAGCGCCACGGCGCGCAAGCTGTTCTACCCTGCAGAGGCCTGAACGGGGCGCCCCACCCAGGGGCGGCTTTTAAAGCGGCTGTGCTTACAGCACCATGCCCGCATCGCTCATGCGGCGGGCATAGACGCTGAGCAGCACGCGCTCGGAATGGGTCAGGTAGTCATGCATCAGCTTGGCCGCCTGCTCCATTTCCCCGGCTTCGAAGCGCTCCAGGATGTGGGCATTGAGGTCGATGTACGGCGCATGCATGAACTCGGCATCGCCCAGCATGCCAAAAGCCAGGCGCAGCTCCACCAGCAGGTGCGAGAACATGGTGTTGAGCCGTTCGCTGTCGGCCAGTGCCACAACGCCCTTGTGAAAGCGCATATTGCCGGTGCCCACCTCCACCCAGCGGCCAGCCTCGCGCAGCTGCTTTTGCGCGGCGACGGCTTCGCGCATCTCTTTGCGTGCCGGGTGCTGCGGGATGGCCTGCTGCAGCGCCTGGCATTCGATCATGCGGCGCACGCGGTAGATGTCCATGATCGAGGCCATCGACGGGATGGCGACAAACACGCCCCGGTTGGGCAGATGGCGCAGCAGCCCTTCCTTGGTCAGCAGGCGGAACACCTCGCGCAAGGTGTTGCGCGAGATCTCCAGGCTTTCGCTCAGCGCCACCTCCGAGAGGCGTGATCCGGGCTGGAATTCACCACGCACGATGCGGTCGCGAATCTGCTCGGCCACGCGGTCATTGAGCGAGAGAGTAGGCAGTGCAACATTCATGGCGATCGCAGGTAGTCAGAGATTGACACACATGATAGCGGCGGCCTGTGGCCCGGCCCAGCGCATTGCCCCCAGCGCCTGAATCGGTCACTGTGGCGATTTTCTTCGCCATAAAGACGAGAATTTCGCCTACATCGCTATTTGAAAGCAGATGTGTACGGGTTTTCCCGATAAGAAAGCTTGTTTTGTTTGGCTAAACTTTTGTATTGTTCAACAAATTAAAATTTCGCATTGATGAAATTGATGGGTTGTTGAACAAAAACTATGCGGTACCCAGTCCTTGGGAACCGTGCCTATAACAAACCTTGTATTGTCATGGACAGCTCAATCGTCAACCTCTGGCCGCTCCTCGGGGGAGCCGTCATCATCGTGGGATTCGTCCTGCGTTTCAATCCCTTTGTGGTGGTGGTCGTGACGGCGCTCGTCACCGCTGCGCTGGCGGGTTTCCCCTTGCAAAAAGTGCTGGCCGAGCTGGGCACGGGTTTTGTCAAAACCCGCAACCTGCCGCTCATCCTGGTGTTGCCGCTGGCCGTGATCGGCCTGCTGGAGCGCCATGGCCTGCGCCAACATGCGCAAAACTGGATCGGCCACATCAAGTCGGCCACCACCGGCCGCCTGCTGATCGTCTACCTGGGCGCGCGCCAGCTGACCGCCGCCATCGGCCTGACCAGCCTGGGTGGCCACCCCCAGATGGTGCGCCCACTGCTGGCCCCCATGGCTGAAGGTGCGACCGAAACCCGCTACGGCAAGCTGCCCGAAGCGCTGCGCTACCGCCTGCGCGCTTTCAGCGCCGCCACCGACAACGTCGGCCTGTTCTTTGGTGAAGACATTTTTGTGGCCTTCGGTGCGATTGTGCTGATGACCACCTTCCTGCATGAAGCGGGCATCGATGTCGAGCCGATCCATGTGGCCGTCTGGGGCATCCCTACGGCGATCTGCGCGTTCCTGATCCATGCCTACCGCCTGCGTCGTCTGGACCAGTACATCGCCAAGGAAATGGCCAACGCGCCTGCCGCAGCATCGACCACCCGTGAAGGAGGTGCAGCATGATTTTCAGCATCACCCAAGTCTATTGGCTCGCCGGCCTGGTCATGGCGGCCGTGGCCGTCTTCAACCTGCTCGATGCCAGCAACCCCAAGCGCTGGACCACCGGCCTGTTCTGGGGCCTGTACGCGGTCATGTTCCTGCTGGGCGACAAGATGCCGCCTGAAGTGGTCGGTGCCGGCGTGATCGTGCTGGCGCTCATCGTGCTGGTCAAGGGCGTGGGCGGCGGCAAGCCGCAAGTGCGCAGCGATGCCGAGAACAAGGAAAGCGCTCTGCGCCTGAAGAACAAGCTGTTTGTGCCGGCGCTGGCCATCCCTGTGGTGACCGTGATCGGCAGCGTGCTGCTCAAGGACTTCAAGATCGGCGGCAACTTCCTGATCGACCCCAAGAACGCCACCCTGGTAAGCCTGGCACTGGGCTGCATCATCGGTGCGGCCATGGCCTGCAAGATGACCCGCGAATCGCCGGTGCAATCGCTGCGCGAATCGCGCCGCCTGGTCGATGCGATGGGCTGGGCCATGGTGCTGCCGCAGATGCTGGGCATGCTCGGTCTGGTGTTCTCGGACGCCGGCGTTGGCAAGGCCGTGGCCCATGTGACCACCACCTACATCAACATGGACCTGCGCTTTGTGGCCGTGGTGGTGTACGTTGTCGGCATGGCGCTGTTCACGGTCATCATGGGCAATGGCTTTGCCGCCTTCCCGGTGATGACGGGCGGCGTGGGCGTGCCGGTGCTGATCAATGTGTACCACGGTGACCCGGCCATCATGGCGGCCATTGGCATGCTCTCGGGCTACTGCGGCACCTTGCTGACCCCGATGGCGGCGAACTTCAACATTGTGCCGGCGGCGCTCTTGGAGCTGCCGGACCGCAATGCGGTGATCAAGGCGCAGGTGCCCACGGCACTGGGCATCCTGGTCTGCAATGTGTTTTTGCTGTACTTTTTGATGAACCACTGATCGCCGCAACCACAGGACTTCTGCATGACTGACGCAACCGTACTGGTGCTGGGCTTTGAGCCCTTTGACAAAGCCCCCCTCAACCCCGCGTGGGAAGTGACCCGCAGGCTCGATGGCAAGGCAATCGGCGCTGCGCGCATCGTCGGCGTGCAGCTGCCCTGTGTGTTTGGCAAAGCGCTGGAGGCGCTGGACGCCGCCTTGCAGCAGCACCAGCCCAGCCTGGTGATTGCGCTGGGCCTGGCTGGCGGCCGCACGGCCTTGTCGATCGAGCGCGTGGCCATCAATGTCGATGATGCCCGCATTGCCGACAACGCCGGCCAGCAACCCATTGATGTGGCGGTGGCCGCCGATGGCCCTGCGGCCTATTTTGCGCGCCTGCCCATCAAGCAGGCGGTGGCTGCGATGCGCGCAGCCGGTGTGCCCGCCGAGGTGAGCAACACCGCAGGCACCTTTGTCTGCAACCATGTCTTCTACGGCCTGATGCACCGCCTGAACACCGTGCCCGCCTGGGCACAGACGCGCGGCGGCTTTGTGCATGTGCCCTACCTGCCCGAGATGGCCGCAGCGCTGCCGGGCGCCCCCAGCATGGCGGTGGAGACGCAGTGCAAGGGTATTGAAGCGCTGATTGCGGCCGTGCTGCGGCATGATCCAGAGCAGCAGGATCTGCAGCTGAGCGCAGGCCAACTCCATTGATAGAAACAAGAAAGGTAGCACCATGTCCCTCACCATGGATTTGAACAGCGATCTGGGCGAAAGCCTGGGTGCATGGACCATGGGCGACGATGCGTCCATGCTGTCCATCGTCAGCAGCGCCAACGTGGCCTGCGGTTTTCATGCAGGCGATCCGGCTGGCATTCTCGATACCTTGAAAAAAGCCAAGGCCAACAATGTCGTGGTTGGTGCCCATGTGGCCTACCGCGACCTGGTCGGTTTTGGCCGCCGCAACATGGATGTGGCTCATGCCGACCTGGTGAGCGATGTGATCTACCAGATTGGCGCGCTGCAAGGCCTGGCCGCTGCGGCAGGCACGACGGTGCGCTATGTCAAACCCCATGGCGCGCTGTACAACACCATCGCCCAGGACCGCCGCCAGGCCGCTGCCGTGATCGAGGCCATGCAGGCCGTGGGCGGCCAGCTGGCGCTGGTGGTGCTGGCAGGCTCGCCGCTGATGCAATGGGCGCGTGACGCAGGTCTGACGGTGATCGCCGAGGCCTTTGCCGACCGGGGCTACACCCCGCAAGGCACCTTGGTATCGCGCCGCGAGCCCGGTGCCGTGCTGCACGACCCGGAGATGGTTGCCCAGCGCATGCTGCAGCTGGTGCAGCAGGGCACGGTGCAGGCCAATGATGGCTCGGTGGTCGAGGTGCAGGCCGATTCCATCTGCGTGCACGGCGACAGCCCCGGCGCGGTGGCGATGGCCCAGGCGGTGCGTGAGCACCTGCAGGCCGCTGGCGTGCAGATCCGCTCCTTCATGGACAAGGCGGGCGCATGAGCGACGAACGCACGATGCGCTTTTTGCCGGTGAGCGACCAGAGCATGCTGGTGGAGCTGCAGGACCTGGAGCACACCCTGGACCTGCTGGCTGCTTTGCAGGCTGAGCTGCCCGCTGGCGTGCAGGAGCTGGTGCCCGCTGCGCGCACGATCCTGATCGCCTTTGACCGCTGGCAGACCAGCGCGGCCGACCTGCAGCGCCACATGGCTGCGCTGCAGCTGGGCCGCCAGGCGCGCAGCGCCGGCCAGCGTGTCGAGATTGCGGTGCACTACGACGGCGAGGACCTGGCCGATGTGGCGCAGATCCTGGGCATTGATGTGCCCGAGCTGATTCGCCGCCACAGCGGCAGCGACTACAGCGTGGCCTTTTGCGGCTTTGCGCCCGGCTTTGCCTATCTGACCGGGGGCGACCCGAGCCTGAACGTGCCGCGCCGTAGCACGCCGCGCACCAAGGTGCCTGCGGGCTCGGTGGCCATTGCCGGCACCTTCAGCGCCGTCTACCCCAATGACACCCCCGGCGGCTGGCAGCTGCTGGGCCGCACCGATGTGCCCATGTGGGACCTGCTGCGCAACCCGCCTGCGTTGCTACAGCCGGGCATGCTGGTGCGCTTTGTCGACGCCAGCACCGCTGCGGGCCAGGCCTTGCTCCAGCAGCAATCCGCTGTGCAAGCCCAGGTCCCGGCAGCGACGGAGCACACCGGCGCCGGCATGCGCGTGCGTGCCACCGGCCTGCAAACCCTGGTGCAGGATGCCGGCCGTGCCGGCCAGGCCGGCCAGGGCGTATCGGCCGCCGGTGCGCTGGACCAGGGCGCGATGCGCCGTGCCAACCGCCTGGTGGGCAACGCTGCGCGGCTGTCGGTGCTCGAATCGGTCGCCGCAGGCCTGCAATTGCAAAGCCTGGGTGCCACCGTGGTGGCCGTTACTGGCGCCACCGGCCCCTTGACCGTGCGCAGCGCCAGCGGCGCTGCCTGGCAGGCCGCACGCAATGCGGCCATTGCCTTGAACGATGGCGATGTGCTGCAGCTGGGCGAGCCCGACAGCGGCGTGCGCAGCTATGTGGCAGTGCGCGGCGGCTGGCTGGTCGAGCCCGTGCTGGGCAGCACCAGCACCGATACCCTGGCCCGCATTGGCCCCGCCGCATTGGCCACCGGCCAGACCCTGGCCGTGGGCGATGCGCGCGATGCCGCAGCCGTGGAAGCCGCTGATGAGAACCCGCCTGCGCTGCCCAAGGCCGGTGAGACCGTGGTGCTCGATGTCGTCATGGGCCCGCGCACCGACTGGTTCACCCCCGAGGCCGTGGCCCTGTTTGCTGCGCAGCGCTGGCAGGTTACCCCCCAGTCCAACCGCGTGGGCTTGCGCCTGGCCGGTGAAGCGGCTCTGGTGCGCAGCCAAACCCAGGAGCTGCCCAGCGAGGGCACGGCCCTGGGCGCCATCCAGGTGCCCGCCAGTGGCCAGCCCGTGCTGTTTCTGGCCGACCACCCCTTGACCGGTGGTTACCCGGTCATCGCCTGCATTGCTTCCTACCACCTGGACCTGGCCGCGCAAGTGCCCGTCGGTGGCTGGTTGCAATTCCGCCCCCTGGCGCCCTTTGCGGACATGGTGGGCTGAATGTGGAACAGGGCCTGCGCGCCCCGTTCTTGAATGGATATAGCTATGAATCAAGTGTTGATTGCAAACCGTGGCGAAAACCGACGCGCAGCGGCGGTTTCTCTACATTGCAGTGCCTGCGCAGCAGGCTGCGGCGATCTCGCTTCTCTGTCGTTGTTTGGTTGCTCGGAGTCTCAGCCATGAAAAAAGTATTGATTGCAAATAGAGGCGAGATCGCCGTCCGCATCATCCGTGCCTGCACGGACCACGGCCTCAAGAGCGTGGCGGTGTACGCCGACGCCGATATCGACGCCCTGCATGTGCGCATGGCCGATGAGGCCTATGCGCTCGAAGGCCAGCGCCCGGCAGAGACCTATCTGGACATCGCCAAGCTGATCGCAGTGGCGCAAAAAAGCGGTGCAGATGCCGTGCATCCAGGCTATGGCTTTCTGTCCGAAAACGCCGCCTTTGCCCGCGCGGTGATCGGTGCCGGCCTGACCTGGGTGGGCCCACCGCCTTCGGCCATCGAGCAGCTGGGCGACAAGGTGCAGGCGCGCAAGCTGGCGCTGAGCGTCGGTGCCCCGCTGGTGGCGGGCACGCCCGAGCCGGTCAAGGATGTCTCCGAAGTGCATGCCTTTGCGCGGGACCATGGTCTGCCGATTGCGGTCAAGGCCGCGTTCGGCGGTGGTGGCCGTGGCATCAAGGTGATCTGGAAGGCCGAGGACATCGACGAGCTGTATGGCGCGGCGGTGCGCGAGGCGGTCACGGCCTTTGGCCGTGGCGAGTGCTTTGTCGAGCAGTTCCTGGACAAGCCCCGCCACATCGAAGCCCAGGTGATGGCCGACCAGCACGGCAATGTGCGGGTGCTGGGCACGCGCGACTGCTCGCTGCAGCGTCGCAACCAGAAGCTGGTCGAAGAGGCGCCTGCGCCATTCCTCACCGACGCGCAGCGCGAGCGCATCCACCAATCGGCCCGCGAGATCTGCCAGGCTGCGGGCTACGTGGGTGCCGGCACGGTGGAATACCTGCTGAGCCAAGGCGGCGCGATCTCGTTCCTGGAGGTCAACACCCGCTTGCAGGTGGAGCATCCGGTGACCGAAGAGACCACCGGTACCGACCTGGTGCGCCTGCAGTTCCGCGTGGCCGAAGGTGAAGTGCTGGCCGATACGGCAGTGCCCGCACCCCACGGCCATGCCTTTGAGTTCCGCATCAATGCCGAAGACGTGGGCCGTGGCTTCCTGCCCGCCCCTGGTCTGGTGACCCGCTTCGAGGCCCCATCGGGCCCCGGCGTGCGTGTGGACAGCGGTGTGGAATCCGGCTCGCAAGTGGCGGGCCAGTTCGATTCGATGCTGGCCAAGCTGATCGTCTGGGGCCCCAGCCGCGAAGTGGCCGTGCAACGTGCACGCCGCGCGCTCAAGGAGTTCAAGATCGAAGGCGTGCCGACCGTGCTGCCGTTCCACGAAGCGGTGATGGCGCATGCCGACTTCATCAACGGCGAGCACTTTGGCGTGCACACCCGCTGGATCGAAACCGAGCTGATGCCCCAGTGGGATGCCCAGCCCGAAACCCGTCCCCAGCCTGCCGCCACCGCTGGCCTGCAGCGCGTCGCCATCGAGCTCGACGGCCGCCGCGTGATGCTGGGCCTGCCCGCCTCCCTGCTGTCGGGCCTGTCGGCCCCTGGCGCGGCCCCAGCGCCCGTGGAAGCGGCCGTGGATGAGAAGGCCGTCACCGCTGCCTCCGCCGGCACCCTCACGACCTGGAAGGTCGCTGATGGCGCCAGCGTGCAGGAGGGCGAGCTGATCGCCGTGATGGAAGCCATGAAGATGGAAATGCAGATCAACGCCCCCCGCGCTGGCCGCATCAGCCTGAAGGTGGACGCAGGCAGCTACCAGGCGGCCGGTGCGGTGATTGCACGGATCGACTAAGCCGCATTTTTACCAATGCAAAGGGCCGCGCAGTCATGGGTTGCGCGGCCCTTTTTTATGCGTTGGGGAGCGCTGCTTTTGGCGACGGCTCCCCATCCGTCTGCCCATCAATCCGGCAGCGCATAGGCCATCAGCGAGTCGCCCATCTTGGTGCCGAACGAGCCATGCCCGCCAGCCATGATGACCACATACTGCTTGCCGCCGATGTCGTAGGTCATGGGGGTGGCCTGGCCGCCCGCTGGCAGGCGTGCCTGCCAGAGCAGATCGCCATTGCTGGCGTTGAACGCGCGCAGGTAGTTGTCCTGCGTTGCACCGATGAACATCAGATTGCCGCCGGTGGAGATCAGGCCGCCCAGGCCGGGCACACCCGCCTTGATGGGCGGCAGCTGCATCAGCTTGGGGAGGCTGTCGCGGATGGTGCCCACGCGCTTTCTCCACACGACGTCATGGGTGGCGAGGTCCACACC
Source organism: Comamonas sp. MYb21 (assembly GCF_037479395.1). Classification (NCBI taxonomy): domain Bacteria; kingdom Pseudomonadati; phylum Pseudomonadota; class Betaproteobacteria; order Burkholderiales; family Comamonadaceae; genus Comamonas; species Comamonas sp. MYb21. The sequence goes on along the minus strand of NZ_JBBGZC010000009.1, from coordinate 170,990 downwards.
CGCGACGGTCATCCATGCGGGTTCCTTGCAGGGCAGGCCCAGCGGTGACAGAAAGGCATTGAGCTCCACGCCATACGGCGTGCCGTACATGGGCTGCACGCCTTGCTCGGTGCCGGCGCCTTTTTCGGTGCGTGGGCGGTTCGGGTCTGCAGGGATCAGGCGCGAGACAAAGGGCAGGCCCAGCGGGTTCATGAACGCGACCTGGCGATCACTGTCCACCGACATGCCGCCCCATTCAAAGATCCCCAGGTTGCCGGGAAACACCAAGGTGCCGTTTTCCGACGGCGGCGTGTAGATGCCCTCGTAGTTCAGGCGGTGGAAGATCACCCGGCACATCAGTTGGTCGAACATGGTGGCGCCCCACATGTTCTTGTCGGTCAGGTTCTCGTGCGGGCCCATGTTCAACGGCGAGAAGGGCTGCGTCGGCGAATAATGCTCGCCTTTGGTTTGCGGGCCGCGCTTGACGCTTTGCGGCACCGGTTTTTCGGTCACCGGCAGGATGGCTTCGCCGTTCAGCCGGTTGAGCACAAACAGCTGGCCGGTCTTGGTCAGCACATAGATGGCGGGCACCGTTGTGCCATCGGGGCGCTTGAGGTCGACCAGCGAGGGCTGCGAGGGCACATCCATGTCCCAGAGGTCATGGTGGGTAGTCTGGAAGTTCCAGACCAGCTTGCCGGTGCTGGCATCCAGGGCCAGCATCGAGTTGGCATAGCGCTCTTTCAACGCGGTCCGGTCGCCGCCCCAGATATCGGGCGTTCCCACGCCGGTCGGCACGTAGACGATGTCGGTCTTGGCGTCATAGGCGAGTGGCGCCCAGGCATTGGGGGAGTTGTGCACAAACTCGCCTTTCTCGCCCGGCATCTGGTTCGGGTCTTCGGCGCCGGTATCGAACACCCAGCGCAGCGCACCGGTATTGACGTCATAGCCGCGGATCACGCCCGAGGGCTCTGCGTTGGACAGGTTGTCGGTGATCGAGCCGCCAATCACGATCGTCGAGCCCGTCACCACCGGGGGCGAGGTGGGGTTGTAACCGCCACGGTAGGGAAACGGCATATTGGCCTGCAGATCCACCTGGCCCTGGTTGCCAAAGTCGCTGCAAGGCTTGCCAGTGTCCGGGTTCACCGCGAACAGGCGCCCATCGTTGACCGGCAGGATCACTTTGCGGGGGCATTCGGCAGAGGCCTGGGTCAGGTTCTTTTGCACGCTGGCGCTATTGCCCTCGACGTTGGCGCTGTCGTAGTAGGACACGCCTCGGCAGGTCAGATGCTGGAAGGTGCGGTCGGCTTTGAGCTGGGGGTCAAAACGCCAGAGGCGCTTGCCGGTTGCGGGGTCGAGCGCATCGAGGAACTGGTGGGTCGTGCAGATGAACATGCGGTTGCCCACCTTGATAGGGGTCAGCTCCGCCGTGGTTTCGCCCGAGTCGTCATCGCCCTTGAAGTCGCCCGTCTGGTACTTCCAGGCCAGCTGGAGCTTGCTCACATTGCCATCGTTGATCTGCGCCAGCGGCGAGTAGCGCACACCCGCCTGGGTGCGGCCATAAGCGGGCCAGTCGGCATCGGCCACGCCAGCCACCGGCGTTTTCTGCGCCGATGGCGCGCGCGCCAGGCTGCCATTGACTTCTTGCGGATCATTGAACCAGCTCGTGCCCAGCACGGCGAGCACCGCCACAAGGCCGAGCGAGAGCAGCGATTTCGCGCCCGCGCTTTGGCCCAGCCGCCGGCTCGCCCAGGGCAGCAGCAGCCACAGGCCCAGCACAAACCAGATATCCAATCGCGGCGTCAGCGCCCAGAAATCGGTCCCCGACTCCCAGATGCCCCATGCGATCGTGGCAAGCAGCAGCAAGGCATAGAGCCACAGGCTAGCTACGCGATCACGCGCATACCACCAGGTGATGAGGGCCATCACCAGGCCTGCGACCAAGTAGTAGGCCGAGCCCCCCAGCGCGATCAACCATCCCCCGCCCGCCACCAGAAACAAGGTAACCAGGACCAGGATCGCTACGGTGATGTTTCTAGCGATGGGTTTGCCATGCGATTGCGTCATTGCTTCCACTTTCAGGCCATCGGGCCCAAGGTTGAACGGAAGACTTCTACCCATTGGAGCAGTCGCTAAACGTTCTAGTCTCTGGGCCGCTGAATTGGATGAGTCGGCAACCATTGCAGCACCAGAGGATGGCAGTGTCTGTCAGCCAAATACGGTGTTTTCCTCGCAGCAGCTGAAAAGCCCGGGCACCCGAATAGGTGCCGTCTTGCTTTTGATGTGCGCAGCAGCCATCAGCGGCCGGCCAGCGTGGGGCGCCAGGATTTCCAGGTGGGCACATGCACGTCTACGACAATGCGGTGCATGTCCTCCGACCTCGAACCCTTCAATATCTATCTCCAGCGCTGGGGTGCAAGCGCTGCTGGCAAGCCCGTGGTCACGGCGACCAGTGATCTTCTGCCGGTCAGCCTGAGCGGGTCACAAGCAGGCCTGCCGGCGATGATCAAGGTGGCGCGAGATGTTGACGAACGCATCGGCGGCCAGGTGCTGCAATGGTGGGGTGGCCATGGCGCGGCGCGGGTCTATGCCTGTGATCCAGCGTCAGGCGCGCTGCTGATGGAGCGTGCCATGGGCTCCCAGGATTTGCTGCGCATGGCCTTGGCAGGCGAGGATGATGCTGCGACGGCCTGCATCTGCCACACCCTGGCCCAGCTGCATTCCCACCGCGCATCGGACCCCCCTGAACATCTGCTGCCGCTGGCGGATTTTTTCAGGTCGCTGGCGCCGATGGCGCAGCGGGAAGGGGGGCTGATGGCCGACTGCGCCATGGTCGCCCAGGAGCTCTTGCTAGATCAGCGGGAGCAGGTCGTTTTGCATGGCGATGCGCACCACCGCAATATTCTTGATTTCGGGCAGCGCGGATGGCTGGCGATAGATCCCAAGCGCGTCAGCGGTGAACGCTATTACGACTATGTGAATGTGCTGTGCAACCCGGAGCTGCCAAGCTGCACCGACCCGCTGCGCTTTGCGCGCCAGTTGGCGGTCATTGTCGATGTGGCGGGACTGGAGCGCCAGCGCCTGCTCCGATGGGTGATGGCCCACGCCGCTTTATCCGCTGCCTGGTTTTTAGAGGATGGATTGCGCAGCCAGGCCCGCCAGGAGTTGGCCGTGGCGCATCTCGCTCGCCAGGCCTTGGCCTGAGGCTTTCAGGTTGGGCAGCTCGCGCCCCACCGCAGCGGCACCGCCGCCGGTGCTGAAGCTGCTGCGCAGCTGTCCAGGCAAGCGCCGTGATGGTGTGGGGTGGCAGGCTATCCCTTCGGGCACCGCCCGAATGCCAACCAGAATGCCAGCCCTATCCCCAGTGGCTGCATACACATCCGCTCAGGGAGTGCCTGCGTTCCTGGATGCATCCCCCGCACCCGTCACCCCCATCTCCGTCACATCGCCCCTGCTGCCTGTCGCCATCTCATGGTAGATGTCGTAGAGGTACTGGGCCAGCTCGCTGGCGGGCAGATCGGCGGGGACGGCCAATTGCACGGGTGCGCGCTTGCCGTCCTGCCCGACGGCATAGCAGCGCCAGCCGGTGCTGACGGGTTCCAGATCAAGGATGCGGCCAAAGACATTAAAGCGGTATCGGGGCATGGGCAGGCAATGCGGCAAGGGGGTGGTGGCACCAGCCTAACCGAGGCGGCGCAGGCCGTTGCTGTAGCGGGGCTCTTGCGTGTTGCGTGCGGGGCGCGATGAGGCTGTGAACAAGGGCCTAAGGCCGCTCTCCGTCCTGCCTGGCAAACACCCGGCTGAGCTGCTGGCGCTGGATGCGGCGGTGGATGGTGGAGCGGTTGACGCCCAGCAGGCGCGCGGCTTCGGAGACATTGCCCTGGCACTGGGCCAGGACTTGCTCCAGCGTGGCGCTACCCAACGCAGGGCCATCCGCTGCATCGCTGCCCGCGTCCGGCCCCTGCGCCACGGCGGGGCTGCGCTGCAGCGCATCGGGCAGGTGCTCCAGGTCGATTTGCTGCTCGGCCAGCGCGGCGGCATAGCGCAGCGCATTGTGTAGCTCGCGCAGATTGCCGGGCCAGGGGTGGGCGTGCAGGGCGGCTTGTGCGGCCTCGCTCAGGCGCAGGCTGCAGCCCATGGCGGCGAGCATGTGCTCGGCCAGGGCCAGCAGATCGCTGCGCTCGCGCAAGGCGGGCAGCGGCAGCTCGGCGGCGTTCAGGCGGTAGAGCAGGTCGGCGCGGAACTGGCCGCTGCGGGCCAGCTCGGCCAGTGGCCGGTGCGATGCGGAGATGACCCGGATATCGACCTTGCGCGGCGCACGCGCGCCCAAGGGCGTGATCTCCGACTCGGACAGCACGCGCAGCAGCTTGGCCTGCAGGGCCAGCGGCATGTCGCCGATTTCGTCGAGAAAGAGGCTGCCCTGGTGGGCGGCTTCGATCAGCCCGGTGCGGCCTTTGTGCGCGCCTCCTGTCCAGGTGCCGGGCAGGTAGCCAAACAGCTCGCTCTCGAGCAGCGCCTCGGGGATGGCGGCGCAGTTGATGGCGACAAAGGCACCGCTGCGGCCGCTGGCCGCATGCAGCGCGCGGGCCAGAAACTCCTTGCCGCTGCCGGTCTCTCCCTGCAGCAGCACCGGCAGGTCCTGCGGCGCCAGCCGCGCGGCCTTGTGCAGCACCCGGCCCATGGCGGCATCGCCGGTGTTCAGCGCCTGCAGCGGCGCTGGTAATGTGGGGCGCGGGATGGGCTGCGCGCTGCTGCGCGGCTGGGGCGGTAGCGCATGGGCAAACCAGATGCTGCCGTCGCGTGCGCGCAGGATGCGCTCTTGCGCGGGGCGGTTGCGCATCAGCTGCGGCAGGGCCTGCAGGTCGGTATCAAAAAAGCGGCCCAGGGGCTGGCCGGTCAGCAACGAGTGCTGGCGCCAGTTCAGCCCGGCAATGGCGGCCAGCATGCGGCTGGCGGCATGGGTCATGGCGCGGATGCGGCCGCGCGCATCGATGCTGAGGGCCGCATCGGCATCGACATCCAGAAAATCGGGCGATTGCGCCAGGCGCAGCACCCAGTCGCTGCCCGATTGGGCCATCAGGTTGGCCAGCTCCACCCGGCGTACGGCGGCGGTGACCAGGTGCAGCGCCATCTGCTGGCTGGCGCGGGCGGCGGGCGAGCGCAGCAGGGACAGATCCAGCACCGCAGCGAGCTGGCCTTGGAGGTCGTAGATGGGCGCGGCGGTACACGACAGGTGCGTGTGGGTGAAGTCGAAATGGTCGCTCTGGTGCACCGTCAGCGCCTCGCCCGTGGCCAGGCAGGTGCCGACGGCCGAGGTGCCTGCCACATCCTCGCGCCACTGCGCGCCCAGGTAGAGGCCGGCGCTGCGCAGGTCGCTGGCGTCGCTGTCATGGCCCAGAAAATCCACCGCCACGCCATGGCGGTCGGCCAGCAGCAGCACATAGTCCAGGCCCTTGAGCTGCTGGTAGAGGCGCTCGAGCCCGCTGCGGGCAATGCGGATCAGCGGCTCGGACTCTTCTCGGTGGGCGCGCAGCTGGCCGGCGGGCACGATATGGGCTTCGCTGGTGCGGCTCGGGTCGAGCCGGTGCTGGTCGATGCAGCGGCGCCAGCTGCCCAGCACGGCCCGGTCGCGTGCTTCTCCCTGCAGCGGGTAGCCCATGCCAAAGGCTTCGAGCTCCTGGACATGGGCGGTATAGCTGTGGATGGGCATGGCGGGTCTCCTGCAATCACCGGGCTGATTCTGTGCCCGCGCCCCGGCGCTGCCAATCAGGCTAACCCGCAACAGATGCTGCAGTGCAAAAGGGCGCATGCAACAGGTGTTGCATCGGCTGCGGCAGTGCCGCTGCCAGCCCGCTGCTGGCAAACCCGCAATGCGCGCGCCTGGTGGAAGGAGGTTGCAGTGCAGCATGGCCGCTTGGCATGGGGCTTGCAAAAACGCTGACGCTGCGGCCGCAGAGCCGCTGCGATATCGCCCATAAAAGGAGACAAGCCATGACCACCGCTACTGCCACCCCGATGGCCACCCCCTCGGCTGCAGACACACCTGCTGCCCGCGCCCAGGCCCTGCTGGACCAGCTCAACCAGGCGCTGGCCGCCCGCGATTTTGCGGCGGCCAGCCAGCTGTTTGCCCAGGACTGCTTCTGGCGCGACCTGGTGCTGCTGACCTGGAACCTCAAGACCTGCGAAGGCCCGGCGCAGGTGGCTGACATGCTGGCCGCGCAGCTCGATGCCGCCGCGCCCCTGGTGCTGCAGCTCGATCCGAAGGAGGAAGTGACCGAGGCCGATGGCGTGCTGAGCGCCTGGCTGGTGGTGGATGCGCGCCATGCGCGGGGCCTGGGCCATCTGCGTATTCGCGATGGGCGCATCTGGACCTTGCTGACCACGATCCAGGAGCTCAAGGGCTTTGAAGAGGCGCAAGGCCTGCGCCGGCCGATGGGGGCCGAGCACGGCATACGCCGGGGCCGCAAGACCTGGCTGGACCGGCAGCAGGAAGAGGCCGAGACCCTGGGCGAGAGCCGCCAGCCCTATGTGCTGGTGATTGGCGGCGGCCAGGGCGGTATTGCGCTGGGCGCGCGGCTGCGCCAGCTGGGCGTGTCGCACATCGTCATCGACCGGCAGCCGCGCCCGGGTGACCAATGGCGCAAGCGCTACAAATCGCTGTGCCTGCACGACCCGGTCTGGTACGACCACCTGCCCTACATCCCCTTTCCCGAGCACTGGCCGGTGTTTGCGCCCAAGGACAAGATTGGCGACTGGCTGGAGATGTACACCCGGGTGATGGAGGTGAACTACTGGTCATCGACCCAGTGCCTGGGCGCGCGCTATGACGAGGCGGCCCAGGAGTGGGAAGTGACGGTGGAGCGCGAGGGCCGCCAGATGGTGCTGCGCCCCCAACAGCTGGTGTTTGCCACCGGCATGTCGGGCAAGGCCAACATCCCCCGCATCGAAGGCCAGGAGCGCTTTCGGGGCGAGCAGCAGCACTCGTCGCAGCATTCCGGGCCCGAGGCCTATGCCGGCAAGAAGGTGGTGGTGATCGGCGCCAACAACTCGGCCCACGACATCTGCGCAGCGCTCTGGGAGCATGGCGCCGATGTGACCATGGTGCAGCGCTCGTCCACGCATATCGTGCGCTCCGATTCACTGATGGACATTGGCCTGGGCGATCTGTACTCGGAGCGCGCGGTGGCCAGCGGCATGACCACGAAAAAGGCAGACCTGGTCTTTGCCTCGCTGCCCTACCGCATCATGGCCGACTTCCAGGTGCCGCTGTATGACCGCATCCGCGAGCGCGATGCCGAGTTCTACCGCCAGCTCGAAGCGGCAGGCTTCATGCTGGACTTTGGTGATGACGATTCGGGCCTCTTCATGAAGTACCTGCGCCGCGCCTCGGGCTACTACATCGATGTGGGCGCCTGCGACCTGGTGATCGACGGCAGCATCAAGTTGCAGGCGGGCGAGAACAAGGGCATCAGCCACCTGACCGAGAACGCCGTGGTGCTGAGCGATGGCACCGAGCTGCCGGCCGACCTGGTGGTCTATGCCACGGGCTATGGCTCGATGAATGGCTGGGTGGCCGAGCTCATCAGCCAGGAGGTGGCCGACAAGGTGGGCAAGGTCTGGGGCCTGGGATCGGACACCACCAAGGACCCGGGCCCCTGGGAGGGCGAGCAGCGCAATATGTGGAAGCCCACCCAGCAGCCACAGCTGTGGTTCCACGGTGGCAACCTGCACCAGTCGCGCCACTATTCGCTGTACCTGGCGCTGCAGCTCAAGGCGCGGCAGGAAGGGCTGGCGACCCCCGTCTATGGCCTGCAGCCGGTGCACCATCTGCGCTGAGGGTGCCTGGGCGGATCGCAGAATGTCAGGAATTGGCACCGGGTGCCAGCTATGGCCGATGGCTGACACCGGCGGGCCGCCCATCAATGCCAGAATCGGGCGATGGTGACACAAGACTCGACGCTCGCCCAGCGGGTGCAACGCAAGCTCAATCCTTTCCGCCCCTTCTACCATGCGGCCGAGCAATGGTTGGCGGCCGATGGTCTGCGCATGAGCGCGGCCATGTCCTTCTACGGCATGCTGAGCCTGGCGCCGCTGCTGCTGCTCTTGGTGGGGGTGCTGGGCTGGTGGCTCGATCGTTCCTACATCGAGAGCAACCTGATCCACCAGGTCGAAGACATCATGGGCTCGCAAGTGGCCGATGTGGTGCGCGGTGCGCTGTCGAGCGCGCAGACCAAGTCGCAAGGCCTGATCGCCTCGGCAATTGGTTTTGTGATGCTGCTGTCGGGCGCGACCGGGGTGTTTGTGGAACTGCAGACCTCGCTTGAGCGCCTGTGGAACCATGGCGAGAAGGTCGACAAGAGCGGCACGCCCTGGTGGTACTCGCTGGTGCAGCGCGTGCGGGGCCTGGGCTACATCCTGGTGCTGGGCTTTTTGATGCTGATATCGCTGGTCCTCACGACGATGCTGAGCATGACCACGCGCTGGGCGGGCGCCGTGCTGCATGTCGAAGCCCCTGGCATGCTGCTGGGCGTCATCAACGAAACAGTGTCCTTCCTGATCACCGTCACCCTGTTTGTCGGCATGATGCGCATCGGCACCGGCACCAAGCCCCGGCTGCGTTTTCTGATTGCCGGCGCGGCCATTGGCGCCTTTCTCTTCACCATCGGCAAGCAGGTGCTGGCCTGGTATCTGTCCACCGCTGCCGTGGTCTCGGCCTATGGCGCGGCCGGCTCGCTGGTGGTGCTGCTGATGTGGATCTATTTCTCGTCGGCCATCCTGCTGTTTGCCGCCAGCTGCGCCCGCGCGCTGAACAGCGCAGACATTGCCTTGCATGGCAAGGGCGGCGGCGCGGGGGAGGAGGACAGCACGCGCCTGCGGCCATCGGCCGGGCAGGCCGCCACCGTGGATTTCCAGATTTAAGAATCCACCGCAGCAACAACAATGCGCCCGAGGGCGCATTGTTTTTTGGGAGGAGGGTGTAGCCGCGCCTTAGTGGGCCTGGGCCTTCACATCAAAGCCTTCAGCGCGGGTGTCATGGCGCATGAAGAACACCAGCGCAAACGCGACGACCGCCAGCGATGCCAGGAACATGACGGCGTAGACATCGTTGCCCATCTTGTCCTTGAGCGTGCCAAAGATCGTGGGGCCGATGTAGCCACCCAGGTTGCCGATGGAGTTGATCCAGGCGATGCCCGCAGCGGCTGCGGTGCCGCTCAAAAAGGCCGTAGGCAGGGTCCAGAAGGTGGGCAGCGCGCTGAAGATGCCAAAGGCAGCCAGGGTCACCGCCGCCATCTTGGGCACCGGTGCGGCGGTGTTGGCGGCGATCAGCAGGCCGGCAACGATGCAGGCCAGCGGAATCAGCACAAACCATTTGCGCTCCTTCATGCGGTCGGAGCCGCGCGTCCAGAAGATCATTGCGATCGCGCCCACCAGGTAGGGGAAGGCGTTGATAAAGCCGACCTGCACATTGGACAGGCCACCAAAGCCCTTGATGATCTGCGGCAGGAAGAAGCCCAGGCCGTAGAGCGGCACGGTGATGCCCATGTAGACAAAGCCCAGCGCGATCACCTTGGGGTTGAGCAGGGTCTGCTTCCAGGAGATCTTGTGGATGGATTCACGGTTCTGGCGCTCGGCCGTCAGGGTCTGGGCCAGCCAGGCACGTTCCTCGTCGCTCAGCCACTTGGCATCCTGCGGGCCATCGGGCAGGTAGAACAGCACGACAAAGGTCAGGAAGATCGCGGGCAGCGCTTCCAGGATGAACAGCCACTGCCAGCCGTGCATGCCGCCCATGCCGTCCATATCAAGGATAAAGCCGGAGATGGGCGCGCCGATCACTGTGGAGATCGGAATGGCGAACATGAACCAACCAACGATGCGCGCCCGGTAGGCGGCCGGGAACCACAGGGTGATGTAGAAGATCACGCCGGGGAAAAAGCCCGCCTCGGCAATCCCCAGCAGAAAGCGCACCACATTGAAGCTGGTGGCGCTGTCCACCCAGGCCTGGCCAGCCGAGAGCACGCCCCAGCTGAACATGATGCGGGCGATCCATTTGCGCGCGCCAAACTTTTCCAGCGCCAGATTGCTGGGTACTTCACAGAGAAAGTACGACAGAAAGAAGATGCCGGCCGCGCTGCCAAAGACCGCTGCCGAGAACCCCAGGTCCTTGGACATGCTGGCCCCGGCAAAGCCGATATTGACGCGGTCGAGGTAGGCGATGAAGTAGCAGACCATGAGCAGCGGCAAGAGCCGCCAGCTGATCTTGGAGATGGTGCGCTGTTCCAGGGTGTCCATGTTGGTCTCCGATGCTGTTATGGGTAGGACGGGTGGCTAAGGTGCTTCGCTTTTGATAGCTGTATGTTCAGATTTATCAACGGCTGCTGCGGCTTTTTACATAGCTGATGCCATGGATCGCCGCTATTGTGCGCCGCAGCGCCCGCTGCCGCTATTGCGTCGGAGACAGATGCAAAAAGCCCCGCGCAGCGCAGCTGCCGGGGCATGGAAACGGGGTCAGGATCCGGAATCAGGCGATTTTCATCGATCCGGTATCCAGGTAGCGCTGGTGCCAGGACAGCGCCTCGGTCAGGATATGGGGCGTGTGCAGGCCGGCAGACTGGTGCATCGCGCGGTCCACATAGTCCTGCAGCATGGGGCGGAAGTCCGGGTGCGCGCAGCGCTCGATGATGAGCTTGGCGCGCTGCCGGGGCGAGAGGCCGCGCAGATCGGCCAGGCCCTGCTCGGTAACGATGATTTGCGTGTCGTGCTCGGTGTGGTCCACATGCGAGCACATGGGCACGATGCAGGAGATATGACCGTTCTTGGCCACCGAGGGCGTGACGAAGAAGGACAGGTAGCCGTTGCGCGCAAAGTCGCCACTGCCGCCAATGCCGTTCATCATGCTCGAGCCCATCACATGGGTGGAGTTGATATTGCCGTAGATGTCGGCCTCGATCATCGAGTTCATCGCGATCACGCCCAGGCGGCGCACCAGCTCGGGGTGGTTGGAGATCTCCTGCGGGCGCAGGATGATGCGTTCGCGGTAGAAGTCGATGTTCTCCTCGAAATCGCGGTAGGCAGCAGCCGACAGCGAGATGGAGGTGGCCGAGGCGCGCGCCATCTTGCCCGTGCGCAGCAGGTCCAGCATGCCGTCCTGCAGCACTTCGGTAAAGCCCAGCAGGTTGTCGAAGGGGCCGGTGAGCAGGCCGGCCAGCACGGCATTGGCCACATTGCCCACGCCCGACTGGATGGGCAGCATCTCCTGGGGCAGGCGCCCCATCTTCATCTCGTGCGAGAGAAAGTCGATGATGGAGGCGGCAATGGTGTTGGAGTTGGCGTCCGGCGCAGCAAACACATTGTCGCGGTCGCCTTTGTGGGTCTCGACGACGGCGACGACCTTGTCCAGGTCCACCTTCAGGTAGCCCTCGCCAATGCGGTCATCGGCATGGGTCATGCGGATGGGCACGCGGCGCGGCGGGATGGCGGTGCCGTAGTAGATGTCGTGCATGCCTTCCATCTTGGCGGGCGGCTTGGTGTTCACCTCCAGGATCACCTTGTCGGCAATCTCCAGCCAGGTCTTGTTGTTGCCAACGGCAGTCGACGGGATCAGCAGGCCATCGGCGGTGATGCCCAGCACTTCGACCACCGCCACATGCATGTGGCCCAGAAAGCCGAACCAGGCGTGCTGGGCGACGTGGGACAGGTGCATGTCGATGAAGTCGATGTCGCCGGCATTGATGGACTTGCGCGCGATCGGGTCGGTGTTGAAGGGCAGGCGTTGGCCGATGGCAGCGGCCTCGGCCAGCACGCCGTCGCATTCGGCAGCGGTGGAGGCGCCCGTCCAGACATTGATCTTGTAGGGCCGGCCGGCGGCATGCTCGGCCTTGGCATGGGCTGCGATGGCCTGGGGCAGGGCCTTGGGGTAGCCTGCGCCGGTGAAGCCACTCATGCCCACATTGGCGCCAGCAGGGATCAGGGCGGCCGCGTCGGCTGCGGACATGATGCGGGAGTGCAGCGCGCTGCAGCGCACACGGTCATTCAACGACATGGGGGGAGACTCCAGGAAGGTGTTTTCGTTATTGTCTACAGATGCTGCCCGGCGGCAATGGCCGGGCTGCGAGGCGGGCAAATCTTAGCAGTCGTTGCACCCGAAACCATTGAGGATCCGGGAATACCCGATTGTGGATAAGTGCTACTGCGCTGGCAATTTATTGTTGCACTGCAACAATTTAGCGCATAAAAAAGCCCGGGACAACCGGGCTTGAGGATGCGTTGGCGTGCCGCTCAGCGCTTGTCGCTGCGGTTGAGCAGCTGGTAGAGGATGATCGCGCCAAAGGTCGCGGTCCCGATGCCGCCCAGCGCAAAGCTGCCGAACTTCAGGGTGAAGTCACCGGTGCCGATGATCAGCGTGATGGCCGCGACGATCAGGTTCTTGTGCTGCGAGAAATCCACCTTGTTTTCCACCCAGATCTTGGCGCCGGCCACCGCAATCAGGCCGAACACCACGATGGACACACCGCCCATGACGGGCAGCGGAATCGCCTGAATCAGCGCGCCAAACTTGGGCGAAAAGCCCAGCAGCAGTGCAATGAGGCCTGCGACCATGAACACCGCGGTGGAGTAGATGCGGGTGGCCGCCATCACACCGATGTTTTCTGCATAGGTGGTCACGCCCGTGCCGCCCACGCCGCCGCTGACCATCGTGGCCACGCCGTCACCGATGAAGGCCCGGCCCATGTACTGGTCCAGGTTGCGGCCGGTCATGGCCGTCACGGCCTTGATGTGGCCCAGGTTCTCGGCCACGAGGATGATCACGATCGGGGCGATCAGCACCATCGCCTGCGGGCTGAACTGGGGGGCCGAGAAATTGGGCATGCCGATCCAGGCGGCCGTGGCCAGGCCCGACAGATCGACCGGCTTGCCCAGGCCCATGCCATTGGTCAGGATGGCGTAGAGGATGGCTGCGGCAATCAGGCCCACCAGAATCAGCAGGCGCTGCACCATGCCCCGGGTGAGCACGGCCACCATGCCGACGCAGACAAAGGTCATCGCCTGCATCCAGCTCTCGAAGTTGTTGCTGGCCATGTTCTTGACAGGAACCGTGGCCAGGTTCAGGCCGATCACGGCCACGATCGCGCCCGTCACCACCGGCGGCATGAAGCGCTCGATCCAGCCGGTGCCGACCGCCTGCACGATAAAGCCGATCAAGGTGTAGAGCAGGCCGCAGGCGATGATGCCGCCCAGCGCCATGCCGATGTTGGCATTGGGCCCGGAGCCGGCATAGCCGGTGGCGGCAATCACCACGCCGATGAACGCAAAGCTCGATCCCAGGTAGCTGGGCACGCGCCCGCCGGTGATCAAAAAGAAGATCAAAGTGCCGACGCCACTCATCAAAATGGCGACATTGGGGTCAAAACCCATCAAAATGGGCGCCAGAATGGTCGAGCCAAACATGGCGATGACATGCTGCACCCCCATGATCGAGGTTTGTGGCCAGGGCAGGCGCTCGTCGGGTGCGACGACATCGTCAGCGCTGGGGCGCACTTCACGCCAGCGGGGAAGGAAGGAATCAGACATGGTTTTGGCAGGCCGCAGGCAGGGCTGCTCCGGGAGGGGCAGTTGCAGGCGAGCGAGAGAAAAGGTGCTGCATCATAGTGAATTTGCCAAGCCTTGTAGAGAGAGGGAAACTCTCTAACCAGGGCCGGGGCGGGGACTGCAGGGGCCCCAGCGGCAATGACCGTGCAAGTCTGTGGTGTGCTGACACTGGCTTGTTTGGCCAATGCGATAGATAATCACAATGACATTGATAACAAATACGGTAGGTTGCTAGCAGCAACCTGTTTGTTTAGGGAGAGAGGGTTTCCATGAACTGTGTGCAATGTGGCGAGGCATTGGCCGCCGGCGCCAAATTTTGTCGAAAATGCGGCTGCAAGCTGCAGACCGCCGTGGCGCCCGAGACCGCAGCCAGCCCGCGCAGTGCGCCGGCTGCGCCGGTGGCCGCCTACGCCACCTGCCCCGATTGCGGCGCGCTGTGCAAGGGCCAGGCGCTGTTTTGCAAGCAGTGTGGATGCCGCTTTGAAGAAACCCCTGGATTTCAGGACACGGCCCCCGACTGGGATGCCCCGCTGAGCGTGGCCGAAGAAAAGGCCATCCTGGTCTTTGGCAATGTGCAGGACAGCTCCCTGCCGCCCTCGAGCTTGCCGCCGGGCGAGCGCATCCAGACCAGCGCCGCGATGGTGATTGGCGGAGCGGCGGCAAGCCCGGCAGCGGCCGTGCCTGCGCCCGCACTGCGCGATCCCGAGGTGCCCTTGTGGGAGACCGATGCCGCTGCCAGGCGTGCCCCTCCCGTTGCCCCCGATACCCCTGTGCGGCCACGTGCCAGCGCGCAGCTGCGCAACCCCATGCCTGAAGCCCCGCAGCCCCCCAGTGGCCAGGGGCTGCGCATCGTGCTGGCGCTGCTGGGCGTCGCTGTCCTGGCCGGTGGCGGCGCCTGGTGGTGGAAGAGCCAGCAAGGGCGCCCGGCTGGTGGCGCGGTGGCAGCGCCCAGCGTCTCCGCCCCTGCTGCGCCCGCCCAGCCCGTGGCCGCCGATGCCGCCGTGCAGGTAGAGTCCGCAGCGCCTGCGATGGTCGCGACCGATGCCGCACTCGCCCCCAATGAAACGCTGCTGGCGCCAGCGCCCGCCGAGGACGCGGCAGCCGCTGCGGTGGCGGTGGAAGAAGCGCCCGCCCCGGCACCTGCACCGGCCCGCCCGGCGGTGCGCAAGCCGGCGCGCAAACAGACCTTGGATGATTTGCTGAATTGAAGGAGAGCCTTGTGAAGCTGTTGATGAAAATGTCCGCCCTGGTGTCGGTGCTCGCGCTGGCCGGTTGTGCAGCCCCTCCGCCAGAACCCGCGCCGGCTCCGGCGCCGGCCGTGCCGGTGCAGGTCGAATGCGGTGTCGCATCCCCCCCCGGCTGCCGTGAGCCTGCCGTGCCACCTGCACTGCTGACCTGGGAGCAGAAGATGAAGGGCGAGATCGACGAAGCCGAGGCCCTGCGCCTGCGTGCCGTTGAGGCCATGTCGGCCTTGCCTGCCAAGCAGCGCATCAAGGAAGGCAGCAAGACCATGACGACCGAGCAGGTCTTCAGCACCAGCCAGGCGCCCGCCACGCGCGCCATGCCGGTGCTCGATTCGGTCTCGCTCGATCTGCCCTGGGCCACCAAGTCGCGCCAGGAGCACAAGGATGCGATGGTCGCCATCAAGGACATCGCCACGATGATGGCCGACAACCGCGGCGGCGCGACGATCTATGTGACCGTCTCGCCGCGCGATCTGCGCGCCAAGAAGGTCAACACCAACTCCGGCACCGCGCCCACCGAGGCCGGCAACCCGGTCGAGGTCAAGAAATCGGCCGACAAGAATGTGCCCGCCGGTGTCGAGCACTTCGTGATCCAGGCCAAGCCCTGGCCCAGTCGCATCGACTGAGCAGGCGGCCCATCCCTCCATCTCCGCCATGAACGCGCCTGCGCGGGCCATGGCAGAGCAGCTATACGGTAAAAACGACGAAGGAATCGCAGATGTCTTCTCCCCAATCGATGTTGAAGTCCATTGACTTTGGCCAACTGATGCGAGCGGCCGAGGGGCTGACCCAATGGCGTGTGCTCGGCTTGTCGTTCCTGACCTGGCTGGCCGGAGGGCTGGTGATGGTGGGCGGCCAGATGCTGGCAACCCGTGCGGGCAGCATGCTGCTGGCGCTGCTGTTCCTGGTCATCGCCTCGGTGGTGTTCTCCGCCGGCATGTCGGCCGTCGGCATCCTGCTGCAGGACAAGGCCAAGGATGTGGAGCAGCGCAGCGTTGCCGCCGCGATCCGGGCGGGCCTGCTGTGTGTGCCGCGCTTTATCCTGTTTGGTCTGCTGGTACTGGCTGTGGTGCTGGGCCTGTGCCTGGTGGCGGCCATTGTGTATTTCGTCTGCAAGATCCCGTTCATCGGACCGATCCTGCTGTTCTTTGCCCACCCGGTGATGGTGATCGCCGCCTCGGTGTTCTTCATCGCGCTGTACTGGGTGGCCGCGCCGCTGCTCGCGCCCGCGATCTGGGATGGCCGCTCGCTGCGCCGCGCAGTATCGCTGGTGGTGGCCGTCGTGCGCACGCGCCTGGTGCCACTGGTGCTGATGCTGCTGGCGCTCTACATCGTCATCACCGTGATCACCCTGGTGGTGTTCACCGGCTTCATCCCCGGCTTTGCCTACATGACGGCCATTGCCAGCGGCGTGATTGGCCCGAGCATGATGGCCTCGATGGGCGGCATGGGCAACTCCGCCGCCTTTGGCGCGATGGCCAGCAGCGGCCATATGCTGGCCGGCACCCTGTCGACCGTGATCCTGTTTGCGGTGCTGATGGCGCTGACCATGCAGGTGATGATCATGGGTGTGAACATCATCTACCTGATGGTCACCGACGGTCTTGATGAGCAGGGCACCGAAGAGAGCCTGCAGGCCGGCATTGACCTGGCGCGCGAAAAGGCCCGCCAGGCCCAGGGCATGGCCCGTGAAGCGGCCGACAAGGTGCGCCATGCCGCGCATATGGATGGCCATGGCCACCAGGGTGCTGCGGCACGCGGCCCGGCAGCGCCTGTGGCGCCAGTGACGCCTTCCGCACCGGTGGCACCGCAACACGATATCTTTGCCCCGGCACCTGCGCCGGTCGCATCTGCTGCACCTGCTGCGCCCGTGGCGCCAGTCCCTGCACCGGTGGCCGCGCCGGTACAGGAGCCTGCGCCTGTGCAGCCACCAGCCCCTGTCGCTCCGGCTCCTGTAGGCACGACTCCTGTAGCCTCGGCACCCGTGGTGGCTCCTGCCCCGGTGCAAGCCCCGGTGGCGCCAGCGCCAGCAGCCGGCCTGGGTGCTGCAGCAGTAGCCGGCGGCGCGGCAGCCGCATCGGCCTTGCCGCCTACAGCAGCGCCAGCGGCACCGGCGGCCTCCGAGCCCTTGCTGCGCTGCCGCAGCTGCTTTGAAGTGGTGGCGGCCGACGATGTGTTCTGCGGCCACTGCGGTTTCCAGCTCAAGCCTTGACGGGTTGTGGCATTCTTTGAGGGCGCGCAAGCGCCCTTTTTCATGGCACTCTGTATCCGCCCGTAAGCGCGGCTTCATTGGTAAAAGAGTGTTGTCAATCCGGGCAAAACGGCAGACCGGCTGCGGCGATTCACGTCAGGCAGGTTACACTTTGCCGATTCATGTCCAGTAACTAGATCGGCTTATAACCATGTCAGGTGAAACGACCCAGCGCAGCGGTTTCGATATGAAAAGCGCCCAGTTGCCGGTGGTTGCGTTCGCTCTGCGTTCGGCCGACCTGGAGCAGTTGGCGCAGGAGTTTGCCGAGCGTTTTGGCAGCGATTCCGCCTTTTTCGACCATGACCCGGTGCTGGTCGATCTGGCGCAGCTGCGCGAGGCCGATGAGGACATCGACTTTGCCGCCCTGGTGGCCTTGCTGCGCCAGTACCGCACCACACCGGTGGCGGTGCGCGGCGGCAGCGAGGCGCAGATGGCCAGTGCCTATGCGGCCGGCCTGATCGCCGCGCCCGAGGCGCCACCGGCGCGCAAGGCGGCCGAGCCCGAAGTGCGCGAGGTCGAAGTCGAGGTCATCAAGGAAGTGCAGCTGCCGGCCAAGGCGACCATGCGGGTCGACAAACCGATGCGCTCGGGCCAGCAGGTCTATGCGGCGGGCAGCGATGTGATCGTCAACGCCATCGTCAGCTACGGCGCCGAGGTGATTGCCGATGGCAACGTCCATGTCTACGGGCCCTTGCGGGGCCGGGCCGTGGCCGGCGCGCGGGGGGACAAGAGCGCACGTATTTATTGCACCTGTTTTGAGCCGCAGCTGGTGTCCATCGCGGGCATCTACCGCACGGTCGAGTCGGATTGGCCCGCCGAGCTGTCGGGCAAGGCAGCCGTGGTGCGGCTTGAAGGTGAGAAACTGTTGATCGAGCCGCTGTGACAGGCGCACGGGGACGGCCCGCACCGGGCTTTGGACATTTGAGGACGTAAAGGGATCGGATCGAAAGATGGCAAAAATCGTCGTTGTAACTTCCGGCAAGGGCGGAGTTGGAAAAACTACCACCAGTGCAAGCTTTGCGGCCGGACTGGCACTGAGCGGCCACAAGACTGCGGTGATCGACTTCGATGTCGGCCTGCGCAATCTGGACCTGATCATGGGCTGCGAGCGCCGTGTGGTCTATGACCTGATCAATGTGATCCAGGGCGAGGCCAACCTCAACCAGGCGCTGATCAAGGACAAGCAGCTGGAGAACCTCTACATCCTGGCCGCCTCGCAAACGCGCGACAAGGATGCGCTGACGCAGGACGGGGTCGAGAAGATCCTCAAGGACCTGGCGGCGATGGACTTTGACTTCATCGTCTGCGACTCGCCCGCCGGTATCGAGAGCGGCGCGCTGATGGCGATGCACTTTGCCGACGAGGCGCTGGTGGTCACCAACCCCGAGGTCTCTTCCGTGCGTGACTCGGACCGCATCCTGGGCATGCTCAGCTCCAAGACCAAGCGCGCCGTCGATGGCGGCGATCCGATCAAGGAGCACTTGCTGATCACGCGCTACAACCCCAACCGGGTGCAGGACGGCCAGATGCTGTCGCTGGAAGATATCCAGGACATTCTGCGCATTCCGCTGATCGGTGTGATTCCCGAGTCGGAATCGGTGCTGCAGGCGTCCAACCAGGGCACGCCTGCGATCAACCTGAACCAGACCGATGTGTCCGAAGCCTACAAGGATGTGGTGGCACGCTTTTTGGGTGAAGACAAGCCGATGCGCTTTACCGATGCGCAGAAGCCTGGTTTCTTCAAACGCATTTTTGGGAGGTAAGTTCAATGTCCTTGCTGTCCCTGTTCTTGGGTGAAAAGAAAAAGACCGCGTCGGTCGCCAAGGAGCGGCTGCAGATTATTTTGGCGCGTGAGCGCACGGGCCGTAGCAATAACCAGCCCGATTATCTCCCTGCGCTGCAGAAGGAGCTGATGGCTGTCATTGCCAAGTATGTCTCCATCAACCCAGATGACGTCCGCGTCAATCTCGAACGACAAGACAATCTCGAAGTCTTGGAAGTGAAGATCGAGCTGCCGGATAAGTAAGTTTTCTAGGTCTGAAGTGTTTGTTCGTGGTGCATGTGTGCTGCGGCGAATGCTTAGTCTGGCTGGGGCTTGGGTGGTTTTCGTATGGGGGTGGCGATATGGGCCCGCATGCGTTGTTGTGGCGCCTTGCCATACCAAAGTATTGTCTGCGGCGCCACGCCTAGCCTGCGGGCCCATCTCGCCATTGGGGTGAATGGTTCGGGGCGCTGTGCGCGCTGCTAACCCAGCTGTTGAATACCTGAATCACAATCCTGGTTTCCTTCCTCCAAAAAACAAACGCGACCTTCGGGTCGCGTTGTCGTTGGGGATAAATTTGTGAATTTCTGGCTGAGCTGGGATAAGTCAGCGGCTTATCCACAAAACTATGCACATGCCCGTGCTTTTCCCCTCAGTTATGCACTGGGTTCGGCCGTGTTGTCGTAGGCGTGGGCTTTCCAGTACTTGAAGGTGCCCTGGGCGGTGGCCAGGATGCGGCGGTTGGCGTCGTAGATGTTGGCCTGGCAGGTGCACAGCGAGCGGCCCTGGTTGATGACCCAGCCTTCGGCGACCAGCGGGCCACGGCCCGGGTAGATGAAGCGCGAGGACATCTCGACGGTGACGGCGGTGCTCGACGGCGCGCCGGGCGCGAGCACGGCAGCGCGCGACATGGCCACGTCGAGCAGGGTCATCAGAATGCCGCCATGCGCGGCGGGCAGCTGGTTGCACAGCTCCTCGCGCAGGTCGGGCAGGTGCACGCGCACGATGCCGTCTTCAAAGTTCGGGTCCTGGCGCGCGCCGATGAGGCGCAAAAAGGGCACGCGGGTGTTGAGGTCCTCGATGCTCAGCTGCTGGCGGGGTGGGGTGGTGCTCATGCGGCGGCCTTGGCGTCGCGCACCATGTTGCGCGCAATGATGATCTGCTGGATCTGGGTGGTGCCCTCGTAGAGGCGGAACAGGCGCACATCGCGGTAGAAGCGCTCGATGCCGTACTCGGCCATATAGCCCGAGCCGCCCAGGATCTGCACCGCACGGTCGGCCACGCGGCCGCACATCTCGGTGGCAAACATCTTGGCGCTCGATGCCTCGGTCGAGACGTTCTGGCCCGCATCGCGGCGGCGCGCGGCGTCGATGGTCATGCACTCGGCGGCATAGAGCTCGGCCTGGCTGTCAGCCAGCATGGCCTGCACCAGCTGGAAGTCGCAGATCGCCTGGCCAAACTGCTTGCGCTCGAGCGAGTACTGCAGCGCATCGCGCAGGATGCGCTTGGCGCAGCCCACCGCTACGGCGGCGATGTGGATACGGCCCTTTTCCAGCACCTTCATCGCGGTCTTGAAGCCCCGGCCCTCTTGCAGGCCAATCAGGTTGGCTGCGGGCACCTTGACGTTGTCAAAGATCACATCGCAGGTGTGGGCGCCGCGCTGGCCCATCTTCTTGTCGTACTTGCCAAAGCTGATGCCCGGGCTCTTGGCATCGACGATGAAGGAGGACACGCCCCCGGCGCCCTTGTCGGCCGGGTTGGTGCGCGCCATCAGGGTGAACATGCCGGCATGGGGCGCATTGGTGATGAAGCGCTTGGTGCCGTTGACGAGGTAGTGGTCGCCCTGCTTGACGGCGGTGGTGCGCAGGGAGGCCGCGTCCGAGCCGGCTTCGGGCTCGGTCAGCGCAAACGAGGCGATCACCTCGCCGGTGGCCAGGCGCGGCAGCCATTCGGCCTTCTGGGCATCGGTGCCATCCATCAGGATGCCTTGCGAGCCGATGCCCACCGTGGTGCCGATCACCGAGCGGAAGGCGGGCGAGGTCTGGCACAGCTCCAGCAGCACATGCACTTCCTCTTCCATCGTCAGCTCCAGGCCGCCGAACGCTTCGGGAATGGTCAGGCCAAACAGGCCCAGATCGCGCATCTCCTGCACGATGGCTTCGGGGATCTCGTCGGTCTCGGCGACTTCGTTTTCGGCGGGCACCAGGCGCTCGCGCACAAAGCGGCGCACGCTGTCGAGCAGCGCGTCCAGGGTTTCTTGGTCTCGGATCATGGATGGTTCTCTGTTGCGGGCCTTTAGAGCGTTGCCGCCGTGCCCAAAATCGCCGTGGCCTGGCTGGACAAGGTGCCGCCATTGCCGTGGGCCAGTGCGAGCTGGGCGCCCGCCACCTGGCGCTCGCCGCAGTTGCCGCGCAGCTGGCGCACCGCCTCGATCAGCGCAAAGATGCCGTACATGCCCGGGTGCACGCAGGACAGGCCGCCGCCATTGGTGTTGACCGGCAGGCTGCCGCCCGGTGCAATCGCGCCGCTGGCAACAAAGGCACCGGCCTCGCCCTTTTTGACAAAGCCCAGGTCTTCCAGGAAGAGCAGGGTGTTGATGGTGAAGGCGTCGTAGAGCTCGACCACATCCATGTCCTGCGCCGTCAGGCCCGCCATCGCAAAGGCCTGCGCGCCCGACTGGCTTGCAGCGGTGACGGTGAGGTCGGGCATCGACGAGATCTGGCGGTTCCAGCAAGCGGTCGCATTGCCCAGCACATAGATGGGCGCGTTCGGGCCGCGCTGGGCATCTTCGGCGCGGCTGAGCACAAAGGCGCCGCCGCCATCGGTCACCAGGCAGCAGTCGCGCACGGTGAAGGGATCGGCCACCATGCGCGCGCCCAGCACCTGCTCGATGGAGAGCGGATCGCGCATGAAGGCCTCGGGGTTCTTCTGCGCCCACTGGCGCGCCGAGACGGCGACGGCCGCAAGCTGCTCGCGCGTGGTGCCGTACTGGTGCATATGGCGCGCCGCAGCCATCGCATAGGCCGCGACCGGCATCGTGGGCTCAAACGGGTGCTCAAAAGGCTGCGGGTCCATGAACTTGCGCGCAGCGGTCGATTCTTTGCGGCCAAAGGCGGCCGAGCGCTGGGCGCTGCCGTAGCAGACCAGCACATGCTTGCACTGGCCGGCCTCCAAGGCCATGATCGAGGGCAGCAGGTGGGCGATAAAGCTGGAGCCGCCCACCATGGTGCCGTTGATGTAGTTCGGGTTGATGCCCAGGTGCTCGATCACCGGCATGGGCCACATGGTGGCGTTGACGCTGCAGGTGGCCAGGCCGTCGATGTCCTGCATCGTCAGGCCGGCATCGGCCACGGCCGCATGGGCAGCGCGGGCGAGCAGCAGCATATCGTCCGAGCCCGGGGCTTCGCCGCAGCCATAGGTGGCCACGCCGCTGATGGCGGCCTTGCCGCGCAGCGCGCGCAGGCCGCTGCTGGTATGTACTTGTGCCATGTTTTTATCCCTCGTTATGCGGCTTTGAACACCACCAGGCCCTTGCCGTTGTGCGCGATGACTTCGGCTTTCACCGCCATGCCGATCTTCACATCGGCCGGTGCCATGCCTTCGACGCGGCTCATCATGCGCGGGCCCTCTGCCAGGTCCACCAGCGCGACGTTGTAGTCGCCACCGGCCTCGGCCTTGCGGCGGATCACCGTCGTCGAGTAGACCGTGCCCTGGCCGCTGGGTTGCTCCCAGGCCAGCGCATCGCTGCCGCAATGCGGGCACAGCTCACGGGGGTAGAAGATGGCCTGGGCACAGGCCTTGCAGCGCTGAATCTGGAAGCTGCCCGTATCCAATGCAGCCTGGTACTGGCTTGACATCGAGGGTGTCATTGCGGAATCTTTCTGAGGAGATAGCGGATGGTGAAGCATGGCCCCATTGCCTGCTGCACGCAATTATTGGTTGCCGAAGAGGGGGTTTGGCCGCGCTTGACGAACCTGGGTGACACTGCTTTCGCTTCTGTGGGTATCAGGGTTTTCTAGGCTTTGGCGCAGGCTAAGGCGGCGCTTGGCAAATGCAGAAACCAGGGGGCCAGAAATCTCTAGCATCGTCTGTCAAACGCTTTCTATAAAACCGGAGACAAGACCATGAAAATGACCGCGCTGGCTTTGGCCATGGCCGCATGCTGCACGACGGGCGCACAAGCGCAGGGCATCTCTGACGATGTCGTCAAGATTGCCGTGCTCAGCGATATGTCTGGCCCCTATGCCGATACCGCAGGGCGGGGCTCGCTCGAAGCCGCGCGCATGGCGGTCGAGGACTTTGGCGGCACGGTCGGGGGCAAGAAGATCGAGGTGGTGTTTGCCGACCACCAGGGCAAGGCCGATGTCGGCGCCAGCCGCGCACGCACCTGGTTCGATACCGATGGCGTGGATGTGGTGGTGGACCTGAACAACTCGGCCGTCGCGATGGCGGTCTACAACCTGGCCAAGGAGCGCAACAAGCTGGTGCTGACCTCGGGCGGCGCATCGGACGCGCTGACCAGCGAAGCCTGCATCCCCACCGGCATCCACTACACCTATGACACCTATGCGATGGCCAGCGGCGTGGCCCACGCGATGCTGGAAAAAGGCAAGAAGGACTGGTACATCATGGCGGTGGACTATGCCTTCGGCAAGGCTGGCGCCGAGACGGTGACCAATATCGTCAGCAAGGGCGGCGGCAAGATCGTGGGGCGCACCAACTTCCCGCTCAATGCCAGCGATTTCTCGTCCTTTGTGCTGCAGGCGCAGGAGTCCAAGGCCTCGGTGGTCACCCTGGTGAGCGCCGGCAATGACACCATCAATGCGATCAAGTCGGCCAAGCAGTTTGGCCTGATGCAAAAGCAGACCGTGGCGCCGCAGTTCATGTTCATCCAGGACGTGCATTCGCTGGGCCTCAAG
Organism: Comamonas sp. MYb21; assembly: GCF_037479395.1. Lineage (NCBI taxonomy): Bacteria > Pseudomonadati > Pseudomonadota > Betaproteobacteria > Burkholderiales > Comamonadaceae > Comamonas > Comamonas sp. MYb21. Next base: position 147,251 of record NZ_JBBGZC010000009.1, on the reverse strand, counting down.
ACCGCGCAGGGCCTGACCTTTGCGACCGCCTTCTACTGGGACCGCACCCCCGAGACGCGCGCCTTCTCGCAGCGTTTTTTTGAGCGCATGGGCAAGAAGACCATGCCCTCGATGGTGCATGCCGGTACCTACTCGGCCGTCACCCAGTACCTGAAGGCTGTGGCCGCGACCAAGACCGACGACGGCCCAGCGGTGACCAAGTACCTCAAGTCCAACAAGATCGAGGATTTCTTCAGCCAGAACGGCCATGTGCGTGAGGACGGCCGCATGGTGCACGACCTCTACCTGGTGCAGGTCAAGTCGCCCGAGGAATCCAAAGGCCCTTGGGATTACTACAAGGTGCTGGCCACCATCCCGGGTGACCAGGCCTTCCGGCCCATGGCCGATGGCAAGTGTGGTTTCGTGAAGAAGTAACCACAGACTTATCCACAGGCAACGCGGTCTTCAGCGCTGAAAGACCGCGTTATGCATTCCAAACCCCCTTGCAGGAGCCAACCATGTCCCAAGCTTATCCACAGTTGCAACTGTTTATCAACGGCCAATGGCTGTCCGCCGACGGCCGCAAGAGTGAGCCCGTCATCAACCCGCTCGATGAATCCACGCTGGGCCAGCTGCCCCATGCCAGCGCCGCCGATCTGCAGGCCGCCCTGCAGGCCGCCAACGCAGCGTTTGAAGGCTGGAAGCGCACCTCACCACTGGCCCGCTCGGACATCTTGCGCAAGGCCGCCAGCCTGATCCGTGAGCGTGCCGACCATATCGCCCGCTGCATGACCCTGGAGCAGGGCAAGCCCGTGCGCGAAGCCAAGCTCGAAGTGCTGGCCGCCGCCGACACCTATGACTGGTATGCCGAAGAAGGCCGCCGCAACTATGGCCGCCTGGTGCCGGGCAAGACCCCGACCCAGCGCATTGCCGTGCACCATGAGCCGGTCGGCGTCTGCGCCGCCTTTGCGCCCTGGAACTTCCCGGCCATCACGCCCGCGCGCAAGATTGCCGGCGCCTTGGCCGCTGGTTGCACCCTGGTGCTCAAGCCCGCCGAGGAAACCCCTGCCACCGCCCAGGAGCTGGTGCGCGTGCTGCACGACGCCGGCCTGCCCGCCGGTGTGCTGAACATGGTGTTTGGTGTGCCGGCCGAGGTCTCGGGCTACCTGCTCGACCAGCCCGAGGTGGCCAAGTTCTCGTTCACCGGCTCCACCGCCGTGGGCAAGATGCTGGCCTCGCATGCGGCCAAGAGCATGAAGCGCGCGACCTTGGAGCTGGGCGGCCATGCGCCGGTCATCGTCTGGAAGGATGCCGATATCAACAAGGCCGCTGATGCGCTGGTCGCCGGCAAGTTCCGCAACGCCGGCCAGGTCTGCATCTCGCCCACGCGCTTTTATGTACACCGCGATGTGTTCGACAGCTTTGTGACCGCCTTTGTCGAGCGCACCAAAAAGCTCAAGGTCGGCAATGGCCTGGACGAGAGCAGCCAGATGGGCCCGCTGGCCAATCCGCGCCGCATCGAGGCCCTCACCCGCCTGATCGCCGATGCGCAAGAAAAGGGCGCCACCTTGCACACCGGCGGCAAGCGCATGCCTGGCAAGGGCTTCTTCTGGGAGCCCACGGTCATCAGCAACCTGCCCGAAGACGCCGGCCTGATGAACGAGGAGCCCTTTGGCCCGGTCGCACTGATCAATCCCATCGCTGACATGGACGAAGCGCTGCAGCGCGCCAACCGCCTGCAGTACGGCCTGGCCGCTTATGCCTTCACGCAGGACAGCGCCGTGCGCCAGCAGCTCTCCAACGGCGTGCAGACCGGCATGCTGGGCATCAACACCTTGAACATCTCGATGGCCGAGGCGCCCTTTGGCGGTGTCAAGGAAAGCGGCTGGGGCTCGGAATGCGGTATTGAAGGGCTGCAGGCTTACTGCAATATCAAGCTGGTCAGCGAAGACCAGTAACCGCTGCTGCTGCATCGCCGGCCCCTGCTGCGGGGCCGAGCGATGGAACCAAACACCGCGCCAAGTATTCAGACAGCAGATTCGCCGCTGGTTTGCCCGCACACCAGCGCCTTCTGTTTTTAAAAAATACAACGATGAGCGCAAGTTTGCAGATCGGGCCGTTCTCACTGCCCTGGGGTTTGGTCATTTTGATGCTGGCATGGCTTGCGGCCGATGTGCTGCTGGCGCGCTGGGCGCGCAAGCGCGGCCTGTCCACGACGCCGCATGCCTGGCTGCTGCCGCTATTGGCGCTGGTGGCGGCGCGCCTGGGCTTTGTCGCCCGCTATGCCGATGAGTACCTGGCGCAGCCGCTGTCGATGCTCAATGTGCGCGATGGGGGCTGGGAGCCCTGGGCGGCGCTGGCGGTGGCGGTTGTCTATATGTGGTGGCTGTGGCTGCGCAAAAAGGCGGTGTTGCAGCCGCTGGCGGGTGCGGCGGCGCTGTTTGCGGCGCTGTGGCTGGGCGGCAATGCGCTGTTCTACAACTTCTCCTCCAGCGCCAAGGCCTTGCCGCAGCTGTCGCTGGTGGCGTTGGATGCCAAGACCCATGTGCTCGACCAGTTCAAGGGCAAGCCTGTGGTGATCAACCTCTGGGCCAGCTGGTGTACCCCTTGCGTGCGCGAGATGCCTGCGCTGCTGGAGGCGCAAAAGCGCTACCCGCAGGCGCAGTTTCTCTGGGTGAACCAGCAAGAGGCGCCCGAGGTGGTGCTGAAGGCCGCACGCGGCTTTGGCCTGCCCGATGGCCAGGTGCTGCTCGATCCGCGCAACAGCATGGGCGAGGTGGCCGGCAGCCGCGCGCTGCCCACCACCTTGTTCTATGACGCCAGCGGCCAGCTGCAGGGCCAGCGCGTGGGCGAGTTGTCTGCCGCCAGCCTGAACGATTTCATGCAGCAGATCGTGCCGGCTACGACGCCGTAGCGCTTGCGGGCGCTGCAGCGGCCTGCTCCGCCTCCAGCCGCGCCTGCAGCTCGCGCTTCATCACCTTGCCATTGGCATTCACCGGCAGCTCATCGATGGCGATGATGCGTGCCGGCCGCTTGTAGGGCGCCAGGTGCTCGCGCAAATGCGCTTGCAACGCGTCCAGGTCGGGTGGATGGCGGGCATCCTGCACCACAAAGGCGATCACGGCCTCGTTGCCATCGGCCTCCTTTTGGCCCACCACCGCTGCGCGCTGGATGCCGGGAAAGCTGCCCAGTGCATGCTCGACCTCGCTGGGGTAGACGTTGAAGCCCGAGCGGATGATCATCTCCTTGAGGCGGCCCACGACGAACAGCGCGCCATCGGCATGCAGCTCGCCCAGGTCGCCAGTGGCATACCAGCCGCCGTCGCGCAAGGCGGCGGCTGTGGCCTCGGGGTCGCGGAAGTAGCCGGGCATCAGACCCGTGCCACGCACCCAGATCTCGCCCCGCTCGCCGGTCGGCAGTGGCCGGCCGCTGTGCGGATCGACGATCTGCAGCTCCGCGCCATCGATGCAGTAGCCAGCGCTGGTGTCGCTGCGCGCCTCGTCGATGCGCGTCAGGTGCAGCGAGCCGGCGTATTCGCTCATCGCATAGCCATGGTGCAGGGTCTGGCCAAACAGCGCCTCGACCTTGGTTTTCAGCGCCAGATCGAGCGGGCCGGCGCCGGTGTAGAGGTAGCGCAGATGCGGTGCAGCGGGCTGGCGGATGCCCTGCTGCTCGCAGTACTGCAAGAGGCGCGCAAACAGGGTGGGCGGGCCTTGCAGCTGGGTGATGCCATGGTGGGCGAGTGCGTCGAGCAGGTCCGCGGGCTCGAACTGGCTGCGCATCTCCAGCGCGGCACCGGCCGACAGCGAGGCCAGCAGCACGGTGCCCAGGCCAAAGATATGGGTCATCGGCACAAAGGCATAGACCTTGTCATCGGGCCCGAGCCTGCGCGACTGGGCCGAGACGCGGGCAAAATGCGCCACACCGCGCTGGCTCATCAGCACGCCCTTGGGGGTGCCGGTGGTGCCGGAGGTGAAGATGATGGCCGCCACCGGATTGCCGTCCGGCTCGGGCTCGGCGCGCGCATCGGCACGCACCGCCGTGTGGGCCAGGCCGGGCACGCAGGAGGGGCTCACGCCATAGCGCTCGGCGTGCGCGGCTGCGGCCTTGGAGACGCGGTCGGTGAAGTAGACCACCCGCGCATCGGCCTTGTCGGCAAAGCCGCGCACCTCGCCGGGCGCCATGCGGGCATTGACGCCGCAGGCCCAGGCACCGACGCGGCTGCAGGCCAGCAGCAGCGCGGCATGCTCGGGGCAGTTCTCCGCCACCACCAGCACGCGGTCGCCGCTGCGCACCTGCAGCGCGCGCAGCTCCGCCTCCAGTGCATCGACCAGGCGGCCCAGGTCGGCATAGCTCAGGGTGCGGTCCGGCAGGTAGATGAAGGGCCGGTCAGGGGCCTCCTGCAGCCAGCGGTCCAGAAACTGGTGAATGCGAAATTCCATCTTGGGTCCTATCAGTCCACCACAATGCCCTGGGTCACGGTGGACCACATCTGGCGTTCCTTGGCGGCGCGCTCGACGAGGGTCTGGGGGCTGCCCGTCCATTCGTCATAGCCCAGCTCCTTGTACTTGGCCTTCAGCTCAGGCTGGGCCAGCGCGGCGTTGATCGCCTTGTTCAGGCGCATCTGCAGCTCGGGCGACATGCCCTTGGGGCCGTAGACGGCATACCAGCCGCCGACATCAAAGCCCTTGAGGCCTTCGATGCCGCTTTCGGCAAAGGTCGGCACATCGGGCAGCGCCGGGTTGCGCTGGGGCGAGGTCACGGCAATCGGGGTCACCTTCTTGCCGTGGATATAGGTGCCAGCGGTGCTGATGATGTCCATCATCATGTTGATCTGGCCGCCCATCACATCGGTCATCGCTGGTGCGTTGCCCCGGTAGGGCACATGGTTCAGCTCGATGCCGCTGCGCTTGGCAAACAGCAAGGTGCCCAGGTGGTTGGAGCCACCGACGCCGGCCGAGGCATAGCTGAGCTTGCCGGGATGGGCCTTGGCATAGTCGACCAGCGCCTGCGTGGTCTTGAAGGGCTCGTTGTTGTTGGCCACCAGCACGTTGTAGTAGCTCAGCACCGGTGCGATCGGGGTCAGGTCCTTGACCGGGTCGAACTGCATCTTGCGCATCACATTGGGGCTGATGGTGATCGTGGGGCTGGCGGCAAACCACAGGGTCAGGCCATCGGGGTTGGCGCGCGAGGTTTCGTTGCCGGCCAGGGTGGCATTGGCGCCCGTCTTGTTGTCGACCACGACGGTGCTGCCCAGCTCCTTGGACAGCGCGATGGACAGCAGGCGTGCGCCCTGGTCCACGGGGCCGCCGGCCGAGTAGCCGACGATGAGGCGCACCGGCGCGCCCGATCCCAGGCCCCCCTGGGCATGGACAGAGGCGCAGAGGCTGAGGGCGGCTGCGGCCGTGGCGGCCAGCAGGCCGCGGCGGTGGATGAGGGTCATGTCTTGTCTCCTGGTTTTTTGTAAGCGGTGGGGGTGGCGGGCGCTCAGTAGCGCTCGAACACGGCGGCAATGCCCTGGCCGCCGCCGATGCACATGGTCTCCAGGCCGTAGCGGCCCTTGCGGCGTTCGAGCTCATGCAGCAAGGTGGCCAGAATGCGCACACCGGTCGCGCCAATCGGGTGGCCCAGCGAGATGCCCGAGCCGTTCACATTCAGGCGCTCGGCGTCATTCCATTCCAGGCCCTGCAGCACGGCCAGCACCTGGCAGGCAAAGGCCTCGTTGATCTCGACCAGGTCCATGTCGTTCATCGAGAGGCCCAGCTTGCCCAGCAGCTTCTTGACGGCGGGCACCGGGCCAATGCCCATGCGCGAGGGCTCGCAGCCAGCGGCGGCCCAGCCCACCAGGCTGGCCATCGGCGTCAGGCCCAGTTCCTGCAGCTTGTCTTCGGCGACGATCAGGCAAGCGGCCGAGGCATCGTTTTGCTGGCTGGCATTGCCGGCGCTGACGGTACCGCCCTTCATCAGGGCACGCAGCTTGCCCAGCGAATCCATCGTGGCATCGGCGCGAAAGCCCTCGTCACGGCTGAACAGCGTGGGCTCGCCCTTGCGTTGCGGCACGCTGACGGGCACCACCTCGGCATCAAAGCGGCCGGCCTGCCAGGCGGCGGCAGCGCGCTGGTGGCTGCGCAGCGCAAAGGCGTCGGCCTCTTCGCGGCTGATGCCGTAGTCGCGCGCCAGGTTCTCGGCGGTCTCGATCATGCCGGAGATGACGCCAAAACGCTCCACCGGTTGCGAGCGCTCGCGGCCCCGGTCCAGGCGGTCATACATGGTGACGCTGCCGGCGCGCTTGCCCCAGCGCATGTCGGTGGTGTAGTACTCGATATTGCTCATGCTCTCCACACCACCGGCGATCACCACATCGGCGGCGCCGCTTTGCACCATCATGCAGGCGGTGACCACCGCTTGCAGGCCACCACCGCAGCGGCGGTCGAGCTGCATGCCGGGCACTTCCACCGGCAGGCCGGCCTGCAGCGCGGCCCAGCGGCCTACGCAAGGCGTTTCGCTGCTGGCGTAAGACTGGGCAAACACCACATCGTCGATGCGGCTGGGATCGATGCCACTGCGCTCGACCACGGCACGCACGGTGGTGGCGGCCAGGTCCTCGACCGAGACGGGGCGCAGGCTGCCCCCGTAGGTGCCTACCGGGGTTCGCAAGGGGGTGACGATGGCGGCTTTACGCATTTCAATCTCTCCAGAAAAATTCAGTCAATTCAGCTGCTGGCGCGCTTGGGCCGCCAGCAGGTCTCGGTGTTCAGGTGCGGCAATGGCCAGCATCGCGCGCACACGCTGGGCCAGGCTCAGGCCGCGCAGGTCGGCAATGCCGTGTTCGGTGACGATCAGCCCGGCATCGGCACGCGGTGTGGAAACCGGGCCGGACAGCTGCGCGACGATGCGCGACTGGCCGCGCGCGGTAGACGGCAGCGCGACGATCGGCAGGCCGCCATCGCAGGCGGCAGCGGCGCGCAGAAAGTCCATTGCGCCGCCGACCGCGCCCAGGTACTGGCCTGCCACGACTTCGGCATTGATCTGGCCCGTTAGATCCACCTCAATCGCCGAGTTGATGGCGGTGAGCTTCTGGGTCTGGCCCAGCACCCGGGCGTTGTGGGTGTAGTCGGTGCCGGCGATGCGCAGCGTGCGGTTGTTATGCGCCCAGCGTCGGGTGCGGGCACTGCCCATCAGCAGGCCGGTCACGCTCAGGCCCGCATCGATGCCCTTGCGCGCATTGGTGATGACACCGGCTTCCACCAGGTCGGCCACACGGTCGCCAATGGTGCCGCTGTGCACGCCCAGATCGCGGTGGCCTTGCAGCGCCTGCAGCACCGCATCGGGCAGGTTGCCAATGCCCAGCTGCAAGGTGGCGCCGTCTTCCACGCGGCTGGCGATCAGCTGCGCAATCGCCTCTTCGGCGGGGCCAATCTTGCCGGCAGGCACATCGACGACGCCCTGGTCGCTCTGCACCCAGGCATCCACATCGGCCAGGCGCAGGCTGGCGCCCGCCACCCAGGGTACATCGGCGTTGACCTCGGCAATCACGCAGCGCGCATGGCGCATGGCAGTGACCAGGTAGTCATGGGCCAGGCCCAGGCTGCAGTCGCCGTCGGCATTGGGGGGTGATACCTGGACGAACACCACATCGACGGCGATGCGGCGGCTGGCGATCAGCTGCGGAATCTGTGAATAGTGGCAGGGAATCGGATCGAGCACACCGGCCATGCCGAGCGTGCGGTGCGAGCCACCGGCGGCATAGCCGCGCATATCGATGGCATCGGCATGCGCGGGCTGCAAGGTGGTTGCGCCGCCAATGCCCAGAAACACGCTGGTGCGGGCAAAGCGCTGGCGCTGGGCCACATAGGCCTGGATCAGCGACAGCGGCTCGGCGGCCGACTGGCCCCAGACAATGCTGTCGCCAGCGCGGATGAACTGCGCCAGGTCCAGGTCTGCCAGCGCTATCTGCCGGCCTTGGGCCATGCTCATGGCTGGGCGGCAGCCAGGCTGGCATTGCCATGGCTGAGCACCACAATGCCGCGCTCGACCACCAGCGCGCGGAACTGCAGCGCATCACCTTCTTGCCAGACCTCGGTGCGCAAGGTTTCGCCCGGAAAGACCGGCGACGAGAAGCGCGCATGCATGCTGCGCAGCAGGCTGGCATCGCCGTTGCAGGCCGTCATCACCAGCGCATGGCAGACCATGCCGTAGGTGGCCAGTCCGTGCAGGATGGGCTTGTCAAAGCCTGCCGCCTGCGCCACTTTCGGGTCCGCATGCAAGGGGTTGTAGTCGCCCATCAGGCGGTAGAGCAGGGCGGCCTCGGGGCGGATGGTGTGGGTGTAGGTCCAGCGCGGGGCGGTATCGGGCGTGGGGGTCAGGGCCGGCAGCGAGGGGTCGCTGGGCTGGCCACCCAGCGCTTCGCTGTAGCCGCCGTCACCCCGGCAGAACGTGACCTGCTCCAAGGTGGCATAGCGCGTGCCGTCTTCGCCTTCCAGGCTGCGTTCGCTGACCACAATCGCGCCCTTGCCCGCGCCCTTGTCGATCACCCGCGTCACCCGCGTCTTGCCCACCACCTTGGCCCCCACCGGCAGCGGCTGGTGGATGGTGGTGCGCTGCTCGCCATGCACCAGCTTGACCCAGTCAATCCCCGTATCCGCCTCCTTGGCCCAAAAGCCCGGATAGCCCAGCACCGAGCTCATCGTCGGCAGCGCCTGCAGCGGCTGCGCCATGCCCTCGTAGACCAGCGGCAGATTGCGGGCATCGAGCGGATCATTGCCCACCCCCAGACTCAGCGCATACAGCATCGTGTCGCGCTGCGAATAATCCTGGTGCACCGGCGCAAACGGCCGGTCCTTGAGTTGCTGGTAATTGATGGTCATGGTCGTTGTCTCTGGGGTTGTTGTGGCGTTTCGCGTCGAAATAGCTGGAAGGTTTTGACAGCTTTAGGCGGATACAACCTGCGCCGAGTGAGAAGGTTGTTGTGCGAGGTCTCCATGGGACCTGCTTGAAACTGGCAGAGCACACCTATGGAGCCTGTGTGAACAACTCAGTCGTCCCTACTGAGCGCCACGCCAAAAACTGTCAGAGCCGATCTAACAGGCACCGACGAAGGGCCGCCCCGCACGGAGGGTGCCGTCCCCCTTCCCACGCGAAGCGTGAGAGAAGGGGGAAGCCGCGCAGCGGCTCAGGGGGATGCCCCTTAAATAGGATCCCAGCTAAACACCTCGCCCGACCGCTCCATCGGCACAAACGAAGATTTCAGCGCCGGCATCGCATGCGAGGCGATGTCCTCGGGCGTCCAGCCTTCGCCCTGGTGCACCGAGCGCAGGGGGCGCGGTTGGCTCATCAGGAAGATCTCGTTATTGCGCACCGCAAACACCTGGGCGTTGACGTCCTGGGCCTGTTCGCTCAGCAGGTAGACGGCCAGCGGCGCGATCTTGTTGGGGGTCATCTGCTTGAGCTTGTCCACACGGGCCTGCTGCTCGGGCGTGTCGGTGGGGATGGAGCCGATCATGCGGCTCCAGGCAAAGGGCGAGATGCAGTTGCTGCGCACATGGAACTTGGCCATGTCCAGCGCAATGCTCTTGGACAGCGCGACGATGCCCAGCTTGGCGGCCGAATAGTTGGCCTGGCCAAAGTTGCCGATCAGGCCGGAGGTGCTGGTCATGTGCACCATGGCGCCGCTTTCCTGCTCCTTGAAGTGGTTGGCCGCAGCGCGTGCCACATAGTAGCTGCCGTAGAGGTGAACCTTGATGACGGCGTCCCACTCGTCCACGCTCATCTTGTGGAAGAAGCGGTCACGCAGGATGCCGGCGTTGTTGACGATGCCGTCAAGCTTGCCAAAGCTGTCGAGCGCGCATTGCACGATCTTGGCCGCGGCATTGGCGTCCGAGACGCTGTCGGTATTGGCGACGGCCTCGCCGCCGGCGGCCTTGATCTCGTTGACGACCTGTTGCGCGGGGCCGTCGTCATGGCCTTCGCCGGTGGTGGAGGTGCCGATGTCGTTGACGACGACCTTGGCGCCCTGCTGGGCCATGGCCAGGGCCATATCACGGCCGATGCCGCCGCCAGAACCGGTGACGATAACGACTTTGCCTTCGAGCATGGTGGACATGTATGCTTTTCCTTGGATCTGTGTGTGTCGATGAATGCCACCAGCATGCCGTCCATTAAGCGCATTGCCAATTCGCAAATGCGTAGGCAGGTCTTTGGCAAACTGAAACGGCTGGCTCACAAATGCGCGTTAACCCGCTGTCTTCACCGCTGTAAAAGGAGAGGTTCCAATCTCTGCGATTGCGCTGGCGGGCGCAGCCTGCGACAGTGCCACCATGTCGCAAACCCCTGAACCTTCTGCCGCCTCGCTCACTGCCGAGCAGGTCGCCCATTTGCAAAGCTGGATCAACAAGACCGAGACCATGCAGGACCTGGTGGCCCGCACGGCCGCGGCGGGCCTGTCGGCCACCCTGGACCGCGATGATGCCCCGGCCCAGGATGGCGACAGCCTGCCGCCGCTGTGGCACTGGATGAACTTTCTGCCGATGGCGCGGCAAAGCCTGCTGGGGCCCGATGGCCACCCGGCGCGTGGCGGCTTTCTGCCCCCGGTGCCGCTGCCCCGGCGCATGTGGGCCGGTGGCCGCCTGCAGTGGCAGGCAGACAACCCGCTGCGCATTGGCGAGAGCGTCGAGCGCGTCTCGCGCATCGCCTCGGTGGACCACAAGGTGGGCCGCTCGGGCGAGCTGCTGTTTGTGCTGGTGCAGCACAGCTACCGCAATGCCCGGGGCCTGGCGCTGACCGAGGAGCATGACATCGTCTACCGCGCCGCCGCCCAGCCCAGCGACCCGGTGCCCCAGCCCACGGCCGCCCAGACGCAGGCCGCCTGGAAGCGCGAGATCACCGCCGACCCGGTGATGCTGTTCCGCTACTCGGCGCTCACCTTCAACGGCCACCGCATCCACTACGACCGCAGCTATGTCACGCAGGAGGAGGGCTACCCCGGCCTGATCGTGCATGGCCCGCTGATCGCAACCTTGTTGGTCGATCTGCTGCGCCGCAATGCGCCGGATGCCGTGCTGACCGACTTCTCGTTCAAGGCCATCCGCCCCACCTTTGATCTGCACCCTTTTACCGTGCTGGGCGAGCCCCAGGACGATGGCAAGACCATCAAGCTCTGGGCGCATGACCACGAGGGCTGGCTCACGATGCAGGCCACCGCCACGATCCGCTGAGCGCCGCCACCAACAACGCTTTTCCCAACACCGGCGGGTGGCGCAAGACGCTGAAAGCGCCGCCACCCCCAACGCCCGACCCAGAACCATGATCGAACATACCGGCTCCAACAACTTCCCCGAAATCCGCGATGCCATCCGCGCGCTCTGCGCCGAGTTCCCCGATGAGTATTTCCGCAAGGTCGATGAGGCCCGTGCCTACCCCGAGACCTTTGTCGAGGCGCTGACCAAGGCCGGCTGGCTGGCCGCGCTGATTCCGCAGGAATACGGCGGCTCCGGCCTGGGCCTGACCGAAGCCTCGGTCATCATGGAAGAGATCAACCGCTGCGGCGGCAACTCCGGCGCCTGCCACGGCCAGATGTACAACATGGGCACCTTGCTGCGCCATGGCTCGACCGCGCAGAAGGAAAAGTACCTGCCCAAGATCGCCAGCGGCGAATGGCGCCTGCAATCGATGGGCGTGACCGAGCCCACCACCGGTACCGACACCACCAAGATCAAGACCACGGCCGTCAAGAAGGGCGACAAGTACGTCATCAACGGCCAGAAGGTCTGGATCAGCCGCATCCAGCACAGCGATTTCATGATCCTGCTGGCGCGCACCACGCCGCTGGCCGAGGTCAAGAAAAAGAGCGAAGGCATGTCGATCTTCATGGTCGACCTGCGTGAGGCCGAGAAAAAAGGCCTGACCGTGCGCCCCATCCTGAACATGGTCAACCACGAGACGAATGAGCTGTTCTTCGAGAACCTGGAGATCCCCGAGGAGAACCTGATCGGCGAAGAAGGCAAGGGCTTCAAGTACATCCTGGACGGCCTCAACGCCGAGCGCACCCTGATCGCTGCCGAGTGCATTGGCGACGGCTACTGGTTCCTCGACCGCGTGACCAACTATGTGCGCGACCGCGAGGTGTTTGGCCGCCCGATTGGCCAGAACCAGGGCGTGCAGTTCCCGATTGCCGATGCCTTCATCGAGGTGGAAGCGGCCAACCTGATGCGCTGGAAAGCCTGCGAGCTGTTTGACAAGCACGAGCCCATGGGCGCCCAGGCCAATATGGCCAAGTACCTGGCGGCCAAGGCGAGCTGGGAGGCGGCCAATGCCTGCCTGCAGTTCCACGGCGGCTTTGGCTTTGCCTGCGAATACGACGTGGAGCGCAAGTTCCGCGAGACGCGCCTGTACCAGGTCGCGCCCATCTCGACCAACCTGATCTATTCCTACGTGGCCGAGCACATCCTGGGCCTGCCGCGCTCGTTCTGATGGCGCCGCGCAGCGAGAAAAACAGACAACCGGAGTCTTCATGACCAGACCATTGGACGGGATCACCGTCGTATCGCTGGAGCACGCAGTCGCTGCGCCTTTTTGCGCGCGCCAGCTGGCCGATCTGGGCGCGCGCGTCATCAAGGTGGAGCGGCCGGGCAGCGGCGATTTTGCGCGCGGCTATGACAGCCGGGTGCGCGGCCAGTCCTCGCATTTCACCTGGCTCAACCGCAACAAGGAAAGCCTGGCGCTGGACCTCAAGGATGCGGCATCCTTGGAGGCGCTCAAGCAGCTGCTGGGCTCGGCCGATGTGCTGCTGCAGAACCTGGCACCGGGCGCTGCGGCGCGCATGGGCCTGTCCTACGAGGCCTTGCACGCCGCCTTTCCGCGCCTCATCGTCTGCGACATCAGCGGCTATGGCGACAACGGCCCCTACCGCGACAAGAAGGCCTATGACCTGCTGATCCAGAGCGAGGCGGGCTTTCTGTCGGTGACCGGCACACCCGAGACGCCGAGCAAATCGGGTATCTCGGTGGCCGATATTGCGGCGGGCATGTATGCCTACACGAACATCCTCTCGGCCCTGCTGCTGCGCGGCAAGACGGGCGAGGGCAGCCATATCGATGTGTCCATGCTCGAAGCGCTGGGCGAGTGGATGGGCTACCCGATGTACTACGCGTTTGAAGGCGCCGCGCCCCCACCGCGCACCGGCGCATCGCATGCCAGCATCTACCCCTATGGCCCCTTTGTGGCCGGCGATGGCGGCACGGTGATGCTGGGCCTGCAAAACGAGCGCGAGTGGAAGATCTTCTGCGACCAGGTGCTGCTGGCACCGGCGCTGGCGACCGATGCGCGCTTTGACAGCAATGCCAAGCGCAATGCCAACCGCGCCGAGCTGCAGGCCGAGATTGTGCGCATCTTTGGCGCGCTCCATGCCAGCGATGTGGTGCAGCGCCTCGACGAAGCCGGTATTGCCAACGCCCATGTCAATGACATGGCGGGCCTGTGGGCACACCCGCAGCTGCTGGCACGCCAGCGCTTTGCGCAGGTGGATACGCCCGTGGGCACGGTGCCGGCGCTGCTGCCGCCCGGGCGCAACAACCAGTACGACTACCGCATGGATGCGGTGCCTGCGGTGGGCGAGCACACGGCCGCCATCCTCGATGCGCTGCAGCTGCCGGCCGATGCGCTGGCGGCGGTGCGCAAGGCCTCCGGCCTTTGATGCTATCTGTTGGAGAGACAAGAACATGACCACAGCAACCACATCCCCCACGCCAGCGGCCCAACTGGCCCGCTTTGCAGCCGAGCTGCAATACAGCGACATCCCTGAATCCGTGCTGCAGAAAACCGAAGACCTCTGGGTCGACTGGTTTGGCTCGGTGGTCGCTGGCCACAATGCCCGCCCCGTGGCCAGCATCACCCGCTTTGCACTGGGCCAGGGCCCGGCCCAAGGCCCGGCCGAAGTGATCGGCCCCGAGGGCCGCAGCAGCAGCCCTTATCTGGCGGCCATGGCCAATGCCGCCGCCTCGCATGTGGCCGAGCAGGACGATGTGCACAACGGCTCGGTGTTCCACCCGGCAGCAGTTGTCTTCCCCCCGGCCGTGGCCGTGGCGCAGGCGCTGGGCAAGTCCGGCAAGGAGCTGCTCACCGCCTGCATCGCCGGCTATGAAGTGGGCATCCGCGTGGGCGAGTTTCTGGGCCGCTCGCACTACAAGATCTTCCACACCACCGGCACGGCCGGCACCTTGGCCGCAGCGGCGGCCGTCGGCCATCTGCTGGGCCTCAATGCGCAGCAAATGCTGCATGCCTTTGGCTCGGCCGGCACGCAGTCTGCAGGCCTGTGGGAGTTCTTGCGCACCGCGGCCGACAGCAAGCAGCTGCACACGGCGCATGCCGCTGGCGCAGGCCTGATGGCCGCCTACCTGGCCAAGGATGGTTTTACCGGCGCGGCCGATATCTTCTGCGGCGCGCAAGGCATGGCCGCAGGCATGTCCAGCGACAGCGACCCGGCCCGCCTCATCGATGGCCTGGGCACACGCTGGGCGACGCCCGAGACCTCGTTCAAATGGCATGCCTCCTGCCGCCACACCCACCCGGCCGCCGATGCGCTGCTGCAGGTGGTGCGCGCGCACCAGCTCAAGGTGTCGGACATTGCCGAGGTGGTGACCCATGTGCACCAGGCCGCGATCGATGTGCTGGGCCCCGTGGTGGACCCCAGCACGGTGCACCAGAGCAAATTCTCGATGGGAACGGTGCTGGCACTGGCCGCGCGCTTTGGCTTTGCCGGCCTCAACGAGTTCGACAACGAATTCCGCGCCGAAGACACGATGGCGCTGCGCGACAAGGTGCGCATGGTGCTCGACCCCGAGGTGGACGGCGCCTACCCGCAGCGCTGGATTGGCAAGGTGACCGTGACCACCACCGATGGCCGCGTGCTGGAAGGCCGGGTGGACGAGCCCAAGGGCGACCCGGGCAACACATTGAGCCGCGAGGAGCTGACCGACAAGGCGCTGCGCCTGGGCGAATTCAGCCGCGCCGTGCCCGCCGCGCAGATGCAGCAATCGGTGCAGAAACTGTGGCAAGTACGGGATTGGACCAGGGTCGAAAAGCTGTTGCTGGCCGTATAAAGAAAGCAGCAGCGCCGAAGCTGGGTGGCTGCGACGCGGGGGCCCGACCGGGCCCCCACCCCATACCGGGATGGGCGATGTACCCTTCCCAAGACCAGGAGACAAAAATGCGCTTTCGCTTGTTGACACCGGCAGCCGCTGCCGCCGTGATGGCCTGTACCGGCCTGGGCCTGCACCTCAACGCCCAGGCGGAGGACTGGCCGACCAAACCGGTGGTGCTGGTGGTGCCCTACTCGGCCGGTGGCCCTACCGATGTGGTGGCGCGCATGCTGGCCATTCCGATGGGCAAATCGCTGGGCCAGACCGTGGTGGTGGAAAACACCGTCGGCGCAGGCGGCACGATTGCACCGGCGCGCGTGGCCCGCGCCAAGAACGATGGCTACACCATCCTGATCCACCACATGGGCATGGCGACGGCACCATCGCTGTACAAGAAGCTGCCCTATGACCCGCTGAAGGATTTCGAGTACATCGGCCAGGTGCTCGATGTGCCGATGACCCTGCTGTCGCGCAAGGACTTTCCGGCCAACAACTTCCAGGAGCTGATGGCCTATGTGAAGGCCAACCAGGAGAAGGTGTCGCTGGCCAATGCCGGCATTGGCGCGGTCTCGCAGCTGTGCGGCATGCTGTTTGCGTACCAGGCGGGCGTCAAGCTCACCACCGTGCCCTACAAGGGTGCGGGCCCGGCAATGAATGACTTGATGGGCGGCCAGGTCGATCTGCTCTGCGACCAGACCACGCAGACCGCGCCGGTCATCAAGGACGGCAACCGGGTCAAGGTGTTTGGCGTGACCACGCCCCAGCGCCTGACTGCCATGCCGCAGATCCCCACGCTCGATGAGCAGGGCCTGAAGGGCTTTGATGTCAAGGTCTGGCACGGCATGTATGCCCCCAAGGGCACGCCGGCCGAGGTGATCACCAAGATCAACACTGCCTTGAATGTGGCCTTGAAGGACCCCGTCGTGGTGCAGCGCATTGCCGACCTGAGCAGCGAGCTGGTCACGCCGGACCGCGCCACGCCGCAGAGCCTGAAGACCTTGCTGGAATCGGAAGTGAAACGCTGGAATACGGTGATCAAGGCAGCCGGTGTGACGGCTGAATAAGCCTGGCGCTCAACCCGCGCAGGAGCAGGGGCCATGGGCCCCTTTTTTGATAAACGGAAGACTGATGGACATGACTCTCAACACGCATCCGCTCGCCACCGCCACCTCCTGGCTGTTTGTACCGGCCAGCCGCCCCGAGCGCATTGCCAAGGCGCTGGCCAGTGGGGCCGATGCGGTGATCGTGGACTTGGAAGATGCGGTGGCGCCGCAGGACAAGGAAGGCGCCCGCGCCGCCTTGCTGGGCGCTTTTGGCCAGCTGCAGGCAGCAGAGCGCGCCCGCGTGCTGGTGCGCATCAATGCCTATAGCACGCCCTGGTTTGACGGCGATCTGCAGGCGCTGGCGCAGCTGGTGGCGCAGGGCGCTGCTGGCGTGGTGCTGCCCAAGGCCGAGACGGCCGAGGCAATGGCGCTGCTGCTGCCGGCGTTGGGCACGCAAGGGCTGCTGGTGCCCATCATCGAATCGGTGGCGGGCCTGCATGCCATCGATGCAATTGCGCGCGCGCCGCGCGTGCTGCGCCTGGCCTTTGGCCATCTGGATTTTCAGGTCGATGCCGGCATGGCCTGTGCCGAGGACGAGAGCGAGCTGCTGCCGGTGCGCCTGGCCGTGGTGCTGGCTGCGCGCCGCGCCCAGCTGCCCGCGCCCATCGATGGCGTGACGGTCAACACCCAGGATGCTGCCGTGGTACAGGCCGATGCGGCGCGTGCGCTGCGCGGCGGTTTTGGTGGCAAGCTCAGTATCCACCCGATGCAGGTGGCGCCCATCAATGCGGCCTTTGCGCCGACGGATGCGCAGCTGCAGCGCGCCCAGCAGGTGCTGGCTGCCGCCGAGGCGGCGCAAGGCGGGGTCTGCGTCGTCGATGGCCGCATGGTCGATGCCCCCGTGATTGCACTCGCCCACAAGACCTTGCAACGCCACCAGCAGGCCCAGCGGCGCCTGCAAAGCGCGTACTGAACAAGTTCTCAAAAAGCGGCCTGCACGGGGTGCAGGGCAGGACACTTTCTGACACAGACCTCCGCAATCTCGTCGATATACTCGCTCCACTACCGCGCCGCTACATTGGCGCACCGATATAGGAGAGCGACATGTTCAAACACGCGATTGCCTGGGCCGCCGTGGCCCTTACCGGGATGGCCCATGCCTACGTGCCCCAGGGCGGCACCTGGATCATCTCCGACGAAGTCAACGGCCGGCCCGGCCGTGGTTTTGCCGTCGATGTGCAAAACGACGTGCTGGTGATGCAGGTCTATGCCTATGAAAGCAGCGGCCAACCCACCTTCTACATGGCCACCGGCCGCCTGAACGAGAACAGCGAGCTGACGACCACCCTGGGCCGCTACGAAGGCGGCCGTTTCCTGGGCAGTGGCGACCGCAGCGGCGTCGAGCGCGGCAGCCCCGGCAATGTGCGCATCCGCTTTGTCAGCGGCACCTTGGGCTACATCACGCTGCCGGGTGAAGGCGAGAAGGAAATCAAGCGCTACCAGTTTGGCTATGACAACTCGCCCGCCTCCTTACTGGGCCTGTGGAGCCTGGTCTATGGCGACAGCAATGGCAATATCGAAACCGAGACCATGCAGCTGACCCGTATCACCGGCGGCTCTTCCTTCAGCAGCGGCATGACCGTCTCCTACGACGGCCTGTTTGCCTGCGAGCAGATCATCCGGGGCGCCGATACCGGCAAGACCCAGTGCGTGAAGATGCGCAGCGGCACCTCGAGCGAGACGGTGCGGGCCTTCTGGATGAACTTCAGCGTCAACCAGGGCGAGGGCGACTGGAACAATACCCGGGGTTCGGGCAACGGCGCGCTGTACGCCAACCGCCTGATGCAGAACTCGGGCCGCATCACCGGCCTGCTGCGCAAGGTGACGCCGGATGCCGGCAGCGAGCAGGGCAACAATGACGATGCGCTGCGCGCCGCACTGGAAGCCCAGGCCAGCGCGCGCCAAAGCCGCTGATCTGCGTTGACTGCCCCAACAACAATGCCCTGGCTTGCCAGGGCATTGTTGTTGGGGCCTGAGCCTTTAGAGCCGTTAACACGGCCCAGCAAACCGAAGGTTTGCGGTTGAGACTAGGCGTCCCCGACTAGGCGCCAAGCCGCAGGCAGTACCGTAGTACGACAAGGCTTGGCAACGACGTATCAAGGGTTGTGTTAACGGCTCTTATTCGATGCGGGCGCCAGTGGCTTTGACGACAGCAGCCCAACGCTCCATCTCGCGGTCGATATGGGCGCCCAGCGCCTCAGGGGTGGAGCCGACGGGCTCATAGCCGCTGGCGGCCAGCTGCGACTGCAGCGCGGGGTTTTGCAGCGCGGTCGCAATCTCGCGGCTGAGCTTGCCGGTGATGTCGGCCGGCGTACCCGCTGGCGCGATCACCGCATACCAGCCATTGATGTCAAAGCCGGGAAAGCCCTGCTCCTGCACGGTGGGGATCTCGGGGGCCAGCGCCGAGCGCTTGGCGCTGGTGACGGCCAGCGCATGGAGCTTGCCGCTGCGCACATGCGGGATCGAGGTGGAGATGCTGTCAAAGGTCAGGTCGATATCGCTGGCCAGCATCGCATTGACGACGCCGGCACTGCCCTTGTAGGGCACATGGGTCATCTTGACGCCGGCGGTGCTGGCAAACAGCGCCCCAGCCAGGTGGCCGGTGTTGCCATTGCCGGCCGAGCCATAGGTGAGCTTTTCCGGGGCGGCCTGCGCGGCCTTGACCAGCTCGCCAATGTTCTTGGCCTGCAGCTTGCTGCTGCCCACGACGATCATCGGCAGGTTGGCCACCAGCGAGACCGGTGCAAAGTCCTTGCGGGTGTCATAGGGCAGCTTGGGGTAGAGGCTGTCATTGATCGCGTGCGCGGCCAGCACCATCAGCACGGTGTAGCCATCGGGCTTGGCGCGCGCCACATACTGCGAGGCCAAGGTGCCACCGGCGCCGGGCTTGTACTCCAGCACCACCGGCTGGCCCAGCTGCTGCTGCAGCTGCAAGGCCAGCGGCCGGCCCAGCAAATCGGCACTGCCGCCCGGCGGGTAGGGGATGACCAGCTGGATCGGCTTGCTGGGCCAGGTGGCCGCTTGGGCCATGCCGGTCAGCAGGCTGCTGCCGGCAACAGCCAGGCCCGCGAGCAGGCCGGCCAGCTGCCTGCGCCGGTGGGTGGTGGGGTGGCGATGGGTCATGTTATGTCTCCTGGTCTTGTTCTTGGATGGGCGCCGGCGGGCGTTCAGGCCGCTGAGGCGCTGGTTTGGCTGGCGTAGAGCGTGCGCAGCTCGCGCTTGAGCACCTTGCCGATCTCGCTGCGCGGCAGCTGGCTGTGGATGACCAGGTCGGCCACGCGCTGGGTCTTGCCCACGCGGCTGTTGAGCCACTGCTGCAAGTCAGCCGCCTGGGGGCTGCTGCCGGGCTGGGGCACCACATAGGCGACGGGGCTCTCACCCCAGGCATCTGAGGGCACGCCGATCACCGCGCATTCGCGCACCTCGGGGTGCTGCAGCATGACGGCCTCGATATCGCTGGGGTAGACGTTGAAGCCGCCGGTGATGATCATGTCCTTCTTGCGGTCGCCCAGCACGATGAAGCCATCGGCATCCATCTGGCCCACATCGCCGCTGCGGATAAAGCGCTCGCCGCTGGGGCTGATCCACTCGGCCTCGCGGGTCTTGTCGGGCTGGCGGTGGTAGCCGGTCATCATGCCGGCCGAGCGGCCGACGATCTCGCCCTGCGCGCCTTGGGGCAGCTCCTGGCCGTCCTCGTCGATAAAGCGCAGATCGGCATCCGGCCCGGCGCGGCCGACGGTGTGCAGCTTGTCGGGGAACTGGTGGCAGTGCAGCTCGCAGCGCACGCCCCCTTCGGTCATGCCGTAGTACTCGATGAGGCGCCCGGGCCAGCGGCGCAGCACCTCGGCCTTGAGCGCGGTCTTGAACGGCGCACTGGTGCAGAACTTGTGCTGCAGCAGCGTCAGGTCGGCCTGGTCAAACGCCGGGCAGTCGAGCAGGCGCTGGTACTGCACGGGCACCAGCATCGTGTGGGTGGCGCGCTCCTCTTGGGCCAGCTGCAGGTACTGGGCCGCATCGAACTTGCGCATCATCACCAGGGTGCCGCCCAGGGCCAAGGTGGGCAGGACCGCCACCAAGCTGGTGTTGGAGTACAGCGGCGTTGCGCACAGCGATACCGCATCGGGCCCGTAGCCGTTGGTGACCGCGCGCTTGACATGCGACCAGCGCATGCCCCAGCTTTGCACAATGCCCTTGGGCACGCCAGTGGTGCCCGAGGAGTAGATCAGGTTGAACGGCCACTGCGGCGTGGGCTGCACCGGCTGGGGCTCCTGGCCGGCAGGCACCTGGGCGAGCCAATTGCTCCACGGTGTGCCGGCCTGCGGGGCATCGTCCAGCGCGATGCAGCGGCGCTCGGCCGTGCTGGCCAGCGGCCACTGGGCGGCGACCTCGGCATCGCGCAGCAGCAGCTTGGCCTCGGCGTTGTCCAGCATCGCGCTCAGGTGCTCGGCCGTGGCCGATGGCGCCAGCGGCGCCACGACGACACCTGCTTGCAGCGCGCCCAGGTAGGCCAGCACATAGGGCACCGAGGTGCTGGCGCAGATGGCCACCACATCACCGGCTTGCAGGCCTTGCTGCTGCAGCGCGCAGGCCACCTGGCGCATGCCCTGGGCCAGCTGGGCGTAGTTCAGGCGCGTGGCGCCCAGCACCAGCGCGGTGTGCTCGGGGCGCTCCTGGGCCTGGGCCAGCACCAGGGCGGGGATGGAGCCAAAGGGCTGGGCGAGTTGGAAGGAGGAAGTGTCAGACATAGCAAACATGCAAACGAAAAAATCAGTCCAGGGACAGGTTGGCGGCGCGCACGATCTCGGCCCAGCGCTTGCGCTCCTGCGCGATGAAGGCGTCGTGCTCGGCCGCCGTCTCGCCGCCGGGCACACCACCCAGCTCGGCAAAGGTGCGGCGGATGTCGGCGCTTTGCAGTGCCTCATGCGCTGCCTGCTGCAGGCGGTTGACGATGGCGTCCGGCGTGCCCGCCGGGGCGAGCAGGTCAAACCAGGCGGTCACATCCATCGGCACGCCGGCCTCGCGCATCGTCGGCACATCGGGCAGCTGGGCCGAGCGCTCGCGGCTGGTGATGGCCAGCGCCCGGAACTTGCCCGACTGGATATGCGGCATCGAGCTGGGCAGGTTGTCGATCATGAAATCGATCTGCTGGCCCAGCAGGGCGGTGACGGCGGGTGCTGCGCCGCTGTGGGGCACCAGGGTCACATCCAGCCCGCTTTGCTGGCGGAACAGCTCGGTGGACATATGCGGCGACTGGCCCACGCCCGAGGTCGCGGCCGTCAGCGGCTTTTGCTTGCCCAGTGCGACGAGCTGCTGCACGTTCTGGATGGGGGAGTTGGCATGCACCACCAGGATGTTGGGCACCGAGATCACATTGGTGATGCCGCGCAGGTCGTTGGGGCCGTAGGCCAGCTTTTTGTAAAGGCTGAAATTGATGGCCACCGGGCCGATGTTGCCCATCAGCAAGGTGTAGCCATCGGGCTTGGCGCGCGCCACATAGGCGGTGCCGATGCTGCCGCCGCCGCCGGCCTTGTTCTCGACGATGACGCTGGTCTTGAGCGAGGAGCCCATCTTCTGGGCCAGCAGGCGCGCTGCGATATCGGTGGTGCCGCCGGCCGCAGCGGGCACGACGATGGTGATGGGCCGGGCCGGCCAGTCGGCCGCAAAGGCCAGCAGGGGGGAAAGCAGCAGGGCCGCAAGGGCGCGGCGGCGCGCAAAGCGCATGGCGTTGTCTCCGTATTTATCGTTAAGGGTTCACGATAGGGAGTTCCACCCAGCGGCGTGATGGGGTTTGCCTGCACCAGCGCGCATTGGGCCTTCGCACTTGCGAAAGCCATGCTTTGCGTGCGCGGAAGCAGGGCCAAAAAAAAGCGGCCCGAAGGCCGCTGATGAAGCGTGGAATAGCGCTGACTTTATGGGTACAGACCGCGTGCTTCGCGTGCGTGCAGAATGCGGCGGCAGGCGATGATGAAGGTGGCGGTACGCAGGGAGACCTTGTTCTCTTGCGCCACTTGCCACACGGCGGCAAAGGCTTCTTGCATGATGCGCACCAGACGGGCGTTGATCTCGTCCTCGCTCCAGAAGAAACTGGAGAAATCCTGCACCCATTCGAAGTAGCTCACCGTCACGCCGCCGGCGTTGGCGATCACATCGGGCAGCACCAGCACACCCTTGTCATGCAGGATGTCATCGGCTTCGGTGGTGGTGGGGCCGTTGGCGCCCTCGATCACCATCTTGGCCTTGATCTTGCCGGCATTCTTGCCGTTGATCTGGCCTTCCAGCGCAGCGGGGATCAGGATGTCGCAGTCGACGGACCAGAAGTCATCGTTGGCCATCTTGTCGGCGCCCTTGAAGCCGCCCACGCCACCGGTGTTGGCCACGTGCTCGAGCACGGCGGGCACATCCAGGCCCTTGGCGTTGAAGATGGTGCCGGTGTGGTCCTGCACGGCCACGACGATGGCGCCCGCTTCGGCAAACAGCTTGCCGGCCGTGCCGCCCACGTTACCAAAACCTTGCACCGCCACCTTGGCGCCTTGCAGGGCCAAGCCCGACAGCTTGGCAGCCTCGACGCCCACGGTGAACACGCCGCGGCCGGTGGCCTCGACACGGCCGAGCGAGCCGCCCAGATCGATGGGCTTGCCGGTGACCACGCCGGTAGCGGTGGCGCCGGTGTTCATCGAGTAGGTGTCCATCATCCAGGCCATGATCTGGCCGTTGGTGTTCACGTCCGGGGCCGGAATGTCCTTGGACGGGCCGATGAACAGGCCGATTTCGCTGGTGTAGCGGCGGGTCAGGCGTTCGAGCTCACCTTTGGACAGGGTCTTGGGATCGACACGGATACCGCCCTTGGCGCCACCGT
The DNA here is from genome assembly GCF_037479395.1 of Comamonas sp. MYb21. NCBI lineage: Bacteria > Pseudomonadati > Pseudomonadota > Betaproteobacteria > Burkholderiales > Comamonadaceae > Comamonas > Comamonas sp. MYb21. The sequence continues at coordinate 124,179 of NZ_JBBGZC010000009.1, read as the reverse complement.
AGGGCACGTTCACGGCGGCATTCTTGATCGACATCCAGGCCGACAGGGCCATCACTTCGGACAGCGTCACATCCTGGTGGAAGCGCACACCGCCCTTGCCTGGGCCACGGCTCAGGTTGTGCTGCACGCGGTAGCCTTCAAAGTGGGCGATCGTGCCGTTGTCCATCTCGATGGGCACATCCACGATCAGCGCGCGCTTGGGGCGCTTGAGCGTCTCGACCCAGCGGGCCAGCGAGCCCAGGTAAGGCGTGACGCGGTCGACCTGCTGCAGGTAGTTGCCCCAGGGGCCCAGGTGCTTGTGGTCGAGGTAGGAAGGCAGCGCGTGTTGTGCTGCGGCGGGAGTGCTGTTGGACGGCATACGATCCATGCGGTTGAAAAGGTCTGTACAGCTTAAATCCGCTCTATACCCTTTGTCCAAGGCCGGATGATTGGGATGGAATGCCTTTTTTGCATAACCTGGCACCGGTGCTGCTTACATGTCGCGCTTTTGCTGCGGTGACAGGGGCAGGCAGCGCTGTCCGTTACGCTATGCCGATTGGACTTTTTACACTTTCGGACCCATCGCCATGCCCTCTGCCAACACCGCTTTGACCTTCCAACCCGCTGCACTGGCCCAGGCGCTGCAGACCGCCACCTCGGCCGGCGCCGCCATCGATGCGGCCGCCTGGCCCGCCAGCCTGGCGCCTGCCGACATCATCGCCGTGCACCGTGAGCGGGCGCAGCGCTGGGGCGACGCCGCCCAAGCGCCCCAGTACTGGAAATCGGGTGGCCCCAGCCGCAGCCAGCCGCTGGGCCATGCGCCTCTGCCACCCCAAGGGGTGCACGGTGGCGGTGCCGATCTGCGTGCCACCCCGTTTTTTCTGCGCGGCGTCGAGGCGGAGATTGCGCTGCGCCTGGGCCGCGCGGTCGATGCGGACCAGGCCGCTGCGCTCGATGAGGCCAGCGCGGCCGAGCTGATCGATGCGATGGCGGTAAGCATCGAGATGGTTGATTCGCGCTGGCAGCAGCAGCTCCAGGCGCCTGCGGCCTTGAAGGCGGCGGACCTGCTCTGCCATGGCGCGCTGGTGCTGGGTGCCTGGCAGCCCTACCGCCCGGTGGACGGCAGCACGCAGCGCTGCACGGTACAGATCGGTGCGCAGCCCGCCCAGGGGTTTGAGAACAGCTACGGCCTGCAGGACCCGGCCTGGCTGCTGCCGCAGTGGCTGCGCCATGCAACGGCCCACTTTGGCAGCCTGCGCGCCGGCACCGTGGTGACCACCGGCAGCTGGTGCGGCTTGCTGCAGGCCGCAGCTGGCGATGCAGTGCGGGTGCAGTTTGACGGCATTGGCGAGCTGCGCGTGCAGCTGTAGTGCGCGCATCCACGCCAGAAAGCACAACGCACACCGTTCGCCATGGGCGAGGGTGTGCGTCGCACAGCGGGTGGCCGGCCCCTGCCAGCGCAGGCTATCAGTTCTGGGCGATGGCCGAGGGGTGCTGGGCCAGCGGCGTGACCGAGATCTTCATGTAGGGGAACAGCGGCAGCGCCTGCAGCAGGCCGTGGAGCTCGTCGTTCGATTCCACATCGAACACGCTGTAGTTCGCATACTCGCCCGCCACGCGCCAGATGTGCTTCCAGCGGCCATCGCGCTGCAGATCTTGCGAATAGGCCTTCTCGCGGGCCTTGATCTCTTGGGCCTGCTCTTGGGGCAGGTCATGGGGAATGTTCACATCCATGCGAACCAGGTACAGCATGTTTTCTCCTTGGCGGCGCCCCACCGGGCGCCATGGGTCGATCGGTTGGTCTGGGCCCTGCGGACAGGGCCACGGCGCATTGTCCGCCCAGAGGCAAGCCAACAGAGTCTCGTCGGCTAATCGTTGCTTGGGAAACTTTTTGGATTCTGGATGAGGGGTGGCCGGTGAGGTGTGGCCGGCAAGGTGTCCTCGGCTTGGCACTGCCGACTGGGCGCCCCCGGTTAGGCGCCTCCTCGCTCAGGCGCTGGCGCAAAGCTCATGAACAGGCCGTAGATGCCCAGCTGCGCCGCAATCTGGGGCAAAAAGCTGAACAGCATGTACAAGGGCAAGGTCACGAGCAGGCTGAACTGCTGGGCCAGCCAGGCGAGCGAGGCGGCCTGCAGCGGGATGCTGACAACCAGCATCAGCATGCCGGTCATCGTGGCGGCGACCTTGTGCAGCACCGGGATCGGGAAGATGTAGAGCACCAGCGCATGCACAGCCGGCAGCAGCCAGAGCATGGCCAGGCCCATGTCCAGGATGTTGTCGGCCAGCAGGCGGTTGACGTCGCTGACGGCCAGCGTGGGCAGGAACTCGTAGGACAGCAGCCCCACGATGCCCAGCAGCGCGACGATGCGCAGGCCGTAGATCAGCGGCAGGCGCTCGCGCGAGAGCACAAAGGACAGCGCCATCAGCCCCAGCGACAGCAGCGCGCCGCCCCACCACTGCCAGAGGTTGGGTGGCGGCACGTAGAAATGCGTGCGCACCACCTCGATGGGCACGCCCAGCAGCGATGTGGTCTGCACCTCCACGCCCTCGCTGCTGCCCAGGCCCAGATGCGGCCAGGCCCAGCCCAGCACATCGGCCCAGCGGTGCATCAACAGCGGCGCAGCCCACCACAGCACCAGCCAGAAGGCCAGAAGCAGCACCAGCAACTGGGCGCTGTGCTGCCAGGTCCAGATGTAGCTTCTGAGGCCCCGGTGCTGGCGGGTCATGCGCAACGACATGGCCTGGCCTTAGAAGTCGAAGAACACCGCAGCGCTCAGGCCCTTGCGGTTGTAGTAGGGGTTGCGGTAGAACTGGCCGCCGACCAGGTAGCCCCAGTCCTTGCCCAGCCACTGGCGCCATTGCAGGCTCAGCTCGGTCGACTGGAAGCCGACCTGGTCACCGGCACCGTTGGCCATGGCGCCGGTGGGCAGGTAGCCTTCCTTGCCATGGTCGATGCGGGCGGTGAAGTAGTGCTGCTTTTCGCGGCCCATGGTCAGCGCGGCAAAGCCGCGGTAGCCTTCGACCGAGCCGGGGTTGGACTTGTTGTAGACCACGCCGCCTTCGCCGACCCAGTCATTGGCCGAGTAGTAGGCCACCGACGCGGTGATGCCAGTGTCGCGGTGGATGCCGTCGCGGCTGGCCGACTTCATCAGCGCCAGGCCGGTCACCCACTGCTGGCTCTCGGTCCACTTGCGGTAGATGGCGATGTCGCCGCGGTACTTGTTCTGGAAATCGGCCGAGCCGGAGCTGGCGCCCACCGACATGTACCACCAGGGCGACAAGGTCTGCGTCAGCGACAGCGCGCCCACGGTACCGCGCTGGTCAAAGTGGCGCTGGCTGGCCAGGTCCCAGTTCAGCACGGTGCCGGGCTTGAGGCCGACATAGCCGCGCACGTACTCGTCGTTCCAGTTGCTGTTGCCGCCGGTCAGGCTGGAAAAGCCCGCGCCGATATCAACGCGGCCGCGCTGGCCGGGCTCGAAGTCTGCGGCCGGTGCTGCCGGCGCGGCGGCGGGCTCGGTGATGGGAGCTGCGGCGCTGGCGGCCGTGGTCTGGGCCATCGCGGGGGCCAGCAAGGCGGCGGCGCTCAGGGCCAGGGAGCTGCGCAGGAAGAAGGTGTTCATGGTGTTCTTGTGTTGGTTTTTAGAGGGAGGTTGGCTGCAGGTGGCGGGCAATCGCGGCGGCAATCTGCACGCCGCTGCTGCCATCGCCAAAGGGGTTGTCTACGGTGACCGGTGGCTGGCCGGGCAACTGGCCCGTGGCCAGCACATGGCTGGCGGCCGAGAGGATGCGTGCAGCCTCGGTGCCCACCAGCAGGCCGGCGCCGCAGGTGATGACTTCCGGGCGCTCGGTCACATCGCGCATCACCAGCAGTGGCTTGTGCAGCGACAGGCCTTCTTCCTGGATGCCGCCCGAATCGGTCAGCAGCAGCTGGGCCGCGTCCATGATCTCGACCATGGGCGCATAGTCCAGCGGGGCCGTCAGGCGCCAGCGGCTCTGCACCTCGGCAGCACTGGCGGCATGCACGCTGCGCACCACGTCCTGCACCAGCGGGTTCAGGTGCACCGGCCAGATCACGGCGGCATCGGGGTGTTGCTCGAGCAGGCGGGCCACCGAACGGGCGATCTCCACCATGGGCTCGCCCCAGTTCTCGCGCCGGTGCGCGGTCACCAGCACCAGCTGGCGCAGGCCGCTGTCGACAAACCACTGGTAGTCCGGGTTGGCCACCGGCTGGCCGGCAGCGCGCTGCTGGCGCACATGGCGCGCGGCCAGCAGCACGGCATCGACGACGGTGTTGCCGACCACCGCGATCTCACCGGGCACGTTTTCCTTCTCCAGGTTCTCGCGGGCCTGGCCGGTGGGGGCAAAGTGCCATTGGCTCACGCGGCCGATCAGGCTGCGGTTGATCTCTTCGGGGAAGGGCTCGGAGATGCGGCCCGAGCGCAGGCCGGCCTCGACATGGCCGACGGGGATCTGCAGGTAGGCGGCCGCGAGCGCGCCCATGGCGGCGCTGCTGGTGTCGCCATGCACCAGTGCCACGGCGGGTTGGAGGCTGGCCAGGGTGCTGCCGATGGCCGACATCAGCTCGCTCGACAGCGCCGGCAGGGTGGCGACCTCGCGCTTGAGGCGGATCACCTCCTGGGGGGCGATGCCGAAGAATTCATACAGCGGCCAGGCCATCTCCTCGTGCTGGCCGGTGTGCAGCACATGGGTGGTGATGCCGCGCTGGCGCAGTGCCAGCACCACCGGGGCCATCTTGATGATCTCGGGCCGGGTGCCCATGATGGCGGCCACGCAGAAGGGGGAGGAGGGGTGGGAGGAGCTCATGGTTGGCGATGCAGTTCAAGGCTGAGGTCTTTGCCGTCCTGCACGCGGACCAGCCAGGCGTCGTCGGTGGCTTGCACCTGGGCCTGCCCGGCGCGCACGCGCACGGCATCGTATTTTTTCTTGGGCACGGTCCAGGTCATCGTGGCCAGGGACTGGGCGTGGCTGGCGCTGAGCAGGTCGTTGTCGCCCTCGGCCGTGATGGACCACTGCACCTGGTTGCGCCGGCTGAGGAAGTCGGCCGCCTCGCCCATCGAGATGAACTGGCATTGATGGCGGTCCGCACAGGCCTGCACGCTGTCGATGTAGGCCTTCACGGCGGGCAGGTAGTCCACCGCGCCAATGGGGTGGAAATAGCTCAGGCGGATGCTGCGGGTGTGCTCGATAAAGCCCGCGACCTGCTGCAGCCACTGGCCGAACTCGGCAACCGGTATCTTCTGGAACGAGGCCTCTTCGGCCGACGCGACCTGGCCATAGGTCAGCACCGGGAAGGCCCAGGACTGGTCGACCTGGCGCGAGCCCAGCCACAGCCGCGTGGGCGGCATGCCGACGTTGGCCACCGTGTAATAGGCCTGCACGCCATGCTCGGCCATCCAGTCATAGGTCCACAGCGGGGTGTTGCCATTGGGGGCCGAGTATTCCTTGGGCTGCAGGCCCTGGTTGGCCTTGGTGACCGAGGCATTGTTCAGATCGAGAAATGGCATGAAATCGTCGGCGTTGTCGTCTGAGGCGTTGTTGCCGAAATAGTTGTGGATCCAGCCGCCATGGTTGCCGATGGTGTGGCCCTGGCTGAGTAGCTTCTGGATCATCTGCTGGGCGTCTTCGTTGTAGTCCAGGTCCATGCCCAGGCCGTCGCCCGGCTTGTTCACATCGGGGCCGGCGGTGAAGTGCAGGGACTGGTGGCCGTGGTCAAAAACACCGGCGTCCTGCAACTCGTGCAAAAAGCCGATGGCCCGGCCGTCGTCGTTGTGCCAGTTCAGCACCAGCGCGCCCATGCCATCGGGTGAGGCCAGCAGTTGCGGCTGCTGCACCAGCTGCTGGGCAAAGTAGCCCAGAAAGCCGTGCAGAAAAATACCGTCGGTGCGCTGCAGCAAATAGGTCAGCGGCAGGTTGATGAACATGGCCTGGCCCTTGCCCCAGCGGTTGACGCTGGCCACCACATCGCCATTGCTCGATTGCAGCAGGATGCGTGCGCCCTGGGGGCGGTCAGTCTTGAGCACGGTAAAGCGCTGCGAATCCTTGGTGTAGCCGGCGATGAAGCTGGGAAAGCCCGGTTCATCGACCGCCAGCTCCTCGGGGTCGATCGCGGTGAGCTTGGCAGCGGCCTTGGCATCGAGGTAGCGCCCTGGCGGTATGCCCAGCAGCTCCATCGTGGCGGGCGCGCCCCGGATCTCTTCATAGTCAGACAGCTGGTCCTTGTAGGTGTCGTAGTCGCCATAGCGCACACCCAGCATCTGCGACAGGCGCGATGTGCCCTTGCTGTAGTAGCCGCGCTCGTCCAGCATGCCACCGTCCTGCACCACCATGGCCTTGCCGCCAGCCTGCACTACGTCGATCAGGGTCTGCACCGCCGCGTCCGAGATATTGCGGTGGAAGGTATCGGGCAGGATCACCGCCTGCTGCGCAGCGGGGGCGCCATAGTGGATGCCGCGCATCCATTCGCTGATCGCCAGCGGCTTGAGCAGCACGCCGCGCTCGCGCGCCGCCTCGCTCCAGATCTGGACCTGGGGCGCATTGGCGGGCAGGCCATCGGGAACCAGCAAGCTGATGGTGGCGTAGTGCTGGCTGGCCTGCAGGCTGCGCGACTGGTGCCAGCCAATGACGGCGAGCAGGCACAGCACCACTGCGGTGGCGGCCAGCCATTTCTTCCAGCGCAAGAGCTTGTTCATGGTGTCAGCCTCAAGGGTTGGCAGCCGGGGCGGGCGCGGGCATCGTGGCCATTGCAAAAGGGCACTGGGTGCTGATTCCCGTGTGCGCCAGTGCGTGGTCAATCATTGCATCGAGCACCGTCCAGCCCACCGTGGGCTGGAAGGGCCGCAGCGATGCACGCCAGCAGGCGGCCTGGATCGGTGCGGTTTGGCGCATTTTCCATGCAACCAGGCCCCATGCATAGTGGTCTTCGCTGCGCGAGAGCCAGGCGCTGCCATGCTGGGCCAGCCACTGGGCGGTGGCGCGGTCCGATTCGGCGCGCGAAATAACGCCGGTCTGCCACAGGTAGGCGCTGGCCAGGGTGTGGGGATAAAAGCGTGGCTGGTCGTATTCGGGCAAGGCCGGTTTCCAGTCGCTGCCGCTGCGAAAACGCCGGTTGATGGCCGCTGCCAGCTGCCTGGAGGCGGGGCCGGCCTGCGCCCCTTCGGCCACGCGCAGCGCCTCGTAGACCTCGATGTTGTCCATCAGGTAGTAAAGCTCGGTGTCCAGCAAGGCTTTGTAGAGCTGGTTCTTGGGGTTGCGCAGGCGCGCGAGCAGCTGTTGGCTGCGTGCAACGGCTTGCTGGGCGGCGGCCTGCTGGCCCGGCTCCAGCCATTTCTTGTGCTGCGCCTGGTGCAGCATCTCGATCGTGGTGGCGGCCATGGAGTCGTCGGCATCGGCACCCATGCAGCTGCGCCAGGCCTTGTCGGCCGTGGGGCAAAAGCGGTCAAAGCCGCCATCCTGGCGCTGGCGCGGCAGCAGCCAGGCCAGCCACTGCTGCAGCTCGGCCTGCAGTGGCACATCCGCCTGCAGCGCGATGGTGAAGCCCTTGTTGATGAAGTAAGGATCCACGACCTGGCCGCCCAAGGTGGTGTAGTAGGCGCCATCGCCCGTCGCAAAGGCGGCCAGCGCCGGGGGCTCGGCTGGCTGCGCTGCGCCCGCCAGCTGCCAGGCCATGGCCGCCGAGGCGATCCAGAGATTGCGTGTTTTCATAGCACCACCTGTCCGGAACGTACGGCAGCCATACTGCCATAGACCCGCACACTGGCGTGCAAGGCAATGGTCCAGGCCGAGACACTGCTGGGGCAGTCCTTGTCGCCCACCTGGCTGTCGGGGCCCAGCTGCAGGCGCTTGCCGGCGCACAAGGGCCCTTCGACATAGTTGTTGCCCTTGGTCTGCAGGTCGCCCTGCACGAACACCGCGCCCTGCACACAGGCGCTCTGGGCCAGCACGGCATTGCCATGCACCTTGATATGGCCCACGACCACGGACATCTCTTCCATCAGCAGGTTGCCGGTGACCACCAGGCCGCCGCGCACAATGGTGCCGGCGGGAATGCGCAGGTCGCCTTCATGGCGCCGCTGCAGCGTCGTCAGCGGCATGCCGGTGCCCAGCTCGGGCAGCGGGAACTGCAGCGAGCGCTTGAGGGGCCAGGTAAAGATGCAGGCGGCCGAGAGGCGCAAAAAGCGCGCACCGGGCGACAGCACGATATGGCGCTCGGCGCTGGTCAGGCGGGCCAGCTGGGCCGGGCCCAGGCAGTGGATGCTCTTGGCATGCAGCACGCGCTGCACCACGCTGTTGGCCTGCAGCTCGACGACGTCGCTGGAGACAAGGGTGCGCAGCTGCGATCTGAAGCCGATCACGACCGGCACCTCGGTCCGGGCCATCAGGCGCGATTGGCCACGGGGCACCATCAGGCGCCCCTGGTCATCGTGCTGCCATTGGGCCACGCGGGGCATGGCCTCGAGCAGATCGAGCTGCTCGGCCATGCGCTGGGCGGTGTAGTCCGTGCGGCCGTTGTCCAGCGGATCGATGGCCAGCGCATCGGCATCGCTGCGCGAATACAGCTCGCGCAGCGCCGGCAGCAGCGGCAACAGGAAGACCAGGGCGGTCACGGTCAGCCACATGCTGCCAAACAGCAGGGGGTGGACGGGGGCGGTCATACACGTGCTTCAGGCAGGGAGGAGGGGGAGACGGCGGCGGCGGGGGCAGCAGCGGGCGCCTGGCGGTAGCGCACGGTCTTGTCCCATTTGAACTGGCGCTTGAACAGCTTGTCGAGCAGCAGCCCGTCGATCGTGGCCTTGGAAACCGCCACCATGCTGACGACAAAGCCCGTCAGCAGCAGCGGCAAGAGGCGCAGGCGGCGCTGGTGGCCGTCGAGGTGCACGGCAGCGGCCACTTCAAAGAAGGCGGCGAAGTTGCCCACGCAGGCAAAACCGGTGGCGATCAGCAGCATCAGCAAGGCAATGTTCACATTGGCGCCGATGCCGTAGCCGGTCACCGTCAGCACCAGGGCCAGCAGCCAGCCCACCAGCAAGATGGGCGACATCAGGAACACGCCCAAAAGTGCCACGCCGTCGACACGCTCCATCCAGCGCAGGCCCTTGCGGGTCAGCATCTCGGTGCCCAGCTTGGTCATCACCTGGTTGTGGCCCTTGGCCCAGCGGCTGATCTGGCGAAAACGCACGGCCCAGCTCTCAGGCACTTCCTCGTAGCATTCGGCGTAGCCCAGGTAGGCGGTTTGCCAGCCCTTGAGCAGCAGGCGGTAGGTCAGGTCGGTGTCCTCGGCCAGCACCTCGGGGGTCCAGCCGCCCACATCCTGCAGCGCGCTCAGGCGAATGCCGCCCACGGTGCCGCCGTACTGCGCCACCGCACCCATGTTGAAGCGGGCCTGCTGGTCGACCTGGTAGCCGCCGGAGCGCTCCAGATCCAGCAGGCGGGTGAGCAGGTTCACGCCGGCGTTCTGCGGCACCACACGGCCCATGACGGCGCCCACCTCGGGGTCGAGGAAGGGGGCGACGAGCTGCTTGATGATTTTCTTGCCCGGCAGGTAGTCGGCGTCGAACACCACGATCAGCTCGGACTCGCCCCGGGCCTGGACGATGGCGGTGGCATCGGCCAGCGCCGCGGCCTTGCCTGGAGGGCCTTCCTGGCGGTGGAACAGCTGCAGACGGCCAGGGTGGCGATCGGCATAGCTGTCGATGATCTGGCGCGTGCCATCGGTCGAGCGGTCATTGACCGGCATGATCGTCAGGCGATCGCGCGGGTAGTCCACATCCAGGAGCGCCTCGATGCAGCCCGAGATCACGGCCTCTTCGTTGTGCGCTGCAATAAAGACGGTGATGTGCGGCCAGTGCGCCTGCTCGATGCCGGCATACAGCGGGCGCTGGCGTGCGAACAGGCGGTTGAGCGTGAACGCGTAGTGGCGGAAGGTGTAGAGCGCCTCCAGCAGCACCACCACCAGCAGAGCGGCCAGGCACAGGCCCAACCCCCAGGTGGCCCAGCTGGCCTGGTAAGGCCGCAGTGGCTGTGCATGGGCCAGCACAGGCAAAAGGCCCAGGAACGCTGCGCAGAGGGCAGGGGCCTGAAAGGAGGGGGCGGAGCGCTTGGGCATGGTGATTGATAGAAAAAAATTCTCACGACTTGTGATTAGATTATATCAATCACCACAAACGCATGAATAGTGTTTCAACAAGTATCCGAGTAAAAAGTAAGTATTTATTAACGATAAAGGGAATAACTATCAACGATTTGCCAAAAGAGGGCACTGAGCAGGTTACAAATTGATGCTTGATTTGGAAGCCTTTTTTAACGATCAAATGTAAAAAATGCTGCGGCGCATCAAAATTTTATGTGTCTGGATGATGCTTTTCTTGAGGGGTCTGATGCCTACCCCATAGAAAAATGACAAGGCATGCTTGGGGCTTGGCGGCAACGCTGCGCCCTGCATCAGCGCTGGCAGCGTGGCGCAGGCCATCCGGGCGTGACGGGGCAGCGCCCAGACGCAGGCGGCTTGGGCGATGGAGGAGGGGAGGAGGGAAAACGGCGAAGGGGCTCCGCTGGGGGAGCCCCGGCTCAGCTGGCGATGCCGGCTGCTAGCAAAGTGCAATCAGGTGGTGGGGGCCTGCCGGGTGCTTCAGTGCTCGCCAAACCGGGCCATATAGGCCTGGGGCTCGCCGGTCTTGAAGGCGTTGGCAAATTCCTGCACGCTGTCTTCGATGGCCTGGTCGAGCGATTGCTTTTCCCAGGCGCGCAGCATGCGTTTTTGCTGGCGCAGCGCCTGCGGGCCGTAGCCGGCCAGCTTGTGGGCCATGTGCTCCACCTCGTCGTCGAGCCGCTGGGGCGGCACCACCTGGTCGAGCAGGCCCCACTGCAGCGCCTGCGCGGCATCGATGTTGTCGCCGGTCAGCAGCAGCCACTGCGTGCGCGCCGCGCCAATCAGCCGGGGCAGCATCGCGGCATGGATCACCGAGGGGATGCCGACCTGGACCTCGGGCATGCCGCACTGCACGCGGTTGCTGGCAATGCGGATATCGCAGGCGCAGGCCAGCTCCAGCCCGCCGCCCAGCGTCCAGCCCGGCAGGCGGGCAATTACCGGCGTGGGGAACTGGCGCGCGGCTTCGCAGACGCGGCGCAGCCGGGTGATGAAGGCAGCGGCATTGTTGGGCGTAAGCGCGCGCATTTCCTTGATATCAGCGCCCGCGACAAAGGCCTTGTCGCCGGTGCCGCGCAGCACCAGCACGCGGATGCGCGTGTCCTGCGCCAGCGTATCGAATGCCTGGGCCAGCGCTTCGAGCACCGGTGACGACAGGATATTGAGGCTGCCGGCATGGCGAATCGTCAAGGTGGCGACGCCGTTGTCTTGCAAGGCAGCGTGGGCATGGTGCAGGTCGATCAAAAGCATCTGGCCATTGTGAAGATGCCACAGGATGGGGCCGGTCCCCACAGAGACAAAACACGGTGGCAGCCCGAGAAATAGCCCTGCAGTGCTATGATTTCAAAGGAGAATTTACATGTTGAAACTATTACATGTACACATCACATGTAATGGCTGTTATCGTCATCCCATGGACCAAAAAACATCTGCCCACTACCAGCGACTGCACCGCCAACGGCTGCGGGAGCAGGGTTTGGTGAAAAAAGAGGTCTGGGTACTTCCAGAGTACAGCGCGGCCCTGCACCTGCTCGAAAAGCAGATGCGCCAGCCGCAGGCACAACCGGGTTCATTGACCATCTACCGACAGGAGGGGAGCATGGAAAGCAGCAAGCACCATTACCGCAGCATTCAGGCGCTGGCCGACGAGCTGGGCGCATCGGCGCTGGCCCGCGAGGGCAAGTTGCAGATAGAGCTACTGGAGGGGGCCGAGACCAGTGTGCTGGTCACCCTGTCCGATTTTGGCGATCTGCCCGTGCATGTGGCCCTGTCGGGTGAGCAATTGGTGGTCGAGGCCTTTTTGTGGCCCGCCAACCAGGTGCGCGATGGCGCCGGCCTCAATGCACAGATCCTGCGGCTGCAAAAGCTGTTCCCGTTCACGACGATGGCGCTGGAGCCCCTGACACGGGGTGGCGAGGGCTATGTGATGTTTGCCGCCATGCGCGCCAACAGCAGCACGGACGACATCCTGGCCGAGATCCTGATCCTGGCCGACAGCGTGATCCAGGCCACCGAGGCGCTGGCCCCCTATCTGACCCTGGCGCAGGTCTGAGCGCAGCCCGTCCCCGACCCCACAGTACAAGGAGAGCATCATGACCGTATGGAACAAGCTGGTGACTGCGCTGCGCGGCGCCGCGCACGAGGCGGGTGAAGCCGTCACCGACAGCCAGGCGCTGCGCATCCTGGACCAGGAAATCCGCGATGCCGACAACGACCTGAACAGCTCCAAGGAAGCGCTGGCCGAGATCATGGCCAAGCAAAAGCTGTCCGCCGGCAAGCTGCAGACCACGCAAGCCAAGATTGCCGAGTACGAAGGCTATGCGATGAAGGCGCTGGAGACCCAGGACGAGGCGCTGGCGCTTGAAGTCGCCGGCAAGGTCGCCCTGCTCGAAACCCAGCGTGATGAGGAAGAGGCCCAGCTGGGCGCCTTCACCCAGAGCGTGGAGCAGCTGCGCGGCGCAATCCAGACCGCGCAGTCCAATATCAAGCGGCTCAAGCAGCAGGCCGACACCGTCAAGGCCACCGAGAGCGTGCAGCGCGCCCAGGCCACGGTGGCGGGCCGCTACACCGGCTCGCAGTCGCGCGTGCAGACGGCGCTCGATTCGCTCGAACGCATCAAGCAAAAGCAGGCCGAGCGCGGCGCCCGCATGGAGAGCGCGGCCGAGCTGGCGCACAGCAGCAGCGAAGACGCGCTCGACGCCAAGCTGCGTGCCGCCGGCATCACCGCCGCTGCCGGCAATGCGCAGTCGGTGCTCGAGCGCCTCAAGGCGCAGCGCGCCGGCTCCAAGGAGGGCTGATCGCGCCCGGGGCCCTGGCTGGCCCGACCAGACACACAACAAGTGAGGAGCCGGCGCCACGCCCGCTACCGCACACCTAGAAGAGGGACTGCCATGTCGACCTTTCTGCACTATGCGCTGGGCTTTCCGACCTTCATCTTCGGCGCATTGCTGCTGTGCATGCTGCTGTACTGGCTGATCGCCCTGGTCGGCCTGGTGGAGACCGATTCGCTGGACCAATGGCTGCTGTTCGATGGCAGCGACCATGCCCATGGCGTGGAGCATTCGGTCAGCGCGCTCGCCGGTCTGCTGCTCAAGGTGGGCCTGGGCGGCATTCCGGCCACCGTCATCCTGACGGTGTTGCTGCTGCTGTCCTGGCTGGCCTCCTATGTGCTGTGCCACCTGGTGCCGATGCCCGAGGGCTGGACCCTGGTCAACTTCATCACTGGCAGCGCGCTGGCGCTGGCCGCCTTGGTGCTGGGCTTTGCCGCCACCGTCGTGGTGCTGCGGCCGCTGCGCGGCCTGGTGGCGCGCATTGCGCCGCCCGAAACGCCGCAGGTGCTGCTGGGCCGCACAGGCCTGGTGCGCAGTGGCGTCGTCAACGCCACACAAGGCTACGGCAGCGTCGATGACGGCGGCGGCGGGCTCAATGTGCAGATGCGCTCACCCGAGCGCGAGCTGCCGCGCGGCACCGAGATCGTGCTGATCGAGCACCTGCCGGCGCACAACGCCTGGCGTGTGGTCAGCAAGGCCGAGTTCGACGGCAGCGAGATACCGGGTTTGCACCCACCTGTTTGATAGGGGCGGGCCGCCCGCGCCAGTGCGGCGGGCCCGCATCGCATTTTTTTAGAAATTGATACTGATAGGGAGCTACGCATGAATTGGGGAAATCTGGAGTGGTACATCGTCGCGGGGGTGGTGATCGGCACGGTCTTCATCGTCATCCTGGGCCTGTTTGCGCTGGTCAAGGCCTTCTACATCAAGGTGCCCCAGGGCACAGCCTTGATCATCAATGACACGACCTCGCAGCCCAAGGTGAAGTTCACCGGCGGCATGGTGCTGCCGGTGATCCACAAGAAGGAGTTCATGCGCATCTCGCTGATCACCTTGGAGATTGACCGCCGTGGCAAGGAGGGCCTGATCTGCCGCGACAACATGCGGGCCGACATCACCGTGGCCTTTTACCTGCGCGTCAACGAGACCGCCGCCGACGTGCTCAAGGTGGCCAAGGCCATCGGTGTGGAGCGTGCATCGGAGAAGGGCGCTGTCAATGAGCTGTTCAATGCCAAGTTCTCCGAGGCCTTGAAGACCGTGGGCAAGCAGATCGACTTTGTCAAACTGTTCGAGAACCGCCAGGATTTCCGCGACCAGATCATCCATGTGATCGGCAATGACCTCAACGGCTATGTGCTCGAAGACGTGGCCATCGACTACCTGGAGCAGACCTCCAAGGCCTCGCTGGACCCGAACAACATCCTGGACGCCGAAGGTATCCGCAAGATCACCGAGCTGACGGCCAACCAGAACATCGTCACCAACGAGCTCGAGCGCAATGCCGAGCTGGCCGTGACCAAGAAGAACGTCGAGACCAAGGAAGCGATGCTGGCGCTCGAGCGCCAGCAGGCCGATGCCGAGGCGCGCCAGAAGCGCGAGATCGCCACCATCCAGGCGCGCGAGCAGGCCGAGACCCAGAAGGTGCAGGAAGAAGAGCGCTTGAAAGCCGAGCAGGCCCGCATCCAGACGCAGGAGCAGCTCGACATCCGCGAAGAAAACCGCCAGCGCGAAGTCGCAGTGGCGCAGCAGAACCGCGAGCGCGCGGTGGTGATCGAGATTGAAAAGGTCACCCGCGCCAAGGACCTGGAAGTGGTCTCGCGCCAGCGCGAAGTGGAGCTGCAGCGCATCGAGAAGGAAAAGGCCATCGAGGTCGAGAAGGCCAATATCGCCAATGTCATCCGCGAGCGCGTGGTGGTCGAAAAGGGCGTGGCCCAGGAAGAGGAGCGCATCAAGGAAGTGCGCGTGGTGTCCGAGGCCGAACGCATGAAGCAGGTCACCGTGCTGACTGCCCAGGCCCAGGCCGAAGAAGACATGGTGCGCCAGGTCAAGAAGGCCGAGGCCGACGAGTCGGCATCGCGCCACAAGGCGGTTGAGGTGACCACCTTGGCCCAGGCCGAGCTGGAAGCGGCGGGCAAGACCGCCGAAGCCAAGAAGAAGATGGCCGAGGCCATCGAGGTCGAGCGCGCAGCGCCGGGCCTGGCCGACGCCAAGGTGCGCGAAGTGACGGCAGCGGCCATCGAGCGCGAAGGCCTGGTGCAGGCCAAGATCATTGCCGAGAAGCTGATCGCCCAGGCGCGCGGCGAAGAGGAAAAGGGCCTGGCCGAAGTGCGTGTGATCGAGGCGCAGGCCGATGCCAACGAAAAGCTCGGCCTGGCCGATGCCAAGGTGCTGGAAGAGCGCCTGATGGCACAGGCCCGTGGTGAAGCCCAGGTGGGCAACACCAAGGCGGTGGTGACCCGCGATGTGGGCCAGTCCGAAGCCGATGTGCTGCGCGACAAGCTGTTCGCCGAGGCCAAGGGTCTGACCGAGAAGTTCACGGCGCTCGCGTCGCTGTCCGACCAGGCCCGCTCGCACGAAGAGTTCCGCATGCAGCTGGAGAAGAACTTCGAGCAGGCGCTGGCTGCGATCGAGGCGAACAAGACCGTGGCGCAGGAGCAGGCCGAGGTGCTGTCGGCGGCGCTGTCCAAGGCCAATATCGACATCGTCGGCGGCGGTGGCGACTTCTTCAACAACTTTGCCAAGGCGCTGTCGGTGGGCAAGGCGGTCGAAGGTGTCTCGGCCAAGAGCCCCATCGTGCAGGAGCTGCTGCAAAAGTTCATCGGCGGCAAGGGCCTGCCCACGGATGCACTGAGCAACCTGCTGGGCGGCGGCCAGGACAAGAAGAGCCTGCCGCCATCGGCGGCCGAGTCCTGAGTCCAGGCTTTGGCCTAGCCCGCCTGGCCCGGCGGCGCCCTGCGCGCCGCTGGGCGGGCCACTCCCATCGCAGGCCCCAGCCCCCGTGCTGGCCGGCCCTGCCCCACCGCATTCTCTGCCGCTCTAGCCATGTCCACTATTCCCACCAACCACCCACCGGACCGTTCTGCCGTTGACGACGCCGTCGCCAGCGGCGGCTCCTATGAAGTGCTGGCCAAGCGGCTCGATGCCCAGGGCCAGGCGCTGGAGACGCTGGCGCGCGAACTCAATGAAGCCCGGCTGGAAGAGTTTGGCCGCAGCCAGATGGAGGTCATCGCCCGCATGCGGGTGCGCACCGAAAACAACTGCCTGGGCCGCGACATCGCCCAGGTCGGCGGCTATCTGCTGTTTGGCTACAACGTGTTCATGGGCCTCAAGCAGGAGACGCGCATCGAGGATGTGTTTGCGCTCTACCGCCTGCACGAGGGCGAGCAGGGCTACGAAGTCACGCCGGTCGAGCTCAAGGACAGCTTCCTGGGCATCCAGAGCTTTGTGCAGGATTTCCAGGAGCTCTACGCCTACTACAAGCACACCAAGCTGATGCAGCTGGCGGTGCGCGATGGCAAGCTGCTGGCCAGTTTTCAGATCGGCGAGCGCCTGGGCGATGTGCGGGTGTTCCGCTGGTCGGTCTCGCCCGATGGCCAGCAGATCCGCTACATCGACAACCGGGGCGAGCGCGATATCGAGCTGCCCGCCCCGCATGATTTTGAATGGCAGCGCGCCGGCCGCGAGCACCTGGTGCAGGGCCGCCATCCGCACATCAATATCTTGGACAAGGTGTTTGTCGAGACGCTCGATGGCGACCTGACGATCAAGGTCGAGAACAACACTAACGACGGCCTGGGCATCTACCGCGAGCCGGTGCAGGAGAAGAACCAGTCGCTCGATGACGCGGTGTTTGAATACGCGGCCGTCGGCAGCCTGGTGCTGCTCAAGATCCTGCCCTACCGCGAGGATCAGTGGCGCTACCTGGTCTACAACACCTTGTCGCGCCAGGTGCTGCGCATGGACGCGATTGGCGCGGCCTGCATCCAGCTGCCGCAGGACCACGGCATCATCTTCCCCGGCGGCTACTACCTGCAAAACGGCGAACACCGCGCCTTCGAGCAGAACATGCAGGGCATGCGCTACCGCCGCAGCATCCGCTCGCCCAATGGCGAGGATGTGCTCTACGTGTTCTACGAGCCCGAGAGCGGGCGCATGGCGCTGTTCAAGTACAACCTGATCGAGCGGGCGCTGCAGCCGCCCCTGATCGGCCACGGCTATGCGCGCATGGACGATGGCCGCATTGTCATCTTTGCTGCCGAGAGCAATGAGGCCTCGCGCGTGCACCCGATGCAGCTGTGGCGCACGCCGTTTGCGTCGGACGACTATGCCGCGCGCCAGCCGCAAAAGGACAGCGTGCTGGGCCGCATCGGCAATGCCGAGCTGGTCAGCGGCATCTCCGACCTGTACAGCGTGCGCAAGGAGATCGCCGCCACCGAGGTCTCGCTGCCGCGCTATGAGCGGCTGATCGACACGGCGCGGCGCCTATTTGAGCGCTACCACTGGCTCAGCAGCGCGGGCATGCAGGCGCTGCATGAGAACCTTCTGGGCATCGTCGCCACCGGCGACGCGGTGCTGGACGAGTACGAAAAGGTCGAAAGCATCCGCCAGGCCTCGGCCAAGGCCATGGGCGAGGTCAGCAGCCGCCATGTGCAGCTGCTCAAGCAGATTCGCCTGTCGGACGGCGACAGCATCGATGCCTATGTGGGGGCGCTCACCGACCTGGCCGCGCTGCGCGGCCAGCTGCTGGCCACGCGCGAGCTGCGCTATGTCGATGCCGCAGCGATCGAGGCCATGGTGCAGACGGCCGACGAGGCCCAGGCCGAAGTCTCGCAGCGCACGGCGGGCTTTATTGCCACCGATGCCGCCATGCAGCCCTATGTGGAGCAGCTGCAGGCGCTGGACCAGCAGGCCCAGGCAGCGACCACGGTGGTGCAGCTGGCCGAGCCGCTGGCGCAGATGGCCCAGATGTCGGCCGCGCTCGATCTGCTGTCCGAGCTGATGGGCAGCCTCAAGATCGACGATGCCACCCAGCGCACGGCCGTGGTGGACCGCATCTCGTCCATCTATGCGCGCTTGAACCAGGTGCGCGCACGCGCCGAGCAGCGCAAATCCGGCCTGGGCAGTGCCGAGAACCTGGCCCAGTTTGCCGCGCAGCTGGCGCTGTTCTCGCAGAGCATCGTCAGCGGCCTGAACCTGGCCCAGACGCCCGAGAAATGCGATGAGCAGCTGGCGCGCCTCTTGGTACAGCTCGAAGACATCGAGAGCCAGTTTGGCGAACATGCGCAGTTTCTCTCGGACATCATCGCCAAGCGCGAAGAGGTGCTGGAGACCTTCGAGGCGCGCAAGCAGTCCTTGCAGGACGAGCGCCAGCGCCGCGCCCAGGGCGTGCTCGATGCCGCGCTGCGCATTGTGCAAGGCCTGCCCAAGCGCACCGAAAAGATCGCCAGCCCTGAGGCGCTGCACGCGTTTTTTGCCGGCGATCCGCTGATTGCCAAGCTCAAGGAATTGGCCGGGCGCCTGCGCGGCGAGCTGCAGGACCCCGTCAAGGCCGATGACATCGACGGCCGCATCAAGACGCTGCGCGACCAGGCCTTCCGCGCGCTGCAGGACCGCAACGATTTGTACGAGGGCGATGGCAAGCTGATCCGCCTGGGCCGCCACCGCTTCTCGGTCGGCAACCAGGACCTGGACCTGACCTTGCTGCCGCGCGACGGCCAGCTCTACCTGCACCTGGTGGGCACCGAGTACTTCGAGCCGGTGGACAACGCCGAGCTGGCCGGCCTGCAGGCCTACTGGGATGCCTCGTCGCCGGCCGAATCGGCCGAGATGTACCGGGGCGAGTACCTGGCGCTGGAGGTGGTGCAGGCCGTGCGCGCCGGGCGCGAAGGCTGGAGCCAGGACCGCCTGCGCCAGCTCCTGCCCGATGCGGAGGCGCTGACCCAGGCGATCCGCGAGTTTTCAGCGCCGCGCTACCGCGACGGCTATGAGCGCGGCATCCACGACCATGATGCGGCCGTTATCTTGCAGGCGCTGGTGCCGCTGGCCGATGGCGCCGGTGTGCTGCGCCATGCGCCGCAGGCACGCAGCCTGGCGCTGCTGTTCTGGAGCCAGCAGGCCCATATCCAGCAGCCCCAGCTGGCCAGCAGCATTGCGCGCTGGCCCGAGCGCGCGCAGCAGGCCCAGGCCATGCAGCAGCTGCTGGGCAGCGAGACCGAGCGCCTGGCGCTGCAGACCGACATCATGGCCCAGCTGCGCGCCTTTGCGCAGGACCAGGGCCTGCTCGATGCGCTGCTGCGCGCCGACCCGGCCAGCCCCTTGCTGGCAGCGGCCGCAATCGATGCGGGAGAGTGGGACAGCGAGGCTGACAACCTGCTGCGCGCCGCCGCCGATTACCTGCAGGCAGAGCTGGCGCACAAGGCGCTGCGCTTGCATTTCTCGGGCGCCAGCCAGGCGGTGGTGGCCGCGCTGCAGCAGGCGCTCAAGGCCGGCCCCAAGGAAGGCCTGCACTGGGCCGATCTGCAGCGCTACTGGGCCGGGGGCGAGGCCGGCCAGGCCAGCCGCGAGCGCGGCGCCGCGCCGCTGGCCCAGCGCTGGCGCAGCGCGCTGCACTGGCTGCAGACGGTGGCCCAGGCCGCCCCCGAGGCCGAGCGGGCCGCCTGGCTGCCCTACTGCAGCGAAGCCGCCGCCTGGCTGGTCTGCCAGAGCGAGCTACCGCACCAGGTCAGCAATGTGGATCTGCGCTGCGAGGTGCTGGGCCTGCTGGGCCAGCATGGCCGGGTGGATGCGGGCCGCATGCAGATTCAGCTCGACGAGCTGACCACGCGTGCGGCGCGCCACTACCGCCGCTACCTGCCGCAGTGGGAGCGCTACCAGGCGCTGCGCCAGCAGCTGCTGGGCGAGTACCGCGCGCGCTTCCGGCTCGAGGAGTTCAAGGCCCGGCCGCTGTCGTCCTTTGTGCGCAACCGCTTGATCAACGAGATCTACCTGCCGGTGATTGGCGACAACCTGGCCAAGCAGATCGGCGTCGTGGGCGAGAACAAGCGCACGGACCAGATGGGCCTGCTGATGATGATCTCGCCGCCTGGCTACGGCAAGACCACGTTGATGGAGTACGTGGCCAACCGGCTGGGCCTCATTTTCATGAAGATCAACGGCCCGGCGCTGGGCCATTCGGTGCGCTCGCTCGACCCGGCGCAGGCGCCCGATGCGACGGCGGCCAAGGAGCTGGAAAAGCTCAACCTGGCGCTGGAGATGGCCAACAACGTGATGCTGTACATCGACGACATCCAGCACACGCATCCCGAGTTCTTGCAGAAGTTCATCTCGCTGTCCGATGGCACGCGCCGCATCGAAGGGGTGTGGAGGGGCCAGACCAAGACCCATGACATGCGCGGCAAGCGCTTTTGCGTGGTCATGTCCGGCAACCCCTATACCGAGTCGGGGGAGGTGTTCAAGATCCCGGACATGCTGGCCAACCGCGCCGACATCTACAACCTGGGCGATGTGCTGGGCGGCATGGATGAGGTCTTCAAGCTCAGCTATATCGAAAACAGCATGACCTCGAATGCGGTGCTGGCGCCGATGGCCACGCGCAGCCTGCAGGACCTGTACCTGCTGCTCGACCGGGTGCAGGGCAAGGAGGTGTCGGCCAATGCGCTGTCGCACGACTATGCGGCCGCCGAGCTGCGCGAGATGGAGGCGGTGCTCCAGCGCATGCTGCAGGTGCGCGAGCTGGTGTTCAAGGTGAACCAGCAGTACATCCACAGCGCCGCGCAGGACGACAGCTACCGCACCGAGCCGCCGTTCAAGCTGCAGGGCAGCTACCGCAACATGAACAAGCTCGCCGAGAAGATCACCCCGGTGATGAACGATGCCGAGATGGCGCAGATGCTGAGCGACCATTACCAGGGCGAGGCGCAGATGCTGACCGGTGGCGCCGAGGAGAACCTGCTCAAGCTCGCCGAGCTGCGCGGTAGCGCCGATGCGCAGGCCCAGGCGCGCTGGGCCGAGATCAAGGCCCAGTTCCAGCGCCAGCAGGCCGCTGGCGGCGCCAATGCCGATGCCGCCACGCGCGTGACCACCCAGCTGGTCGACCTGGTCGCCGCCACCCGTGCCATGGCCCAGGCCCAGCAGGCCCGCCACCAGGGCGACAGCGCCGCGCAAGAGGGCCTGCAGCGCATGCTGGCCCAATGGGGCCAGGCGCAAACGGCCGTGGGCCAGTCGCTCGATGGCATCCGCCAGGCGGTGCTGGACAGCGCGCCTGCGCCGCAGCCCGCGCGCCAGGCCGACGCGCCGCCGCTGGACCTGGCCGTGCAGCAGCTGGGCCAACTGGTGCTGCAGTCGCTGCAGCCGGTCGTTGAGCACCTGGACCAGAGCCGGCGCCAGCAGCTGGGGCTGCACCGCGTGCTGATGCAGGTCGCCACCCGCATGCAGGAGCAGATCGACCAGCAGCGCGCCGGCCGCCAGCCGCTGCAGCCCACCTTGCAGGCCGACGATATCGACAAGGCCTTTGACCGCATGCAGGACCGCCGGCCACCGCGCTGAGCATCCCGACGTCCCTGGCAGTTGCAGCTGCCAGGGACGTTGAAAGCATTGTTATCAGGTGCAAGCAGCGCCCTTGTCCTAGGTTCGGGCTCTCTCACCTGCCGATACACTGTGCCGATGCGCGCCTCCCCTCACTTTTCCTCTGCCCGCCAGGGCCTGCCACGCTGGTGGCTGCCGGCCCTGTGGCTGCTGCTGTGCGCCTGCCTGCTGCCCCCAGCAGCGACGGCACAGTCGCTGACCTCGCTGGCGGGCCTGGGCGGTAGTTCATCGAGCAGCAGCAGCGATGAAGAGCGCGCCATCCAGGCGCAGCGCGAGGCCACGGCCACGGCCGAGCAGGAGGCCGATACGCTGGCCCAGTCGCTCGAGCGCCTGCGCAGCCGCGTGCAGACGCCCGCTGGTGCGCCCCCCGCACCACTGAGCGACCAGGAGCTGGGCCAGATACAGGCGCGCTGGGAAGAGCGCGTGCCCGCCAATGCCAGCCAGGAAGTGCTGGAAAAGCTGCTCACCGACGAGCGCGAAGCGATTGCCGCGCTCAAGGCCGGCATCGAGAAATCGGCGGCCGAACAGGCCAACCTGGTGGCCCAGCCCGGCAATGGCCGCAGCGACCTGGCCAGCCTGCAGCAGCGCGTGCAGGAGACAGCGACGCCGGTGACGGCCGAGCCGGGAGAATCGAAGGCGCTGACCCAGGCGCGCCAGCAGCGCCGCAGCGCCGAACACCGCCGCGCCACGCAGGAGCTGGCGCTGCGCCAGGAAGAGCAGTCGACCATCGAGACCCGCCAGCGCCTGCTCGATGTGCAGCTGCAGACCCAGCGCCGCGAGTTGCTCGAGCGCACGCCGCGCGTGGCCTGGCTGAACCAGCGCATTGCCGACCGCGCCCGCCAGCAGCTCGAGCAACAGGTGCAGCAAACGCAGGCCGCCGAGAACGACACGGCTGAGGCCTCGGCTGCCGTGCGCGAGCTGGCGCAGCAAAACAGCGCGCTGGCTGCCCAGATCCTGGCGCACAACGACCGCCTGGTCAAAGAGCGCCAGGACCTGGCGAGCGACGAATACCGCCAAAGCCAGCTGGCCTCGGCCTTGCGCGACACGCAGGCGCGCCTGCGCCTGGGCGGCAGCGCATCGGTGGGCCAGTGGCTGTGGAAGCAGCGCGTGGCGCTGCCCACCGTCAACACCATCCAGTCGCGCCGCAAGGCCACATTGCGGCAGCTGGCCGAGCTGCGGCTGGCGCTGTTCAATGCCAGCGAGCGGCGCTTCAGCCTCAACGGCACGGCCACGGGTGGCGGCAACTCGGGCATGACCACGCGGGGCAGCAGCCAGAGCACGGCCTTGTGGACCAAGCAGGCCGCGCTGATTGACCAGCTCCAGCCCTTGCTGCTGCGGCGCATTGCGGTGCTGGAGCAGACCGATGCCGCGCTGCAATCGACCTTGAACAGCGGCAACGCGCTGCGCCAGGTGATGGACAAGGAGCTGCTGTGGTTCCCCAGCCATCTGGCGATGGGCGGCGCCTGGCTGGACGAATGGCGCTCGGTGCTGCGCAGCTCGGACGGCGCCGCACTGGAGCAGGGCGCCAGCGCCTCGCCCTGGAACACCGCGCGGGCGCTGGGCGCGAGCATGCTGCGCAATCTCTGGATCTATGCCGGCATCTTTGCCGGCGTGCTGCTGCTGCTGGGCCTGCGCCGCTATGCCTTGCAAAAGCTGCAGGCGATTGCCACGCAGGTCGACAACTTCTCGCAGGACCACTTTGGCCTGACCTTGATGGCGCTGGGCTGGAGCCTGCTGTATGCGCTGCCCTGGAGCTTTGCCACGGCCGCGCTGGGCACCCTGCTGCAATCGACGGCAGCGCCGGTGGCGCTTGAGCCGCTGGGCCAGGCGCTCGAGCAGCTGAGTGCCTTTGTCTTTGTCGTGACCCTGCTCAACGTGCTGTTCCGCCCCTGCGGGCTGGCGGTGGCGCATTTTGGCTGGCCGCGTGAGCGCGTGCAGGTGCTGCGCCAGATGGTGCTGCGCGCCACCTGGCTGATCGTGCCCATCGATCTGCTGGGCGGTCTGGCCTTCTTCAGCCACGATGATTCGGCGATCAGCACCTGGGGCCGCATGTGCCTGCTGGTGCTGACCCTGGGCCTGGGCTGGATGGCCTTGCGCTACCTGCGCCAAAGCCTGCGCAAGCAGCGCCCGGGCCTGCGCTGGAGCCAGGTGGTGAGCGTGGCCGTGCTGCTGGTGCTGGCCGTGACCCTGGTGGGCATTGGGCTGGGCTATGTCTACACCGCCACCGAAGTGATCCAGGCGCTGCTGAGCAGCTTTGTGTTTCTTGCAGCGGCCGAGGTCCTGGTCAGCCTGCTGCGGCGCTGGCTGCTGCTGGGCGAGCGCCGCCTGGCGCTCAACCGCCTGCGCGCTGCCGCCTTGCAGCGCCAGGCGGCCAATGCGGCAGCGGCAGCCGATGCCGCCGCTGGTGGCGGAACCGCCCCCACGGCCAACAACAATGCCGCCGATGAGCAAAGCCAGATGGCGCTGGTCACCGTCAGCACGCAGGCGCACCGCCTGCTGGGCCTGCTGCAGCGGGTGCTGGTGGCGCTGAGCCTGGTGTACGCCTGGTCGCCGGTGCTGCCGGCGCTGCTGCGCTTTGAGGGCGTGGTGCTGTGGTACACCACCAATACCGAGGCCAGCGGCATTGCCCGCCCCGCTCCGGTGAGCCTGATGGACCTGCTGGTGGGCGCGCTGATCCTGCTGATGACCTTCAGCCTGACGCGCAACCTGCCCGGCCTGGTCGAGGTGGTGTTCTCCAGCACGCGCCGGGTCAGCAGCTCGGACCGTTACACGATGGCGACCCTGGCGCGCTACGGCATCACGATTGCCGGCACGGTCAGCGCGCTGTCCTTGCTGGGCCTGCGCTGGAGTCAGCTGCAGTGGATGGCCGCCGCACTGACTGTGGGTCTGGGTTTTGGTCTGCAGGAGATCTTTGCCAACTTTGTCTCGGGCCTGATCCTGCTGGTCGAGCGCCCCTTCCGCGTCGGCGATGTGATCACCATCAACCAGCACACCGGCACCGTCACGCGCATCCGCACGCGCGCGACCACGGTGCTGGATTTCGACAACCAGGAAATCGTCATCCCGAACAAGACCTTCATCACCGGCCAGGTGACCAACTGGACCTTGAGCGACGATGTGACGCGCCTGATCATCGATGTCTCGGTCGCGCACGGCAGCGATCCGGCCGAGGTGCAGCGCATGCTGCTGGCGATTGCGGCCGAGCACCCCAAGGTGCTGCGCGAGCCCGAGGCCAACTGCTGGTTCATGGCGCTCGAAGGCCAGGGCCAGAAGTTCGAGCTGCGCGTCTATGTGGGTGCGGTGGACGACCGCCTGCCGGTGCGCAATGACCTCAACCGCAGCATCAACGCGCGGCTGAAGGCGGCCGGCATTGCGGTGGCCTTCCCGCAGATGGACATCCATGTGCGCGACCTGCCGCCAGCCGCTGCTGCAGCGCAGGAGACGCAGGGCGCTTAAGGCGTTTGTGACGCCGCCTGCACCAGCGCCACAAAGCGCTTGGCGGCCAGGCCCATCGGGTGCTCCTTGGACCAGACCACATCCACATAGAGCTGGGCGCCATTGCTGAGGTTGGCAAACTCCATCGCCACCAGCGCGCCCGATTGCAGCAGCGGTGCCACCAGCGGCTGGGGCAGCCAGCCCCAGCCAATGCCGGCGCTGACCATCTGCAGGGCGGCCACATGGTTGTCGGTGCGCCAGACATCGCGGGCATAGACCAGGCGCTCATGGTCCAGCGACCAGTCGCGGCTGGCAACGATGATCTGGCGCGTATTGGTCAGGTGGTGCTCGCGCAGCTGAGGCCGGGCGGCCTCACCGGGCGCAGGCGCCTGGCCCAGCGCCTGCATCAGCGGGTGGCTGGGGGCGATGACCGCCAGCAAGGTCTCGGTCGCCACTTCCTGGAAACCCTCGCGGCCGTCAAGGCTCGGCCGCTCAAACACCAGCGCCAGCTGCGCGCGGCCGCTGTGCAGCATGGTCAGTGCATCGGCCTGGGGGGCCGTGAGCACCTCGACGGCCAGCTGCGGGTACTCCTGCGCCAAGGCGGCCAACGGCGCAGCCCAGGGGGCCGAGAGCAGCTCCGGGGCCATCACCAAGCTCAGCCGCGACTCCAGCCCTTGCTCCAGCGCCAGCGCATGGGCGTTGAGCTGCTGCAGCTGCGCGGCCAGCAGGCGCGCCTGTGGTTCCAGCGCCAATGCGGCGGGCAGCGGCCGGGGCTCGCGCCCTTCGCGCGCAAACAGCGGCATCTGCAGCTCGGCTTCGAGCTGGGCGATCTGCATGCTGACGGCCGAGGGCACCTTGCCCAGCGCCCGGGCTGCGGCCGAGAAGCTGCCATGGTCAAGCACGGCCAGCAGGGTCTGGATGGTGTCCGAGTCAAAGGGGGCGAAGGCACTGCGCATTGATGTATCAATTTTTCTGAAAGATTCTGACTTATGTTATCAGTTCATGACACATAAGATAGCGCCCTATGTCAGTTCAAAAAATACACAACAGCCCTTGGTCTCTGCAGGGGCCGATGCGGCGCGTGGTCTATGTGGCCCTGTACGAGGCCATCGCCATCGTGGCCGCCACGGCAGGCCTGTCGGCCCTGTCCGGACAGGGCGCGGCGCACTCCGGTGTCGTGGCCGCTGCCTCGTCGGCCATCGCGATTCTGTGGAATGTCGTCTGGAACCATTTGTTCGAGCGCTGGGAAGCCACCCAACCCACCCGTGGGCGCGGCCTGGGCCGCCGCATTGCGCATGCGCTGGGCATGGAAGGGGGTCTCGTCTTCATGCTCGTGCCGCTGTTTGCCTGGTGGTTCGAGGTCAGCCTCTGGGATGCGCTGGTGATGGACATCGGCCTGCTGCTGTTCTTCCTGGTCTACACCTTTGTGTTCAACTGGTCGTTCGACCGCCTGTTTGGCCTGCCGCAATCGGCGCAGTAACCCAGCCATAAACGTACAACGGGGCGTCGTGTCACTACGACGCCCCGTTTCTACTTGGCGGCGTTCAGCGCAGCCAGGCAATCATCAGCTGCAGCACAAAGGCATTGATGATGTCGATAAAGAACGCGCCCACCAGCGGCACGATCAGGAAGGCCTTGTGCGAGGGCCCGTACTGGCTGGTGATGGCCTGCATATTGGCCACAGCCGTGGGCGTGGCGCCCATGCCAAAGCCGCAGTGGCCGGCGGCCAGCACGGCGGCATCGTAGTTGCGGCCCATCGTGCGGAAGGTGATGAAGACGGCAAACAGCGCCAGCGCCACCGTCTGCACGGCCAGGATGAGCATCAGCGGCCCGGCCAGATCGGCCAGCTCCCAGAGCTTGAGTGACAGCAGCGCAATGGCCAGGTAGATCGACAGGCCGGCGTTGCCAAACACATCGATGGCGCGGTCAAACACCTTGAAGCCAAAGCCGTAGTCCAGCACATTGCGGATCACCACGCCGCCGCCCAGCGCCCAGACAAAGGTGGGCAGCTGCAGTATCGTGCCCTGGGTGACGCTGGTCATGAACTCGGCAAAGGCCAGGCAGCCGGCAAACAGCGCCAGGGTCTCGATGGCGGCCTCGGCAGTGATCAGGCGCGGGGCGGTATTGGGCGTCTCGAAATTGGCGACCTGGCTGCTGTCGTTGTTTTCGGTGTGTTCGCTTACTTCTTTCTCAGTCAGCGTGCGTGGCTGGGCCAGCTGGTGGCGGGTAATGAGGCGCTTGGCCAGGGGGCCGCCCAGCAGGCCGCCGATGACCAGGCCAAAGGTGGCGCAGGCAATGCCCAGCGCGGTGGCGCCGCTCAGGCCGTATTGGTTCTCCAGCACCGAGCCCCAGGCGCCAGCGGTACCGTGGCCGCCCAGCAAGGTGATCGAGCCCGCGACCAGGCCAATGAGCGGGTCCAGCCCCAGCAGGGTGGCCAGGCCCACGCCGACACCGTTTTGCACAAAGATAAACGCGACGATCACGCCCAGAAACACCACCAGGCCCATGCCGCCCTCACGCAGCTTGGCAAAGTTGGCGCTCAGCCCGATCGACGAGAAGAACACCAGCATGAAGCTGGTCTGCATAGCGTTGGCAAAGGCGAGGGTCAGGCCGGTGGCCTGGTGCAGCGCAAAGATGATGGCTGCCACCACCAGGCCGCCGGAGACGGGCTCGGGGATATTGAAGTCGCGCAGAAAGCGGATATGCCGCGTCAGCCACTTGCCCAGCAAGAGCACGAGGACGGCAAAGATCAGGGTGTAGTAAGCACTGAAACTCAGATGCAAGGGAATTCTCCTCAAAGAGCAGGCCTGGACCTGTTTGAAAACAGAAAGCCGGTGTTGACTATGGGTTGGTGTTTTTTGCCGGCAAAGCGCTGCAATATGGGTGAATGCCGAAGCATCGTCTGATTGAATAGGGCTATAACCAACAACGGTGAGTGGTGTTTGCGGCTATGGACAAGTCCCCCTGCCTGTGCTCCAGCGGCCGGCCTGGCTTAAAATGCAGGGCCTTGTCCCAAGGAGCGCTGCAGCAGGCCGGTGGTACCCCATCGCAGGCCTGTCAGGCTTGGGGCAGGTCGACGGGCATGCACGGCATGGCCCGCATCAACGGCGCTCACCTGTTCTGTCTCTGTTTTCTGGTTTTCACAGGTGAGCCCCATGTCCGCGTCTGCTGCCCCCGTTTCCGTTCCTCCCATGCGCCTGTCGGGCCTGGAGCCCGTGTTTGTTGGCGAGGACAGCCTGTTTGTCAACGTGGGCGAACGCACCAATGTGACGGGCTCCAAGGCCTTTGCGCGCCTGATCCTGAATGAGCAGTACGAAGAGGCGCTGGCCGTTGCGCGCCAGCAGGTGGAAAACGGCGCCCAGGTGATCGATGTCAACATGGACGAGGCCATGCTCGACAGCAAGGCCGCGATGGTGCGTTTTCTGAACCTGATCGCCTCCGAGCCCGATATCGCCCGCGTGCCCATCATGGTCGACAGCTCCAAATGGGAGGTGATCGAGGCGGGCCTGCGCTGCATCCAGGGCAAGGGCATCGTCAACTCCATCTCGATGAAAGAGGGCGTGGACGAGTTCAAGAAGCATGCGCGCCTGGTCAAGCGCTATGGCGCCGCTGCCGTGGTCATGGCCTTTGACGAAAAGGGCCAGGCCGATACCTACGAGCGCAAGATCGAGATCTGCGAGCGCGCCTACCGCATCCTGGTTGACGAGGTCGGTTTCCCGCCCGAGGACATCATCTTCGACCCCAACATCTTTGCCGTGGCCACCGGCATCGAAGAGCACAACAACTACGGCGTGGACTTCATCGAGGCCACGCGCTGGATCAAGCAGAACCTGCCCGGCGCCAAGGTGAGCGGCGGCGTGTCCAACGTGTCGTTCTCGTTCCGGGGCAACGACCCGGTGCGCGAGGCGATCCACACCGTGTTCCTGTACCACGCGATCCAGGCGGGCATGGACATGGGCATCGTCAACGCCGGCATGGTCGGCGTCTATGACGACCTGGAGCCGGTGCTGCGCGAGCGCGTCGAAGACGTGGTGTTCAACCGCCGCCCAGACGCCGGCGAGCGCCTGGTCGAAGTGGCCGACAGCGCCAAGAGCGGCGCCAAGGACGACAGCAAGAAGCTGGAATGGCGCGGCACGCCCGACAGCCCCAAGACCGTGAACGAGCGCCTGTCGCATGCGCTGGTGCATGGCATCACCGACTTCATCACCGAAGACACCGAAGAGGCCTACCAGGCCATCGTGGTGCAAGGCGGCGGGCGCCCGCTGCATGTGATCGAAGGCCCGCTGATGGACGGCATGAACATCGTCGGCGACCTGTTTGGCGCCGGCAAGATGTTCCTGCCCCAGGTGGTCAAGTCGGCCCGCGTGATGAAGCAGGCCGTGGCCCATCTGGTGCCCTATATCGAAGAGGAAAAGCGCCAGCAGGAAGCGGCGGGCATGGATGTCTCGAGCAAGGGCAAGATCGTCATCGCCACCGTCAAGGGCGATGTGCATGACATCGGCAAGAACATCGTCACCGTGGTGCTGCAGTGCAATAACTTCGAGGTCATCAACATGGGCGTGATGGTGCCCTGCCACGAGATCCTGGCCCGGGCCAAGGCA
The DNA here is from genome assembly GCF_037479395.1 of Comamonas sp. MYb21. Classification (NCBI taxonomy): domain Bacteria; kingdom Pseudomonadati; phylum Pseudomonadota; class Betaproteobacteria; order Burkholderiales; family Comamonadaceae; genus Comamonas; species Comamonas sp. MYb21. The sequence goes on along the minus strand of NZ_JBBGZC010000009.1, from coordinate 94,588 downwards.
GAAGGCGCGGACATCATTGGCCTGTCGGGTCTGATCACGCCCAGCCTCGAAGAGATGCAGTATGTGGCCGGTGAGATGCACAAGGACGACTATTTCCGCATCAAGAAGATTCCGCTGCTGATTGGCGGCGCCACCTGCTCGCGCGTGCACACGGCCGTGAAGATCGCCCCCAAGTACGAAGGCCCCGTGCTTTACGTGCCCGATGCCTCGCGCAGCGTGAGCGTGGCCCAGAGCCTGCTGGGCGAGAACAAGGACCGCTACCTGCAAGAGGTGGAGGCCGACTACGACAAGGTGCGCACCCAGCACGCCAACAAGAAAAAGACCCCGCTGTGGACCCTGGCCCAGGCCCGCGCCAATGCCACCCCGGTGGATTTTGCCGCGCACCCGCCCGTCACGCCCCGCATGCTGGGCCGCCGCGTGTTCAAGAACTTTGACCTGGCCGAGATCGCCCAGTACATCGACTGGGGCCCGTTCTTCCAGACCTGGGACCTGGCCGGCCCGTACCCTGCCATCCTGGACGACGAGGTCGTCGGTGTGGAGGCGCGCAAGGTGCTGGCCGATGCCCAGGCCATGCTCAAGAAGATCATCGAAGGCCGCTGGCTGCAGGCCAATGGCGTGATGGGCCTGTTCCCTGCCAACCGCGTGGGCGACGACATCGTGTTCTACACCGACGAGTCGCGCAGCACCGAGCTGCTGACCTGGTACGGCATGCGCCAGCAAACCGAGAAGCAGGCGGTGGACAGCGTGATGCGCCCCAGCCGCTGCCTGGCCGACTTTGTCGCCCCCAAGGAATCGGGCATGGGCGATTACGCCGGCCTGTTTGCGGTCACGGCCGGTATCGGTGCCGAGAAAAAGGACAAGGAATTTGAAGCCGCGCTGGACGACTACAGCGGCATCATGTTCAAGGCCCTGGCCGACCGCCTGGCCGAAGCCTTTGCCGAATGCCTGCACCTGCGCGTGCGCCAAGACCTGTGGGGCTATGCCGCCGATGAGCAGCTGAGCAACGAGGAACTGATCAAGGAAAAATACCAGGGCGTGCGCCCCGCCCCCGGCTACCCCGCCTGCCCGGACCACACCGCCAAGATCGACCTGTTCAAGGCGCTGGATGCCGCCGACATCGGCATGCACCTCACCGAGAGCCTGGCGATGTTCCCCGCCTCCAGCGTCAGCGGCTTCTACCTGGGCTACCCCGAAGCTGTCTACTTCAATGTCGGCGAAATCGGCGAAGACCAGCTGGCCGATATGGCCCAGCGCCGGGGCATGGACATCGAAGTGCTGCGCCGGGCGCTGGCGCCGAATTTGGCGTAAATACAAGCCATGGCTGTAAAACGGAAATACAAACTAAGACTTGTATTTTCGGAATACAGCCTATGGGTTGTGGCCTCACAATAGCTGCTCCTGAGTTACTGTGAATGGGGAGTACGCATGGATGAATTCATCGTCCACACCAGCCGGCAACTACCGATATTTCTGAGCGCTTTTCGCAAGGCGGCGAAGCTCACCCAGGCAGATGTGGCCATGCGCATGGGGGTGACCCAGCAGACGGTCTCTGCGATGGAACGCAATCCCAAGGCGGTCAGCGCTGAACGCTTGATGAAACTCCTGAGCGTTCTGGGCGTCGACCTGGTACTGCGGTCACACCCGGAACCGCGCGACTATGCCGGCTCTGAACTCCGGTCACTGGATGATTGGTAAAGCGCGGTTGAGGAACTGCTCGGCGTCTATTCCAACCCTCAACCCGCCAAAACCGCCTCCAGATTCGCACGCAGCGAAGTAGCACGCTCCGGCACCCGGGGCAGCGCTGCTTGGGCGATTGACTGAGCCAGTGCAGCCTCACCCAACACGACGGCGACCCGGGCCCAGGTGAGCAGGTGGGCGGGGTGCATGTCCGTGTCCTGCGCCGCCAGCCGGGCGGCATCTAGAAACGATGCAGGGTAGTCGCTGGAGGGGGCAAAAAAGGCCTGCGACTGCCGCTGCCATTCCGACACCAGAAAGGCCACCGATTCGGCCGCATCCTGTGCGCTCGCGCCATAGGCAAACTCGGCGTCTGCGGCGTTGCGAAAGCCGGCGATGACCGAGCCGCGCCAGGCGCAGTCGTAGTCGCGCATCGCCTGCGGCGCGGTCAGGGCGCCACCGGCCACATCGCCCAGCGCCAACAGATGGGCACCCAGGTTGACCTGGAACACCGCACTGCGCGGGCGGTGCTGGACCTCAACGACATGCACCACCCCACCGTCCAGCACCCGCCGGGCGATATCGCCCTGGCGGACAAAGCCTTCGGCCACAAGCTGCGGGAAGAACTGCGCGCGCAGTGCGCTGGTGGTGGTTTTGCGGTCCATGGCGGGTGGCTCTTGGGGGATGGGGCGGCAGGTGCAGACATCAGGTATGCTGCGCTCCCCTGCTTATAAAGCCTTTTGGGCGTTTTGGGCGATGTGCTTTGTCGTCGAATCGTACATGCGAAATCTACATATCGATTGAATGAAATCGTCGTTGTCCAACGACGGTCTGCGTTCCTACACTGGGCCTCCAATCAACGTTTCGCTGGCCCGGGCATGGTGCCCTGGCGTGGGATCTCAGAAAGCATAGCTATGAAAAACAAGGCATGGGCGATGGTGGCGACCGCTGCGGTGGCAGCGCTGGCATCGGGGGCGGTGTGGGCCGATCGCCTGCAGGATATCAAGCAGGCAGGGGTGCTGCGTGTGGCAGCCTTTGATGCCAATCCACCGTTTGGTTTTGTCGATCCCAAGACGCGCAAGATCGTGGGCCTGGATGTGGACTATGCACAGGCCTTTGCGCAGCGCCTGGGCGTGAAGCTGCAGCTGGTGCCGACCAACCCGGCCAACCGCGTGCCGCTGCTGCTGTCGAACAAGGTCGACCTGGTGCTGGCCAATTTCACGATCACCGACGAGCGTGCCAAGCAGGTGGGCTTCAGCGTGCCTTACTTTGCCTCGGGCACGCAGTTCATCGCGGCCAAGGGCACGTTGACCTCGCCCGAGCAGCTGAACCAGCTGCGCATCGGCGTGGACAAGGGCACGACCAATGAGATCGTGCTGCGCGAGAAGCACCCGCAGGCGACCTTGGTGGCCTATGACGACACGCCGTTTGCGTTCACCGCGCTGCGCAATGGCAATGTGCAGGCCATCTCGCAAGACGGCCCCAAGCTGGTCGGCCTGCTGGCCACCATCAAGGACAAGAAGGAGCGCGACAAGTGGGAGGTGCCGGCGTTCACGATCTCGAGCGACTACATCGGCGTGGGCATTCCCAAGGGGGAGGCGGCGCTGACCGACTTCGTCAACACTGCGCTGAAGGAGCTGGAGGCCAGCGGCCAGGCCGGCAAGATCTACGACACCTGGTTTGGGCCGCAGAGCGCCACGCCGCTGGTGCGCAACTTCAAGATCGGCGACAAGCCTTAACAGCACAGGTAGGGCACAACCCCGCGTCTGAGAAGGCGCGGGGCTGTGCCTTTTGGGGTCGGTGTTTATGCAATTTTTGATGTCCTGGCTGGAGCCGCTGTGGCCGCACCTGCTGGCGGGCAAGTACTGGCGCTGGCTGCTGGAAGGCTGGTGCACGACGGTGCTGGCCTCGCTGCTGGTGATTGCGGCGTCCACCGTGCTGGGCATAGCCTTTGCGGTGGCGCGCAGCGCAGCCTGGGCGCCGCTGCGCTGGCTGGCGCTGGCCTACCTGTCGGTGTTTCGCAATACGCCGCTCCTGGTGCAGCTGTTCTTTTGGTACTTTGGCGTGCCCAGCCTGCTGCCACCGGCCTGGATGGCCTGGCTCAACCAGGCGCACAGCCTGGCGCTGGGGCCGTTCAGCCTGGTCTGGCCTTCGCTGGAGTTTGTCTCGGCCTGCATCGGCATGGTGTTCTATGCGACGGCCTATGTGGGCGAAGAGGTGCGCGCCGGCATCAACAGCGTGCCCGCCAGCCAGAGCCAGGCGGCGCGTTCGCTGGGCATGGGCGGCTGGCAGCTGCTGCGCCATATCGTGCTGCCCCAGGCGCTGGCGCGGGTCATCTCGCCGCTGATGGGCCAGTACATGAACATCGTCAAAAACACCTCGCTGGGCATGGCCATTGGCCTGGCCGAGCTGTCGTACCGGGCGCGCCAGGCGGAGGCCGAGACCTTCCAGTCCTTCCAGGTCTATGGCATCACCACCTTGCTCTACATCGTGCTGATCATCGGGCTGGAGCTGCTCAGCCAGCAGCTGGCCCAGCGCCGCCGCTGGGGCCGGGTGGAGGTGAGGCGCACATGAACTTTGCTGCACTGGGTGATGACTGGCTCTACCTGCTGGTCGGCACCTTTCCCGAAGGGCCGCCGGGCGGCGCCTTGCTGAGCCTGATCCTGAGCGCGGTCTCCGGCCTGCTTTCTGCCGTGCTGGGGCTGGCGCTGGGCATTGCGCTGGTGATGGGGCGGGGCCGGGCCTTGCAGTGCCTGCGGGTGCTGCTGGGTTTTTTGCGCGCCACTCCGGTGCTGCTGCTGATCTTCTGGATTTATTTTTTGCTGCCGGTGCTGTTCAAGCTGGATGTGCCGGGCAGCTTCTCGGTGGTCTGTGCGCTGTCGCTGGTCAGCGGCGCCTACCTGGCCCATGGCGTGGCCGCTGGCCTGCAGGCGATTGCGCCGGGCCAGTGGGATGCGGGCGCGGCGCTGGGCCTGACGCGCTGGCAGGTGCTGCGCAGCCTCATCCTGCCCCAGGCGCTGGCGGTGATGCTGCCCTCGTTTGTGAACCAGTGGGTGACCCTGATCAAGGACAGCTCGCTGGCCTATATCGTCGGCGTGGGCGAGCTGTCCTTTTTGTCCACCCAGGTCAATGCGCGGCTGATGGTGCACCCGGCCGAGGTGTTCCTGCTGGTGGGCGCGATCTACTGGCTGATGTGCTCGGCGCTGAACCTGCTGGCTTGGGCGCTGGCGCGGCGCAGCCAGCCGCATTTGGTACGCTGAGTTGGCACGCTGATGCGGGCATGAAAAAAGGACGCCAGGCGTCCTTTTGGGGGTGAGCACTGCTGCGCCGTGCTTACTGGTTCTTCAGCTCGGTGATGTAGGCATCGCGGGCCTGTACGCCCGTCGGGGTGAAGTCGGTGAACACGCCGTCGATGCCCAGGCGGTAGTAGGCCAGGAACTCCTGCACCGGGTCACCCTTGTAGATGCCGGCCAGGCGGCCCGCTTCGTTGCGGAAGGTGAAGCTGTGCACGATCAGGCCGGCCTTGTGGGCGTTGGCGATCAGGCCGGTGTCCTTCAAGGTGTTGACGTCCTTCAGGCCCGAACCATCCTTGTAGGGCACGACGGAGTGGGCCAGGATCTGGGGCTTCCAGGGGCCGATGCCGTCGGCATAGGTCTTGATCTCGGCCAGGCCGGCCGGGGTCTGCATCACGGCAAAGGTGCGGGCATCGCCAGCCAGGGTCCAGCTGTAGGGGCGGCCGCTGATGAAGGTCCATTCATCGGTGGTGATGTAGACCATCGAGCCGTCCTTGAGGTCGAAGTCATTGCCATCGATCAGCTGCACGCCCTTGGCCTTCATGCCGGCCTTGCGCAGGTACTTGAGGCTCTCGGGGTCAAAGCTCTGGATGTAGACGGCCGAGTCCTTGCTGTTGAGCTTGTTCTTCTCGAGCAGCGCCATCACGGCGTCTTCAAACGGGTGGCTGCCGCTGCCGCAACCATTGGCGATCGCCTGCTGGTTGTTCCAGTAGGGGTTCTTGGTTTCGGCATACACGGGGATGGTGCGGCCCAGCGACTTGCCCTTGGCCGCTGCGATGTCGATCACATCCTGGGCGCTGATCAGCGGCAGCTTGCCGTTCCACTCGGTGGGGCGGTCGGCGCGGTTGTCCAAGGTGGTGCCGGCAATCCAGTCGCGCAGCTCCTGCATCGTGAAGTCGCTGATCGACCAGTCATTGCTGTGGTCTTCGCCGTCGACGATCAGCGCCTTGAGCACCGACTTCTGGTTGCCCGGCTCGACCAGGTCCGTCAGGTACTGGCTGGGGCCGTTGGCCGGAATGGCGGGGTATTTCACATCGACCAGCACGCCGGGCGTGGTGCGCTTGCGGGCTGCCACGGTGGCATTGGTCTTGGCCACATCGGCGATGTTGGTGCTGTCGCTCAGCCAGGCGTTGTGGCGTGCCACCAGCTGGCAGTCACGCGTCATGTGCATGTCCAGCTCCAGCATGTCGGCGCCGGCATCGGCCGCCTTTTCGTAAGCCATGCGGGTCTGCTCGGGGTACATGCCCGAGTAGCCACGGTGGGCGATCACCTGGGGCTGCTTGCCGTCCAGGGTCTTGAAGCTGGGATCATCATCGCCGCCGCCACAAGCGGTCAGCAGCAGTGCGCCGCACAGGGCAGAGCCCAGCGCAGCCAGGCGAAATGTGGGTTGGTGTGTTGTCATCGTCCGTTGTCCCCAGGGTTGGTGAATCAGCAAGTGGATGGATGCTGCGGGGTCGGTATGACGGCACGGTGACAATGTAAAGCGCGCGTCTGCGGCTCACAACAGGCGAGGTGTGCAGGCACTTGGCAGCTGTTGCTGCCGCCTGTAGAGAACACCCCCATCAACCGCTGCAGGCATCCAATTCCATGCACCAGCGTAGTGCAAGGCTGGGGGCTGGCCCAGTGTTTTCGATGCTGCAGCGCGGCAACTGTGGTGTTCTGTCCAATCGCCGATCAGGCGCGGCCCAGCCACCAGACCAGGCCCAGCGCCAGCGCGGCGGGCACGGCGAAGTTGACGAGCAGGATGGGCAACTCCTGCGCGACGGTGTAGCCGGCCTTGTGGACGCCGACCCACATGTTGACCAGCACCACGCCCAGCCAGGCGGGAATGAAGTACTTGGCCGCCAGCGCGATGCTGGCCGCATCGGCGCCCCAGAGCTTGCCCAGCAGGGCAAAGACGGCCAGCAGCAGCAAGCCGGTCAGCATGACCAAAATCATATGCATGGGCAACTCCTTGTGGTGGTGGGAGGGCGGCGCCCTCCCGGCCTTATTTTGTCGTATAGCCGCCGTTGATCAGAATCGTCTGGCCGGTGATCCACCAGCCATCGCTCACCAGGTGGCGCACAAAGGGCACCACGTCTTCGATGTCGGTCAGCCCCGTCTGGCTGAACGGCGACAGCGCCGCTGCGCTCTTGTGGTAGGCCTGCGCATCGGCGCTTTCCTGGCCGTAGAAGAAGGGCGTGTCCATGGGGCCGGGGCCGACGGCGGTGACCGAGATGCCGCGTGCGCCCAGCTCCTTGGCCGCTGCGCGGGTGTAGTGCTCCACCGGCGCCTTGGTGCCCGCGTAGGAGGAATAAAACGGCGTGAACGCGCCCAGCAGCGAGGTGACCAGGGTGCAGATCTTGCCGCCATCATTCACCTGCTTGCCCGCCTCTTTCAGAAAGAAGAACGCAGCCTTGTTGTTGACCGCATCCATCTCGTCAAACTCGGCCTCGCTGATCTCGGACATCGGCTTTTTCAGCACCTTGCCCACGGTGTTGATCGCGATGTCGGGGCGGCCCAGCGCAGCCACGGTATCGGCAAACAGCTTCTCCACGGCAGCGGCCGTGGTGAGGTCGCCTTGCAGCATCACCGCCTTGGCGCCCAGCTTTTGCAGCGCTGCCAGCGTCTGCTCGGCATCGGCCTTGCTCGCTGCGCTGTTGTAGTGGATAGCCACGGCCTTGGCGCCATGCTGGACAAAGTCGGTGGCCAGCAGGCCGCCCAGGTTCTTGGCGCCGCCGGCGATCAAAACGGTCTTGCCCTGCAGGCTGTGTTGGGGTTTGGACATGAAAAGCTCCTGGGGATAGGTCAGAGCTGTTCAGCGTAATTGGTCATGAAACAAAGATAAATATAGAATTTATTCCATGTTTATCCAGAATTTATTAACAATGAATGCGCAGGATCCGGGCCATGGACCGCATTGACCTGCTGCGCATCTTTTTGCGCGTGGCCGCGACCGGCAGCTTTTCCCAGGCCGCCGACCAGCTGGCGCTGCCCCGGCCCACGGTGTCGCTGGCGGTGCAGCAGTTGGAAGCCCGGCTGGGCGCGCGCCTGCTCCACCGCACCACGCGCAAGGTGGCGCTGACGCTGGACGGTCAGGCGCTGGTGGACAGCGCCAGCAGCCTGGTCGATGAGATGCAGGACCTGGAGCAGCGCTTTCGCCCGCAGTCGCATGCGGTGGCCGGGCGCCTGCGCATCGATGTGCCCAGCCGTGTGGCGCGGCTGATCGTCGCCCCGGCATTGCCGGCGCTGCTGGCGCAGCACCCGGGGCTGGAGGTGGATCTGGGCTCCAGCGACCGGGCGGTGGACCTGGTGCAGGAGCACATCGACTGCGCCTTGCGTGTGGGCCCGCTGGCCGACAGCTCGCTGGTGGCCAAGGCGCTGGGCAGCATGGCGCTGATCAACTGCGCCAGCCCCGCCTACCTGGCCCGGCAGGGCAGGCCGCAGACTCCGGCCGATCTGTCAGGCCACCAGAGCGTGCACTACAACTCACCCACCAGTGGGCGCCCTGCCGCCTGGGCGTGGGTGGAGGGCGGCACCGAGCACAGCATGGTGTTGCCCGGCGTCGTGGGCGCCAACCATGTGGAGAGCTATATCGCCTGCGCGCTGGCGGGCCTGGGCCTGATCCAGATACCGCGCTATGACGTGCAGGCGTATCTGCAATCGGGCGAGCTGGTAGAGGTGCTGCAGGGCTACCCGCCGCCTGCGCTACCGGTGCATGTGCTCTACCTGCACCGCGCGCAGCTGTCGCGCCGGGTGCGGGTGTTCATCGACTGGATCGCGCAGCTGCTGGTGCAGGCCGGAGCGATCGCGCCCGGCCCGCAGGGCTCCGCGTCCCGTCCATGACAAAGCGCCTCCCTGTACCAGCGGTACCAGGAGGCGCTTTGTAAGGCCCCGGGAGGCCTGATCGATCCGGCTAGGACAGCCGGGTCTTCAAGATGCGATGCGCTCAGTAGCGGCCACCGCCGTAACCACCTTGGCCGTAGCCCACGTCCGAGCGACCGCCCGAACGCGCGCCTGCGTTGCTGTAGCCACCCGCGCCTCTGGACTCTTCCCGGGGGCGGGCCAGGTTGACGACGATCTGGCGTCCGTCCACGGACCGGCCATTGAGCGCGTCGATCGCTGCCTGGGCCACATCGGCCGAGGCCATTTCCACAAAGCCGAAGCCCTTGGAGCGACCGGTGTCGCGGTCCATCATGACTTTGGCCGAGGTCACGGCACCGAATTCGGAGAAGTTCTCCTCAAGGCTGGCGTCGGTCACGGAGTAGGGCAGGTTGCCCACATAAATTTTGCTGCTCATGTCAGAGCCTTTCTGGAAGAGGTTGCGCGATGCTTGCGCAGGGGTGGGCGATGGACTGGAGAACCCAGGCCCTATCGCCAATGGATGGGAGGGGTTGCCCGCCGGCGATCAGCAGACTGGGGGCTTGGGCATGGACGACTGCAGCCAGCCTTGGGTCACGGCAAAGATGCGCGCCGCCTCTGCGGAGGCAAATGTCTTGTCGAAGCGGAAGACCCGGCAGTAACTGCCGTTGCCTGGTGCGCGCTGGACGGAGAAGGAGGCGCCGAAGCGGCCATTGGCGGTCGGGTGGGTCGACGGCGAAACGAGGTACTTCCCGATGGAAATAAAAGTCTTGGAAATGGGTTGCAATCTGGGGTCAGCGGCTTGGGGGGCCGGTGTGAGCGTGTAGTACGCGGTTGACTGCTGCTCTGCAGATCAACCAGGCGAATGTCGCCAGGAACGCTGGATGCCGCCTTGCGGGCCACCAGCGGGAACCAGAGGCTTGCGCAGCGGCAAATACCTCTTGAACGGCATTCACTATAAAGCAATAGTTATAAAAAGTCTAATTTTTATTAACTTATTGCATAAAACAACACTGCAGATCAGCGTGCACCCGCAGCGCTCAGCATCTCCACCATCGCGCTGTAGCCGCGCTGCCGGGCATGGGCCAGCGGCGTCACGCCCTCCTTGTCGGCCAGGTTCACATCGGCCTTGGCATCGATCAAGAGCTGCAGGATCTGCTGGTGGCGCGGGCCGCCATCGCTCAGCACGATGGCCTCCATCAGCGCCGTCCAGCCCAGGCGGTTGACATGGTTCACATCGACGCCGGCGTTGATGAGGGTGCGCACGGTCTCGACATGGCCGCGCTCGGCCGCCGGGATCAGCGCGGTGCCGCCATAGCGGTTGGTGCTGCGCAGGTCGGCGCCATGGGCCAGCGTCATCTGCAGGATCTCCTGGTGGCCGCGTGCGCCGGCGTACAGGTAGGGGCTGTCTTCGATGTGGTCCTTGGCATTCACATCGGCGCCGGCCTCGATCAGGGCCTTGGCCGCTGCCACCTGGTTGCTCTGTGTGGCTACCAGCAGCGGCGTGCGGCCCTGGGCATCGCGCGCATCGAGGGCGCTGGCGCCTCCGTTTTGCAGCAGTTGCTGGATGCGGCTGCCGTTGTTGGCAGCCGCTGCCTGGTGCAGGGCGAGCGTGGTCATGTTCTGTGCGTGGGCAGGGGGTTGCGTCAGTTGAAAGGCCAGGCCAAGGCAGAGGCTGAGCAAGGGGCGCATGGGGGTTCCTTTGAACAGGTTCTTACAGCGGGGGTATGGCAGCCGCGTCCATCCCCACCAGTTCATATACTCCCAAAACCATAGCTGGTCTTGCAGGCTTAGTGGGTGCGAAAGGGCATTCTTGCACAGGAATGCCGGATGCCGGTGGAGATGAGAGACAAGGGAGTGCAGAGACGAATGGGCGGGAGCAACGAGGGAAAGCGGCAGCGCGGCCATGCGGCGCTGCTGGTGCTGGGCGGTGTGCTGATGGCGGCGCTGGGCGTGCTGCTGCTGTGGCTGTGGCTGCCGCTGCTGATGGCAGTGGCAGCAGGCGGGCTGGTGTTTGTGCTGCTGTCGCAGGTGGGCCGCATCGGCTGGATGCTGGAAGGGCGGCGCGCGCTGCACGATCCAGGCTTGCTGATGGAGGACGGGCGGCTGCGCACGCCCGTGTGGCTGCCGTTTTACGCGATGCTGGCGGCCTTGCTGGCGACGGCTTGCGGCTGGATGGTCCTGTTCCTGCTGCCCGACAGCCTGCACCCGGCCGAGATGCTGCAGATGGGCACGGGCCTGGCCGGCGCCATCGTGGTGCTGGTAGCGGTCTGGCTGCTGGGGCAGCTGAGCACCGGCTGGTCGCTGCTGCGCCAGGGCGAGGCCTGGAATGCGCGCCGCATGTCGCCCGAATGGTGGATCTGGGCGGCGATCGCCTTTGTGCCAGCAGCGCTGGCCATGGGCCTGATGGCGCCGGACCGGGCCGGGCTGCAGGTCTGGGGCCTGCAATGGCGCGGGTATGACAGCCAGCCGCTTCGCATCCAGCTGGCGCCCGCCCGCAACCCCGAACAAGCCCGCCTGCGCGACGCGGCCCTGCTGGAGCTGGTGCAGCCGATGTTGGTGCAGGGCAGCCGCCGTATTGCTGCCAGCATGCGCAGCCGCCACGGCACAAGCCACTGGAGCGCCGCCCTGCCAGCGCGCTACCGCCTGCAAGGCGATGTGCTCGATATCCAACTGGCGGGCCGCCTGGAGCCGGAGGGGCTGCAGCGCTATGCACGGCAACTGCAGCAACTGGGCGCGGGCGACCACAGCGCCCTGCGCTGGCTGGCTGCGGCGCAATGCCTGCCAGCCCCCAGTGCGATGGCAGCCTTGAGCGCTGCCGCGCGGCGCGCGCAGTGGGCACAGGTGCAGGCCTGCGCGCAGCAGCGCAGCCAGGCCTTGCAGGCGCTGGGCGCGCAGCTGCAAGGGCAGATCGAGCAGGTGGCGGTGTTGCCGCTGGCGCACTACCGGCCCTGGCCCCGGCGTGGTGGCTGGCAGGCGGTGGCCCTGCCCTCGGGGCAAGAGGCTTTGGATGCATTGCCGCTGCTGGCGCAATGATGCCTGGCGCGGCGGCTTTTTACAGCGCCAGATCTGTCCACTGCCCCGGCTCCAGCCCATCGAGCGTGTAGGGGCCAATGGCCATGCGCACCAGGCGCAGCGTAGGGTGGCCGACGGCAGCGGTCATGCGCCGCACCTGGCGGTTGCGGCCTTCGCGGATGATGAGCTCGATCCAGCAATCGGGCACGCTCTGGCGCACGCGGATAGGCGGATGGCGGGGCCACATCGCAGGCTGCGGAGCGAGCATGCGCACCTGGGCGGGCAGGGTCTTGCCGTCTTTCAGGGCCACGCCATCGCGCAGCTGCTGCAAGGCAGCGGCATCGGGAATGCCTTCGACCTGCACCCAGTAGGTCTTGGCCATCTTGTGGCGCGGATCGGCAATGCGGGCCTGCAGCTGGCCGTCGTTGGTCAGCAGCAGCAGGCCTTCGCTGTCGCCATCGAGCCGGCCGGCGACATAGACGCCGGGCACGTCGATAAAGTCCTTGAGGCCCTGCCAGCGCCCCTCGGGCGTGAACTGGCTGACAACGCCATAGGGCTTGTGAAAACCCAACAGCCGGGGCGGGCCGGCCGGGTTTGCGGGCCTGGCAGGCTTGAGGCGTTTGACCGGCCCGCCGCTCTTGCGCGGCCGCATGTGTGGCTCGGGCATCAGCGCTGCACGGGGCTCAGGGTGGCACGCAGGCGCTCGCCCGGTGCGGTCTCCGGGGGCGGGGGCGTGGTCTCCAGCGCTTCTTCGACATTGCCGATATGGGCCAGCATCAGTGCGCGGGCCTGCTCGGCGTCGCCCCGCTCCAGCGCCTCGACAATGCTGGCGTGGTCCGCGCAGGACTGCTCGGCGCTGTGGTCGGACTGGTAGAGCGTCGCAGCCAGCGTGGTGCGGGCGGTCAGGTCGCGCAGGGTATCGGCCAGCAGGCGGTGGCCCATGTTCTCGGCCAGGCAGACGTGGAAATCGGCCAGCAGAAAGGCGCGCGTGGCCGCGTCGGCGCCCTGGATGGCGCGCTGCTCCTCATCGATATGCAGGCGCAGCTGCCGGATCACCTGCTGCATCGGGCGGCCTGCGGTCTCCAGGATGCCCGCCTCGATGATGCGCCGGGCGGCGAAGGCGTCGCGTGCCTCCTCGGCGCTGGGCTGCACCACATACCAGCCCCGGCGCGGCTGCACCTGCACAAAGCCGCGCGCCTGCAGCTGCATCAGCGCCTCACGCACCAAGGTGCGGCTGACCGAGAAGTTGTCCGCCAGCGCCTGCTCTCCCAGGCGCTCCCCGGGCGAGAGCTTCTGCGCGAGGATGGCTTCGACGACGCGTTCTGCAATGGTGGTGGGGCTGACAGCAGTCATGGGCTCAGGCGTGGGGTGTAGACAGCTCCGATTGTGCCGTGTCTTGCGGTAGTTTCTCGCCATTGAGCACCTTATGGGCCCGTTCGCGGTCGATATCGCCCTCCCAGGAGGCAATCGCCACGGTGGCCACGCAGTTGCCGATCAGGTTGCCCAGCGCGCGGGCAATGCCCATGAACCAGTCCACCGACAGCACCAGCACCAGGCCGATGGCCGGGATGGCGGGGATCGCATGCAAGGTGGCGGCCAGCACCACAATCGCCGAGCCGGGCACGCCGTGTGCGCCCTTGGAGGTGACCAGCGCAATGGCCAGGATGGTCAGCAGATCGGTCATCGAGATCGGCGTATTGGTGGCCTGGGCAATGAAGACCGCCGCCAAGGTGATGTAGATCGAGAATGCATCGAGGTTGAAGGAGTAGCCGGTGGGGATCACCAGGCCGACGGTGGAGTCGCGGATGCCCAGGTGGCGCAGCTTGGCCATGATCTGGGGCAGCACGCTGTCCGACGAGGTGGTGGCAAACACCACCATCAGCTCTTCTCGCAGGTAGCGCAGCAGCTTGATGAGGCTGAAACCCGAGACGCGCATCGCAAAGCCCAGCACCACAAACACAAAGAAGGCGACGGCCACATAGAACAGCAATACCAGCATGCCCAGCTGCTTGAGCGAGCCCACGCCGTACTGGCCAACGGTAAAGGCAATCGCGCCCAGCACGCCCAGCGGCGCCAGCTTGATGATGATGCCCATCACCTTGAACAGCACATGCGACATCGTGTCGATCAGCAGGCTGACCGGCGCGCCGCGCTCGCCCAGCATGGTCAGCCCGCAGCCAAACAGCACGGCAAACAGCAGCACCTGCAGCACATCGCCGGTGGCAAAGGCCTGCACCACGGTGGTGGGGATCAGCTTCATCAGAAAATCGACCGTGCCGCCGCTGGTCAGCTTGTCGGCATTGCTGGCGTAGGCGCTCATGGCCGAGGCATCGAGCTTGCTCGGGTCCACGTTCATGCCTGCACCAGGTTGGAACACAAAGGCCAGCACCAGGCCCAGCACCAGCGCGATGGTGGTCAGCACCTCGAAGTAGATCAGCGCCTTGACGCCGACCCGGCCCACGCGCTTGAGGTCGCCTGCGCCCGCGATGCCATGCACCACCACGCAGAACACCAGCACCGGGATGATCATCTTGATGAGCTTGATGAAACCATCGCCCAAAGGCTTGAGCTTGACAGCCCACTCCGGGGCCAGCAGCCCGATGAGGACCCCCACGATAAGAGCCACCACCACCTGCCCGAACAGCGATCTGACAAAACGACGCATACGCATTCCTTTTCGGTTTGTATACAAGTTGTAAATTTCTTGTATGCAAAATGTACCCATGCACATACCGATCAGTGAACAGGGATTACCCGTGAGCGTTCACCGACTTGTGCAGCCTGGGAGACACAAGCAAAAAGCCTGCCATGCAAGTTGCAAGACAGGCTTTGTATGCAAGGAATGCTGCGTTCAACGCAGCCTATGAACAGGTTTTTCGGCAGGGCCAGCGCGTGCCCATCAGGCCTTGTCGACGGCGGCGACCACCACCACTTCGATCTTGTAGGCGGGGTTGCCCAGCGTGGCCTGCACGGTGGCGCGGGGCGGCGTGTGGCCGGGGGCCACCCAGGCGTCCCAGACGCTGTTCATCTGGCCGATCTCGCTGATGTCGGTCAGGTAGATCTGGCACTGCAGGATGCTGGCCTTGCTCGATCCGGCCTCGCCCAGCAGGCGGTCGATATGGCCCAGCACTTCCTGGGTCTGGGTGACGATATCGGCGCCGGGGTTGTTCTCGGGGATCTGGCCGGCCAGGTAGACGGTGCCGTTGTGGATGGCGATTTCGGACAGGCGGGCGCCGACGTGGCGGCGGTCGATGGCAGAGGTCATGCTCGTCTTTCGGTAACAGAGATAGAGGGTGGGGATGGGCAAAAATCATAGCGCATCACAAGGATGGTGCGCAGGCACAAGGCTGTTGCGGCACAATGGCCCTCTTCGCCCTTGCTGCCCCTGCCGCCCACCATGACTGACCGTTTTTCCGATGCGCTTCAAGCGCTGAACCAGCCCGTCTGGGATGCCTGCATCCAGCACCGCTTCATTGACGAGATGCGGGCCGGTAGCCTGGATGACGCGGTGCTGCGCCGCTACCTGGTGCAGGACTACCAGTTCATCAACCAGTTTGTGGCGCTCTTGGGCGCGGCCATCGCCAGCGCCGATAGCTTTGCGCCGCGCGTGCGCCTGGCGCAGTTTGCGGCGATGATCACCAGCGACGAGAACACCTATTTCCAGCGCAGCTTTGACGCGCTGGACGTGTCCCAGCAGGAGCGCGAGACGCCGCCGCTGACGCTGCCTACCGTGCAGTTCCAGGCGCTGATGGGGCAGGCCGCGCGCAGCCAGAAATACGCCAACTGCCTGGCCGTGCTCTGCGTGGCCGAAGGCCTGTACCTGGACGGCTTTGACCAGCCCGGCCAGACCCTGCCGCCGCGCTTTGAACATGCCGAATGGATCAGCCTGCACGCCAACGACTTCTTCCGCGATTTTGTTGGCTGGCTGCGCGCTGAGCTCGACCGCATGGGCGAGAGCATCGAGCCCGACGCGCGTGCCGAGGCGGCCGATTATTTCAGCCGCGCGGTGGCGCTGGAGCAGGCGTTTTTTGACCATGTCTACCAGCCGGCAAGCGCCGACTGAAGCCCGGCACCCCGGATACGGAACCCATCACCACCGCCGCCCCCAGGCCGGGCGGCCCACCCTCCAGCGAGTCACCCCATGCTCAGCATTCAAGACATCCGCGACGCCGCCCAGCGCATCCAAGGCAAGGTCGAGCGCACGCCCTGCCTCTACTCCCACACCCTGTCCCAGATCGTGGGTGCCAAGGTCTACCTCAAGTTCGAGAACCTGCAGTTCACGGCGGCCTTCAAGGAGCGCGGTGCCTGCAACAAGCTGATGCAGCTCAACGCCGAGCAGCGCGCACGGGGCGTGATTGCAATGAGCGCGGGCAACCATGCCCAGGGCGTGGCCTACCATGCGCAGCAGCTGGGGGTGCGGGCGGTGATCGTGATGCCGCGCTTCACGCCGGGCGTCAAGGTCGAGCGCACGCGCAGCTTTGGTGCCGAGGTGGTGCTGCATGGCGACACGCTGGAAGAGGCCCGCGCCCATGCCTATGCAATGGCCGAGGACCAGAAGCTGGTGTTTGTGCACCCCTTTGACGATGCCGACATTGCCGCCGGCCAGGGCACCTTGGCGCTGGAGATGCTCGAAGACCAGCCCGATCTGGACACCTTGCTGGTCGCCGTGGGCGGCGGGGGCCTGATCGCCGGCATGGCCACGGCCGCCAAGGCCGTCAAGCCCAGCATCCAGGTGGTGGGCGTGCAGACCTCGCGCTTTCCCAGCATGGTCAATGCGGTGCAGCACCAGGACCTGCCCGTGGGCGTCTCGACGATGGCCGAAGGCATTGCCGTGGCGACGGCCGGCCTGATCACGCGCGAGATCGTCGCCCGCACGGTGGACGACCTGGTACTGGTCGAGGAGAGCGATATCGAGCAGGCGGTGCTGATGCTGCTGGAGATTGAAAAGACCCTGGTCGAGGGCGCGGGATCGGTGGGGCTGGCGGCGCTGCTGCGCTACCCCGAGCGCTTTGCCGGCCAGAAGGTGGGCCTGGTGCTGTCGGGCGGCAATATCGATCCGCTGCTGCTGGCCTCCATCATCCAGCGCGGCATGGTGCGCTCGGGGCGGCTCGCGCGCCTGCGCATCAGCTCGCGCGATGTGCCCGGCATGCTCGCACGCATCACGGCCATCGTCGCCGAGGCGGGCGCCAACATCGAAGAGGTGCACCACCAGCGCGCCTTCACCAAGCTGGCCGCGCAAAACACCGAGATCGACATCGTGCTGCAGACCCGCAGCAAGGCGCATATCGATGAGGTGGTGGACAAGCTGCGCGCCGTGGGCATGCAGGTCGATCTGGCCTGAGCAACCGGGCATCATGCCGGCCAGGCGCGAGGGCCGGTTTGATGCACATCAGGCGCTGCCGAGAAAAGCGGCGCCATAGTTCTTCAGAACGATGGCAGGGCGCAGGCCATCGTTCTTGCGGCGCGGCCTGATGCGCTAACCGGTGGATGGTGCGCTGCGCGCTGGCGCAGCACAGTAGGGGCAGACCAACAACATCTGCCCCACCATGGATTCCGCCACTGCCCCTCCCGCTGTCTCGCGCCAGGCCTGGAGCGTGCTCGCCGTCAGCACGCTGGCCTTCACCGTCTGCTTCATGGTGTGGATGATGTTCGGCGTCATCGGCATCCCGCTCAAGCAGCAACTGGGCCTGAACGCGACCGAGTTCGGCCTGCTCACCGCCATGCCGGTGCTCTCGGGCTCGCTGGTGCGGGTGCCGCTGGGCATCTGGACGGACCGCTTTGGCGGCCGCACCGTGATGACCGTGCTGATGGCCGTCACCGTGCCGGCCGTCTGGCTCATGGCCTACGCCACGCAGTACTGGCAGTTCCTCGTCATCGGCCTGTTTGTCGGTCTGGCCGGTGGCTCGTTCTCGGTGGGCACGCCCTATGTGGCGCGCTGGTTTCCCAAGAGCCGCCAGGGCATGGCCATGGGCGTCTATGGCGCGGGCAACTCCGGCTCGGCCGTCAACAAGTTTTTGGCCCCGGCGCTGTTGGTGGCGGGCGGCTGGGCGCTGGTGCCCCAGGTCTACGCGGCCATTCTGGCCGGCACCGTGGTGCTGTTCTGGCTGTTCAGCGCGCATGACCCGCGCCACCTGGTGGCCAACAACGTCCGCTTTGTCGACCAGCTGCAGGCCTTGAAGGACCCGCGCGTGCTCAAGTACTGCCAGTACTACAGCATCGTCTTTGGTGGCTATGTGGCGCTGGCGCTGTGGATGGTGCAGTACTACGTGGGCGAGTACGGCCTCGACATCCGTGTCGCCGCCTTGCTGGCGGCCTGCTTTTCGCTGCCCGGCGGCGTGCTGCGCGCCATTGGCGGTGTGCTGTCCGACAAATACGGCGCCCACAAGGTCACCTGGTGGGTGATGTGGGTGAGCTGGGTCTGCCTGTTCCTGCTGAGCTACCCGCAGACCGATTTCACGATTGCGACGGTCAACGGCCCCCAGACCTTCCACCTGGGCCTGAACGTCTACAGCTTCACCGCGCTGATGGGTGTGCTGGGCGTGGCCTTTGCGTTCGGCAAGGCCAGCGTCTTCAAGTACATCGGCAACGACTACCCCGACAACATCGGTGCCATCAGCGGCATCGTGGGCCTGGCCGGCGGCCTGGGCGGCTTTGTGCTGCCCATCCTGTTTGGCCTGCTGCTCGACCTGACGGGCCTGCGCTCCAGCGCTTTCATGCTGCTCTACGGCGTGGTCTGGGTCTCGCTGATCTGGATGTACTGGACCGAGGTGCGCCGCACCGATGTGATGGGCCCCGCTGCGGGCTGCAAGGCGTGACAGCCGCCATCGATTTCTGCTGGAAAGACTCTCCATGACAAGCAACACCCCCTCTGCGCCGCGCCGCGGCAGCACCTTGACGATCTGGACCCCGGAGGACAAGGCCTTCTGGGAAAAGGAGGGCGAGGCCATCGCCAAGCTCAACCTCTGGATCTCCGTGCCGGCGCTGTTCCTGGCCTTTGCCGTCTGGCAGGTCTGGAGCGTGGTCGCCGTCAGCCTGCCGGGCCTGGGCTTTCAGTACTCCACCAACCAGCTGTTCTGGCTGGCGGCCGCGCCTGCGCTGTCGGGCGCCACCTTGCGCATCTTTTACTCCTTCATGGTGCCGCTGGTGGGCGGCCGGCGCTGGACGGCGATCTCGACTGCCAGCCTGCTGATCCCGGCGATCGGCATCGGCATGGCCGTGCAGGACCCGGCCACGCCCTACCCGACGATGCTGATCCTGGCGCTGCTGTGCGGCCTGGGCGGGGGCAATTTCAGCTCCAGCATGGCCAATATCAGCTACTTCTTCCCCAAGGACCGCAAGGGCTCGGCGCTGGGCGTCAATGCCGGCCTGGGCAACCTGGGCGTGTCGGTGGTGCAGTTCCTGAGCCCCATCGTCGTCACCGTAGGTCTGCTGGGCATCTTTGGCGGCGAGCCGCAGACCATCAGCCAGGGCGGGGTGCAGGTCCAGGTCTGGATGCAGAACGCCGCCTTCATCTGGGTGCCCTGGATTGCGCTGACCTCGGTCGTTGCCTGGTTCGGGATGAACGATGTGGCCGATGCCAAGGCCTCGGTGGCCGCGCAGGCTGCCATCTTTGTGCAGCCCCACAACTGGATCATGTGCCTGCTCTACCTGGGCACCTTTGGCTCCTTCATCGGCTTTGCCGCCGGCTTTCCGCTGCTGATCAAGGGACTGTTCCCCGCCATCAACCCGCTGGCCTACGCCTGGCTGGGCCCGCTGGTGGGCGCGCTGGTGCGGCCCTTTGGTGGCTGGCTGACCGACAAGGTCGGTGGCGGGGTGGTCACGTTCTGGAACTTTCTGGTGATGGCGCTGGCCGTGCTGGGCGTACTGTGGTTTCTGCCCAAGGGCACGGGCAGCTATGCGCTGGCCTGGGGGCCGCAGGCGGGCAGCTTCACCGGCTTTTTTCTGATGTTCCTGGTGCTGTTTGTCACCACCGGCATCGGCAATGGCTCCACCTTCCGCATGATCCCCGTGATCTTCAACCAGCTGGCCACGCAAGGCGCGGGCAAAGATGCGGCCTCGCAGGCCGCCGCCCTCAAGGAAGGCAATGTGCTGGGCGCCGCCGCCGTCGGCTTTGCCGGCGCACTGGGTGCGTATGGCGGCTTTTTCATTCCCAAGAGCTATGGCAGCTCGATCGCATCCACCGGCGGGCCCGAGGCCGCGCTGTGGGTGTTTTCTGCCTTCTATCTGCTGTGCGCCGTGGTGACCTGGTGGTGCTATGCCCGCCGCAACGCCGCGATGCCCTGCTAAAGGCTCCAGAGCCTGGACCCCACGAGAAAGAGAACCGTTATGAGCCATTTCCTCGACCGACTCACCCACTTTCGCCTGCCCAAGGAGAGCTTTGCCGGCGGCCACGGCCGCACCACCGGCGAAGACCGCACCTGGGAGGACGCCTACCGCGCCCGCTGGGCGCATGACAAGATCGTGCGCAGCACCCATGGCGTCAACTGCACGGGCTCCTGCTCCTGGAAGATCTATGTCAAAGGCGGCATCGTCACCTGGGAAACCCAGCAGACCGACTACCCGCGCACGCGCTGGGACATGCCCAACCATGAGCCGCGTGGCTGCGCCCGAGGCGCCAGCTACAGCTGGTACCTGTACAGCGCCAACCGGGTCAAGTACCCGATGGTGCGGGGCCGCTTGCTCGAGCGCTGGCGCGCTGCGCTCCAGGTGGCCAAAACGCCGGTCGATGCCTGGGCCCTGATTGCGCAGGACGATGCCGCACGCCGCGACTACCAGCAGGTGCGCGGCATGGGCGGCTTTGTGCGCTCGACCTGGGACGAGGTCAACCAACTGGTGGCCGCTGCGAACGTCTACACCATCAAGCAGCACGGGCCGGACCGCATCATCGGCTTCTCGCCCATCCCGGCGATGAGCATGGTCAGCTACGCGGCCGGCAGCCGCTACCTGAGCCTGATCGGCGGCGTCTGCATGAGCTTTTACGACTGGTACTGTGACTTGCCGCCGGCCAGCCCCCAGGTCTGGGGCGAGCAGACCGACGTGCCCGAATCGGCCGACTGGTACAACAGCAGCTACATCATTGCCTGGGGCTCGAATGTGCCGCAGACGCGCACGCCCGATGCCCACTTCTTCACCGAGGTGCGCTACAAGGGCGCCAAGACGGTGGCCGTGACCCCCGACTACAGCGAGGTGGCCAAGCTCTCCGATGTCTGGCTGCACCCCAAGCAGGGCACCGATGCGGCGCTGGCGATGGCCATGGGCCATGTGGCGTTCAAGGAGTTCTACTTCGACAAGCGCAGCGAATACTTTGACGGCTACGCGCGCCGCTACACCGACCTGCCGATGCTGGTGCTGCTCGAGAGCAAGACCCTGGCCGATGGCAGTGTGGTGCAGGTGCCTGGCCGCTACCTGCGCGCCAGCGATTTCAACGGCAAGCTCGGCCAGGACAACAACCCCGAGTGGAAGACCATGGCCTTTGACAGCCAGGGCCGCGCCGTGCTGCCCCATGGCTCGATCGGCTTTCGCTGGGGCGCCGAAGGCCGTGACGACGCGGGCAAGTGGAACCTGGAGTCCAAGGAAGCGCGCCATGGCGACGAGGTCCGCCTCAAGCTCTCGGTGCTGGAAGATGGCAGCCAGGCCCATGAGATTGTCGATGTCGGCTTTCCGTACTTTGGCGGCATTGCCACGCCGTATTTCACCGCCAACGAACAGCAAGGCGATGTGAGCCGCGCCAAGGTGCCGGCCGTGCGCCTGCGTCTGGGCAACGATGGCGAGTACCGCGAGGCCCTGGTGGCCACCGTGTTTGACCTGCAGGCCGCGCAATACGGCATCAACCGGGGCCTGGGCAGCGGCGCTGCCAGCTATGACGACGATGCCGCCTACACGCCCGCCTGGGCCGAGAGCATCACCGGCGTGCCGCGCGAGCAGATCACCCTGGTGGCGCGCGAGTTTGCCGCCAATGCCGACAAGACCCAGGGCAAGTCCATGGTCATCATCGGCGCGGCGATGAACCACTGGTACCACTGCGACATGAACTACCGGGGCGTCATCAACCTGCTGATGCTCTGCGGCTGCGTGGGCCAAAGCGGCGGCGGCTGGTCGCACTATGTGGGCCAGGAAAAGCTGCGCCCCCAGACCGGCTGGACCGCGCTGGCCTTTGCGCTCGATTGGGCACGCCCACCGCGCCAGCAGAACTCGACCAGCTTCTTCTACGCCCATACCGACCAGTGGCGCTATGAGAAGCTCGGCCTTGAAGAGATCGTCAGCCCCCTGGCCGACCGCAGCCAGTATGGCGGCAGCATGATCGACTACAACGTGCGCGCCGAGCGCATGGGCTGGCTGCCCAGCGCGCCGCAGCTCAAGACCAACCCCTTGTCGATAGCGGCCGCCGCCGATGCCGCCAACCTGGCGCCGCGCGACTATGTGGCCCAGGGCCTCAAAAGCGGCAGCCTGGCGATGAGCTGCGAAGACCCCGACGCGCCCGAGAACTGGCCGCGCAACCTGTTTGTCTGGCGCAGCAACCTGCTGGGCTCCAGCGGCAAGGGCCATGAGTACTTCTGCAAACACCTGCTGGGCACCGACAACGGCGTGCAGGGCAAGGACCTGGGCCCCGATGACGCCAAGCCCGAAGAGGTGACCTGGCATGCCGATGCGCCCCAGGGCAAGCTCGACCTGCTGGTCACCCTGGACTTCCGCATGAGCACCACCTGTCTGTACTCGGACATCGTGCTGCCCACGGCCAGCTGGTACGAGAAGAACGACCTCAACACCAGCGACATGCACCCCTTCATCCACCCGCTGTCGGCCGCGGTCGATCCGGTCTGGGAATCGCGCTCGGACTGGGAGATCTACAAGGGCTTTGCCCAGTCCTTCAGCGAGGTCTGCGTGGGCCACCTGGGCGTGGAGCGCGACACCGTGCTGACCCCGCTGATGCACGACACCCCCGCCGAGCTGGCCCAGCCCTATGGCGTGGCCGAGTGGAAAAAGGGCGAATGCGCGCTGATCCCCGGCAAGACCGCGCCGCAGGTCACCGTGGTGGAGCGCGACTACCCCAACACCTACAAGCGCTTTACCGCACTGGGCCCGCTGATGGACCAGCTGGGCAACGGCGGCAAGGGTATTGGCTGGCAGACCGGCACCGAGGTCGAGCAGCTGGGCCAGTTGAATGGCCTGACCACCGAGCCGGGCGTGACCGAGGGGCGCCCGCGCATCGTCAGCGATATCGACGCCTGTGAGACGATTTTGCAGCTAGCCCCCGAGACCAATGGCCATGTGGCGGTGAAGGCCTGGGAGGCGCTGGAGAAGGTGACCGGCCGCGCGCACAAGCACCTGGCGATCTACCGCGAGGACGAGAAGATCCGCTACCGCGATATCCAGGCGCAGCCGCGCAAGATCATCAGCTCGCCCACCTGGAGCGGCATCGAGAGCGAGACCGTGAGCTACAACGCCGGCTACACCAATGTGCATGAGCTGATCCCATGGCGCACCCTCACCGGCCGCCAGCAGTTCTACCAGGACCACCCCTGGATGGTGGCCTTTGGCGAGGGCTTCAGCAGCTACCGTCCGCCGGTGGACATGAAGGCCACGGCCGGCATGCAGGGCATCCAGCCCAATGGCCACCCCGAGATCCAGCTGAACTTCATCACGCCGCACCAGAAGTGGGGCATCCACAGCACCTATACCGACAACCTGTTGATGCTCACGCTCAACCGGGGTGGGCCGGTGGCCTGGATCAGCGAGGAGGACGCCCAGCGCGCCGGCATCGAGGACAACGACTGGATGGAGATGTTCAACCTCAACGGCGCTGTCGCCGTGCGGGCGGTCGTCAGCCAGCGGGTCAAGCCCGGCATGGTGATGATGTACCACGCGCAGGAGAAGATCATCAACACGCCCGGCAGCGAGATCACCGGGGTGCGCGGCGGTATCCACAACTCGGTTACGCGCATTGTGCTCAAACCCACGCACATGATCGGCGGCTACGCGCAGTACAGCTACGGCTTCAACTACTACGGCACCATCGGCACCAACCGCGACGAGTTCGTCGTGGTGCGCAAGATGGCCAAGGTGGACTGGCTGGACACGCCGCGCGATGACCACCTGGCCGCCGCCTACCAGGCCCAGGGCGAGAACCCCTGAGCGCCGCGCAGAAGGAGTCCCCGCCATGGCACTGACCCACACCCCTGCGGGCGCCATCTTCTCGGCGCGGCCCCTGGCGGCCGCGCTGGGCGAGGCGCGCTCGTACACCTTGGTGCGCGATCCCGATCTGCAGATCTTCCGCCTGGTGCTGCAGGCCGGCCAGTCGCTGCACCGCCACCAGGTGCCCGAGCGCATGGTGATCCAGTGCCTCGAAGGGCGCTTCGTCTTCGAGACCATGGGCCGCCAGCTGGCCATGGCGTCTGGTGACTGCTGCCACATCGCCGCGGGCGAGCCCCACGCCGTGCATGCCCAGGAGGCCGCCTCGGCCCTGGTCATGCTTTTCGCACCGACCCCCACACCAACCCCCACGGAGAACCCAACATGAAGGTTCGCGCACAAATCGGCATGGTCCTGAACCTGGACAAATGCATCGGCTGCCACACCTGCAGCGTCACCTGCAAGAACGTCTGGACCAACCGCCCCGGCGTCGAGTACGCCTGGTTCAACAATGTCGAGACCAAACCGGGCATCGGCTACCCCAAGGAATGGGAAAACCAGGAGCGCTGGAACGGCGGCTGGGTCCGCAAGGCCGATGGCTCCATCGCGCCGCGCCAGGGCGGCAAATGGCAGCTGTTGATGAAGATCTTCGCCAACCCCAACCTGCCCGAGATCGACGACTACTACGAGCCCTTTACCTTCGACTACGAGCACCTGCAAACTGCCAAGGAGATGAAGGCTGCGCCGACGGCCCGGCCGCGCAGCCTGATCACCGGCCAGCGCATGGACAAGATCGTCTGGGGCCCGAACTGGGAAGAGATCCTGGGCGGCGAGTTCAGCAAGCGCAGCAAGGATGTGAACTTCGACGAGGTGCAAAAGGACATCTACGGCCAGTTCGAGAACACCTTCATGATGTACCTGCCGCGCCTGTGCGAGCACTGCCTCAACCCCGCCTGCGTGGCCAGCTGCCCCAGCGGCAGCATCTACAAGCGCGAGGAAGACGGCATTGTGCTGATCGACCAGGACAAGTGCCGTGGCTGGCGCATGTGCGTCTCGGGCTGCCCCTACAAGAAAATCTACTACAACTGGAAGAGCGGCAAGGCCGAGAAGTGCATCTTCTGCTACCCGCGCATCGAGGCGGGCCAGCCCACCGTCTGCTCCGAAACCTGCGTCGGCCGCATCCGCTACCTGGGCGTGCTGCTGTATGACGCAGACCGCATCGAAGCAGCGGCCAGCGTCACCCAGGACAAGGACCTGTACCAGGCACAGCTGGGCATCTTTCTCGACCCCAACGACCCGGCGGTGATCGCCCAGGCGCGGGCCGATGGCATCCCCGAGGCCTGGCTGATCGCTGCCAAGAGCAGCCCCGTCTACAAGATGGCGGTGGACTGGCAGGTGGCCCTGCCGCTGCACCCCGAGTACCGCACCCTGCCGATGGTCTGGTATGTACCGCCGCTGTCGCCGATCACCGCTGCCGCCCAGGCCGGCCATGTGAGCGCCAATGGCGAGCTGCCCGATGTGAACCAGCTGCGCATCCCCGTCAAGTACCTGGCCAACCTGCTCACGGCAGGCGACACGGTGCCGGTGGTGCGCGCGCTGGAGCGCATGCTGGCCATGCGCGCCTACCAGCGCGGCAAGCATGTCGATGGCCTGCCCAACGAGGCCGCACTGCAGCAGGCCGAGCTGACGGTGGCCGAGGCCGAGGAGATGTACAGGACCATGGCCATTGCCAATTACGAAGACCGCTTTGTGATCCCCACCACGCACCGCGAATACGCCGAGAACGCCTTCAATGTGCGCGGCGGCTGCGGCTTCTCGTTTGGCAACGGTTGCAGCGAAGGCGTGACCGACACCAGCCTGTTCGGCAGCGAGAAAAAACGCACCATCCCGATCCAGGCGAGCCTCTGAGGAGAGACGACATGAAAGACAGCATCAGCTTTACCTTGCGCGCACTGGCCCACCTGCTGCGCTACCCCGACGCCGCGATGCGCGGCCACCTGGTCGACATCCACACGGCGCTCAATGCCGAGAACGCGCTGGGCCATGTGCGCCGCAGCGAGCTGGACGCATTGATGGACCGCCTGCTGGCCGAAGGCATGGATGCCGAAGCCATCTATGTGGACCTGTTTGACCGGGGCCGTGGCACCGCGCTGCACCTGTTCGAGCATGTGCATGGCGACTCGCGCGACCGGGGCCCGGCGATGGTCGACCTGGTCCAGACCTATGAGCAGGCCGGCCTGCTGCTCGACCCCGCCGAGCTGCCCGACCACCTGACGGTGCTGCTGGAGTTCGCCTCCACCCAGCCGACCCTGGAGGCGCGCGCCTTCATCGGTGAGTTTGCGCACATCCTGCAGTCCATCGCCGCTGCACTGGGCCGCCGGCACAGCGACTACGCCGCCGTGCTGTCCGCCGTGCTCGATCTGGCCGGCCAGCCGCTGGTGGCCGACACCCCCGCTGCGCCGCTGCCCGCCGACGAGCCGCTGGACGCAAGCTGGGAAGAGCCCGCCGCCTTTGGCGGCTGCAACAGCCAGGGCCAGGCCGCGCCGGGCAGTGCCCAACCCATCCACATCACGCGGCGCCAGCCACCCGCTGGCGCGGCCCGCTGAACCCCGAGGAGACCGCCATGCCCCTTGCATTGCACAACTTCCTGTTTAACGTCTATCCCTACATCTGCCTGGCCGTCTTTCTGATGGGGAGCCTCGCGCGCTTTGACCGCGACCAGTACACCTGGAAGAGCGACTCCTCCCAGATGCTGCGCGCCGGCCAGCTGCGCTGGGGCAGCAACCTGTTCCATATCGGCATCCTGTTCCTGCTGTTCGGCCACACGGTGGGCTTGCTCACGCCGCACTTCATGTATGAGTGGCTGATCACCGCGCCGCAAAAGCAGATGCTGGCCATCATCTCCGGCGGCACCGCCGGCCTGGTCTGCTTTATCGGCCTGAGCCTGCTGCTGCACCGGCGCATTGCCGATCCGCGCATCCGCCGCACCAGCCACCGCACCGATCTGGCCATCCTCATCATCCTGTGGGTGCAGCTGGTGCTGGGCCTGGCCACCTTGCCCGCCTCGTTCTCGCACCGGGCCGATGCCCACGCGATGCTGGTGCTGGCCGACTGGGCCCAGCGCATCGTCACCTTCCGCCCCGATGCGGCAGGCCTGGTGGCACTGGACTGGCCGTTCAAGGTGCACATGGTGCTGGGCATGACGATCTTCCTGCTCTTCCCCTTCAGCCGCCTGGTGCATGTCTGGAGCGGCTTCGCCTCCGTGGCCTACCTGGCACGGCCCTACCAGCTGGTGCGTGCGCGCCGTCTTAACCTGTCCAACAAGCAGCCAGGAGGCCGCCCATGAACGCCGATCTGCACACCCCCACCGGTGGCTGCGGCAGCGCAGCCTGCAGCTGCCAGGACAGCCCCGCCGCCCCCAGCCTGCCCCGCATCGAGGCGCCGCTGGGCGCCCCGCGCGATGCGCTGGCTGCTGCCCAGGTCAACGGCATTGCGCTGTGCGATGCCGGCGAGCTGCTGGACCCGATGGAGCTGCGCCAGCGCGCCTGCACCGAGCTGCTGCGCCAGACCGCCCAGGCCCAGGGCCTGCTCGCTGCCGACGACCCGGTGCCCCGCGCCGGCGCCATCAGCGAAGCGGCCGGCAGCGCCATCGAGCAACTGCTGGACGCCGAGCTGCAACTGCCCGAGCCCGACGACAACGCCGGCCGCCGCCACTACCAGGCGCATGCCGCCCGCTATGCCCGGGGCGAGCGCGTGCGGGCACGCCATGTGCTCTTCGCAGTGACGCCCGGCGTCGACATCAACGCCTTGCGCCAGCGCGCCGAGGCCTGCCTGCTGGATGTGCGCAGCGCCACCCCGCAAGAGCAGGCCGCCGGCGACCGCTTTGCCGCCGCTGCCAGCGCCAGCAGCAACTGCCCCAGCGGCGCGCAGGGTGGCCAGCTGGGCTGGCTGCGCATCGAAGACTGCGCCCCCGAGTTCGCCCGCGAGCTTTTCGGCCATGCCGAGGTGGGGGTGTTGCCGCGCCTGGTGCACAGCCGCTTTGGTCTGCATGTGGTGGAGGTGCAGGAGCGCGATGCGGGCACCGTGCCGCCTTATGAGCAGGTGCGGGCCGCTGTGTTGCAGCAGTTGCGGCAGCAGAGTTTTGCGACGGGCTTGTCGCAGTATTTGCGGTTGTTGGCTGGGCGGGCGCGGGTGGTGGGGGTGGATTTGGAAGGGGCGAAGACGCCTTTGGTGCAGTAGCTATTTTGTTTGTTTGCTCTGCCGTAGGTCTGGCAGTCTCGTTTGTTCTAACGACAGAGGCCGGGAGCCTCCGAGTAAGAGATGCTGACGGACTCAGCTGCCGTTTTATCTCCATTTTTCTGTCGAAGGACAGAGGCCGGATTTCGTCCGGCGGCCGACTCACTTTTCTTGCTCGCACCGGAGTGCCGGACCAAAGAAAAGTAAGCAAAAGAAGTGCGCCCCTGCTGTCTGCGACCCCTCCGCTGCGCTGCGGGGCAACCTGTGCTGAGACGTTTGCGGGCTGCGCCGTGGAACTCACTACGCGCTAAAGCGCTCCGTTCAAACAGCCACGGCGAGTCAGTTCACGAAGCATGCGCGCTGGGGCGCGCATGCCAGCCCGCAAACGCCCCATCACAGGCGCATACAGAAGGGGGGATGCCGTCACCTCCCATGCCGAGCGTAGCGATGGCATTGCGGCTGCTGAATCCCTCTTCCCCCTTCTAGCCGTGCCGAGAAGCACAGACCCAGGGGCGGGCGTGTGCCGAAGGACACACGCCTTCGTCGTCATGCTTGCCGCATCTGTTTGAACGGAGCGCCTTGGCGCGCAGTGAGTTATGCGGCACGCCCCTGGGTCGAGCATCGCAGGTTGCCCCAGTGCCGCAGGCACTGGGGACACGGATAGCAGGGGCGTGTTTCTTTGCTTACTTTCTTGCACGAGCAAGAAAGTGAGTCGCCTGCCGGGCGAAAACCGGCCTCCGGCCTGAAGGCCAAAGCAGGAGCCTGCAGGGCCAAGAGCGATGGAATGCCGACCGTCACACGATCCACCCGCCGCCCCAAACATCAGGACTGCCCTGGCAGACCATCACCCTCAGCAGGCTGAGAAGCCAAAGGATCCCACTCCGCCCAATCGGGCCCAAACAACTCCACCGGGTGCGCCGACCGCTCCGATCCATTGCCACAAGCCATGGACGACGCAGCGCAATAACGGTCACACCCCCAGCAAGTCCGCTCAGGATGCGCAGGATGGATAGGAAAACGTTTGGCCATAAAGAGCTAACAGGGCAAAGATATAGCAGTACCGCACCACTGTGCGCCTGCGCCAGTCAGCAGAATTTGACCTGGATCATGCTTGGCGTACACCGCAACGCACAGGCAGCGATGGGCAGCGAAAATGGAGGCTGTGACACAGCTCCTGAACACCCCACCCACAGCAGGCTTTGACGAGCCTTTCGGCATGCTGCAGGCCTGCCATGGCCGGGTGGCGCGCAGCCTGGATCTGTTGGGCCGCCTGGGTGCCTACCTGGCCGAGCAGGGGGGCGGCGAGGCGCAGGGCCAGGCGCGCGATGCGGCGGCCGATGTGCAGCGCTACTTTGACCTGGCAGCGCCCTTGCACCACCAGGATGAAGAGCAGCATGTGCTGCCCGTACTGCGGGCGGCAGGGCAGGGCGCGCTGGCCGACCAGCTGCAGGCTGAACACCGGCAGATGGAGGCGCTGTGGCCGGCGATACGGGCGGATCTGCAGGCAGTGCAAGCAGGCCATGCACCGACGGGCGAGGCGCTGGTGGCGGCCCGGCGCCGCTGGGCGGATTTTGACGAGGTCTACACGCGCCATATCGCGGCAGAGGAGGCGCAGGCCTACCCCAGCGCACAAGCGCAATTGGAGCCAGCCGTGCAAGCCGCGATGGGACGCGAGATGGCGCAGCGGCGCGGGGTGCGTTACCCGGAGGCGGGGCCATGAAAGGGGAACTGCAGCCAGCACGCCAGCGGCCGCTGGCCGTCAAGATCGGCGCCATTGGTTGCGCGCTGCTGCTGATGGCGCTGGTCGCGATTGGCCTGACCTTGCGGCTGACCTGGTCGCTCGAAGGGGGTGCTGCGGCGGTCAATGAAGCGGGGCGCATGCGCATGCAGACCTGGCAGCTGGCGCAGGCCTTGCCGGAGGCGAGCCCGCAGCGCCTGGCCTTGCTGATCGGCCGGCTCGACACCAGCCTGGCCTTGCTGGAAAAGGGCGATGCCGCCCGGCCGCTGTCGGTGCCGCGCGATACGGCCTCGCGTGCCGCCCTGCAAGCCGTGCAGCAACGCTGGCAGCGGCTGCGCGCAGCCTGGCAGCAGCCGGTGACCGGCAGCCATGTGGTGCAGGCCGAGGTTACGGCCCAGCAGGCGCAGAGCTTTGTCGGTGAGGTGGACCAGCTGGTCGGCCGCATCGAGCAGCAACTGGCGCGCTGGACGACCTGGCTCAACACCGCCCAGTTCGTGATGATGGCGCTGGCCATTGCTGCCGCGCTGGCGCTGCTGTATGCGGCGCAGCTGCTGGTGTTTGGGCCGCTGGCGCGGCTGCAGACGGCCCTGGCCCAGGTGGAGGCGGGCGATTTGTCGGTGCGGGTGCCAGCCGATGGCGGCGATGAGTTTGGTGCGCTGGCGCGGGGCTTCAACCGCATGGCGGTGCGCCTGCAGGACCTGTATGCTAGCCTGGAGCGCCGCGTGCAGCAAAAGACCGAACATCTGCAGGCCGAACGCGCCCGCCTGGCGGTGCTGTACGACGCTGCCGCGCTAGTGGCGCGCGCCGATGCGCTGCCCGCGCTGGCCCAGGGCTTTGCGGCCCAGATGCGCAAGACGGCGCAGGCCGATGCGGTGGCGCTGCGCTGGTCGGACGAGCACAACCGCCGCTATGTGCTGCTCGCGTCCGAAGGGCTGCCCGAGGAGATGGCCGATGCCGAGCACTGCCTGCCCACCGGTGACTGCTTTTGCGGCCAGCCCCAGGCCCAGGCGCAGACCCAGCTGGTGGCGCTGCAGGACTGGCGCCGTGGCGTGCCTGCAGCGGCCGGCCGGGTCGATGCCGGGCAATGCCGGCGGGCTGGCTTTGTCAGCGTGCTGAGCGTGCCGGTGCGGCTGCATGAGCGCATGGTGGGCGAGGTGGACCTGTTCTTTCGCCATGCCACCACCTTGGCCGCCGATGACCGCGCGCTGCTCGATGCGCTGGCCAGCCACCTGGCCGGCGGCATGGAGGGCCTGCGCGCCGACGCCTTGCAGCGCGAGGCGGCGGTGGCCGACGAGCGCGGCCTGCTGGCGCGCGAGCTGCACGACTCCATCGCGCAGAGCCTGGCGTTCTTGAAGATCCAGGCGGGGCTGTTGCGCAGCGACATGGCACGGCTGCCCCCGGATGGCGCGCGCGTGCAGGCAACCTTGGGCGAGCTCGATACCGGCATCCGCGAAAGCCTGTCCGATGTGCGCGAGCTGCTGCTGCACTTTCGCACCCGTACCAATGCCGAGGACATCGTGCCTGCACTGCGCACCACCTTGACCAAGTTCGAGCACCAGACCGGTCTGCCCGCGCAGCTGCAGATTGCCGGCGAAGGCATGGCGCTGCCGCCCGATGTGCAGGTGCAGGTGCTGCATGTGGTGCAGGAGGCGCTGTCCAACGTGCGCAAGCATGCGCAGGCCAGCCAGGTGTGGGTGGAGGTGGAGCAAGGCCCGCAGTGGGCGGTGGAGGTGCGCGACGATGGCCAGGGCATGGCGCAGGCTGCCGCGGCGCTGGATGAAACCCATGTGGGCCTGCGCATCATGCGCGAGCGCGCTGCTGGCATTGGCGCCAGCCTGGAGATCCATTCCGTCCCCGGGGCCGGCACCTGCGTGCGCCTGAGCCTGCCCCGCTTGCAGCCCCTGCAACCCCTACCGACATTTCAGCCGCCCACGGCCGCAACCCTTGCCACCTCCAGGAGCCCCGCATGACGGCAGCGCAAGCGCCTACCCCCGCGATACGCCTGCTGGTGGTGGACGACCACCCGCTTTTTCGGCGTGGTGTGATCGCGCTGCTGGCCGCCCAGCCGCAGCTGCAGGTGGTGGCCGAGGCCGGCGATGCGGGCGAGGCGCTGCGCCAGGCCGCGCAGCTGCAGCCTGATGTGGTGCTGCTGGACCACCATATGCCGGGCGTGAGCGGCGTGGACCTGTTGCCGGACCTGCGCGCAGCAGCGCCAGCGGCGCGGGTGCTGGTGCTCACCGCCAGCGAAGACGCGGGCACGCTGGCGCTGGCCTTGCAGCGCGGCGCCCAGGGCTACCTGCTCAAGACGGCCGACAGCGAGGTGCTGGTGGCCGCGATCGAGCGCGCGCTGCGCGGCCAATCGACGGTGAGCATGGAGATGACCGACAAGCTGGTGAGCGTCCTGCAAAACCGGCCGCTGGAGCCGGCTGCGCCGCCGCCGGCCATGCCCGAACCGGCCGACCCGCTGGAGCAGCTGTCGCCGCGCGAGCTGGAGATCCTGCGCGAAATTGCCGCGGGTGCCAGCAACAAGGAGATTGCGCGCAGCTTGGCGATTGCCGAGACCACGGTGAAGATCCATGTGCAGCACATTCTGCGCAAGCTGGGCCTGTCATCGCGCGTGCAGGCCGCGGTGCTGCTGACCGAGGGGCGCGGGCGTACAGGGGCCTGAGGCCATCAGCGCAAGCGCGTGGCCGCCACCGGTGTCCGATCAAGCGCCCCGGTGGCGCTCCAGCAGCAGGGCCAGGGTCTGCCAGGCAGCCGGCTGCTCGGCCATGGCCACCGAGATGCGCAGCAAGCGCGACGGCGCCTGGCGCGGCGAGAACAGCACGCCAGGCGCCAGCAGCAGGCCATGCTCGCTGGCCTGGCGCGCCAGCAGTTCCGAATCCATACCGCAGTCCACCCAGGCGAAGGTGCCGGCGACCGGCTCATGCACCGCGTGGCAGCCCAGCGCTTCGAGCTGGCGCAGGCAGCGGTGGCGCGCCTTGTCGACCCGCTCGCGCAGCCGGTCCACATGCTTGCGGTAGCTGCCATCGGCCAGGATGCGGTGCACGATCTGCTCGCTGGGCAGCGCCGAGGTCAGGCCCCCCAGCAGCTTCAGATCGGTCAGCTGGTGGATGAACTCGGGGCGCGCGGCCACATAGCCCACGCGCAAGCCGCCAGACAGCGTTTTGGAGTAACCCCCCACCAGCAGCACGCGCTGCAGCCGGTCCATGGCGGCCAGGCGCAAGGGCATATTGCCCAGGTACTCGGAATAGGTGTCGTCCTCGACCAGCAGAAAATCATGCCGCTCGGCAATGCGCAGCACCTCGTGCGCCACGCCGGCCGACAGGCTCAGCCCGGTGGGGTTGTGCACGGCGGTGTTGAGGATAAAGAGCTTGGGCTGGTGCTGCGCGGCCAGTGCCTGCAGCGCCTGCACATCGGGGCCGCCAGGCAGGCGCGGCACGCCCACCACGTTGACCCCCATGGTGTTGAGGCGGCCAAAGATCAGGAACCAGCCCGGGTCCTCGACCAGCACGGTGTCGCCGGGCTGCAGAAAGCAGCGCACGATCAGGTCCAGTCCGTGGGTGACGCCGCTCACTGTCATCAACTGGGTCTCGGGGTGGGCCGGCACCTCTTGCGCCTGCAAGGTCGACGCAATCTGGCGGCGCAGTGGTGCCAGGCCCTGGGGCAGGCCATAGCCCAGCAGGCTGCGCTCGGCACGCAGGCCCTGCTTCAGGATGGCGCGCAGCGCGCCGCTGATCAGGCCCTCGTCCATCCAGCTGGCCGGCAGGCAGCCGGCGCTGCCGGTGTGGCCGGAGCCATCGGCATCCTCGCGGAAGATGCCGCGCAGCAGGTAGGAGGTATCAAAGGCCGCGCCCTGGGCCAGGCTGGCGGCAGGGGCTGCGGCCGCCTCGGCCAGCGCACGCTGGGCGCAGACAAAAAAGCCCGCACCCCGGCGCGACTGCACCAGGCCCTGCGCGGCCAGCCGGTCATAGGCCTGCACGACGGTGTCGCGGCTTACCCCCGCCTGCTCGGCCAGCGCCCGCACCGACGGCAGGCGCATGCCCGCGCGCAGCCCGTGGTTGCGGATGCGGTCGCTGAAATGCGCCACCAGCTGCTCGACCAGCGATGCGCTGCCGGTGCGCACTGGCTGCCAGCCCCAGGCAGCTGCGGCCAGCGGAGGGGCGCTGGGGGCAGCGGTATAGGCGACATCGGCGATATCAGCAGTCGGCGAAAGTGTCTGGGTCATAAGAGCAGGCCAATTCTTGAACTGGCCAGATAAAGTGTACCGGTACTGTACTGCATAACGGCCTTAGCATGGCAGCAGCTTTTCTTTTCTCCTTTTTTTCCGTAGCTTGCCATGTCTGTTTTGCCCGAAACCTCCGCCTTTGTGTTGCCCCTGGCCCTGTTCGCCTTTGTCAGCTCGGTCACGCCAGGCCCCAACAATGTGATGCTGACGGCCTCGGGCGCGAGCTTTGGCTACCGCCGCACGGTGCCGCATATGCTGGGCATCAGCCTGGGGGTGGTGGCCATGCTGCTGCTGGTGGGCCTGGGCCTGGGCGTGGCCTTTGAGCGCGAGCCGCGCCTCTACACCTGGCTCAAGTACCTGGGCGCCGCCTACCTGCTGTGGCTGGCCTGGAAGATTGCCCGCTCCGGGCAGGCGGGTGCCGGGCAGGCGGCTGCGCAACCTTTTGGCTTTTGGCAGGCCGCTGCCTTCCAGTGGGTCAATCCCAAGGCCTGGATCATGGCCATCGGCATTGTGGCCACCTACACCCCGCGCGATGGCTATGCCGCCAACCTGCTGCTCGCCGCTCTGGTGCTTGGGCTGGTGAACTACCCCAGCGTCAGCGTCTGGACCTTGTTTGGCAGCGCCGTGGGCCGCGCGCTGCGCACACCCCGGGCGCTGCAGCGCTTTAACTGGTGCATGGCGGCGCTGCTGGTGCTGTCGCTCTACCCGGTGCTGGAGGGCTGACAGCGGGCGAGCCGACCCAGGGCCTTGCACCGTGGCAGGCTCAGGGTTCGCCCGGCATGCAGGCCCGGCGCCCGCTCGCTACAATGGTCCTCAGCCTTTGCATTGGAGAGAGCCCATGTCCAGCCCGCACACCGACGCCGACACCGAACACGCCCCGATGGATACCGTGGAAGCCATTGTTCCGCTGATGCCCGTGGTGCTGCCGCTGGTGGGCGCGCTGATGATGTTCCTGCTGGCCTTTATCGCCGTACACATGGCCTGAGCGCTGCGCGCCAAGCGCGCCAAACCCCGTTGCTGAACCCGCCGCTGGCGGGTTTTTTGTTGCCTGGCGTTCGCTGACGAAGGCTGGCACGGCCCTGTGCTGGCCAGGCCCCTGGGTGACGTCTGGTTGACGCCTGGGTGGTGCCTGGGTGGTGCCGGGCCCAGCGCCACCTGCGCGACAGGGCTGTTGCCCAAGAAACCGGTATCAATACAGTTATGCATTTTGTCATGCATCAAATGCATAGATGTGAGGACTGAAAATCACCGTTTTGGGGGCTGACTGCTAAAATCGCCAGTCCAGCGTAGGCATTGTTGCGCACAGGCATTGCGCCTTGTCCGACGCTGTGGAGACGGTTTTTCAAAAATGGGTTGCTGTCGGCCAAGGAGCTTGTCGCAGCGGTTTTTGATGAACCGTTTACAACTTTGAAAGCCTTCCCATGAACGCAAACATCCAAGCCGGTGTCGCCATTCAGGCCCCCGACTACGTCAAGAACCCCAAGCTCATCGCCTGGGTGGCCGATATGGCCGCACTGTGCAAGCCTGACGCCGTTTACTGGTGCGATGGCAGCCAGGAAGAATACGACCGCCTCTGCCAGCAACTGGTCGATGCCGGCACCTTCAAGAAGCTCAACCCCGCCAAGCGCCCCGGCAGCTTTCTGGCCTGGTCCGATCCGTCGGACGTGGCCCGCGTGGAAG
Source organism: Comamonas sp. MYb21 (assembly GCF_037479395.1). NCBI lineage: Bacteria > Pseudomonadati > Pseudomonadota > Betaproteobacteria > Burkholderiales > Comamonadaceae > Comamonas > Comamonas sp. MYb21. Next base: position 58,755 of record NZ_JBBGZC010000009.1, on the reverse strand, counting down.
ACCGCACCTACATCTGCTCGGCCAAGAAGGAAGACGCCGGCCCGACCAACAACTGGATGGAACCTGCCGAGATGCGCTCGACTCTACAGCCGCTGTTTGACGGTTGTATGAAGGGCCGCACGATGTATGTGGTGCCGTTCTCGATGGGCCCGCTGGGCTCGCCGATTGCCCACGTGGGCATTGAGCTGTCCGACAGCGCCTATGTGGCGGTCAACATGAAGATCATGACCCGCATGGGCCGTGCCGTGTACGACGTGATCGGCAGCGATGGTGCCTTTGTGCCCTGCGTGCACACCATCGGCGCGCCGCTGCAGGCCGGCGAAAAGGACACCACCAGCTGGCCTTGCAACAAGACCAAGTACATCGTGCACTACCCCGAGACGCGCGAAATCTGGTCCTACGGTTCGGGCTACGGCGGCAATGCGCTGCTGGGCAAGAAGTGCTTTGCGCTGCGCATCGCCTCGACCATGGGCCGCGACCAGGGCTGGCTGGCCGAGCACATGCTGATTCTGGGTGTGCAAAACCCCCAGGGCAAGAAGTACCATGTGGCCGCCGCTTTCCCCAGCGCCTGCGGCAAGACCAATTTCTCGATGCTGGTGCCACCCACCGGCTTTGAAGGCTGGAAAGTCACCACCATTGGCGACGACATCGCCTGGATCAAGCCCCAGGCCGACGGCTCGCTGCGCGCGATCAACCCCGAAGCCGGCTACTTTGGCGTGGCCCCTGGCACCAACTACCACACCAACCCCAACTGCATGGCCAGCCTGGACAAGAACGTGATCTTCACCAACGTTGCGCTGACCGACGACGGCGATGTGTGGTGGGAAGGCATGGAAAAGGACAGCGGCCAGCTGCCCGAGCACCTGATCGACTGGCAAGGCAAGGACTGGACGCCCCAGATCGCCAAGGAAACCGGCGCCAAGGCCGCCCACCCCAATGCCCGCTTCACCGTCGCTGCCACGAACAACCCGGCGCTCGACGAAGCCTGGGACGACCCCAAGGGCGTGAAGATCGATGCCTTCATCTTTGGTGGCCGCCGCTCGACGACGGTGCCGCTGGTGACCGAGGCGCGCAACTGGAAGGAAGGCGTCTACATGGCTGCGACCATGGGCTCCGAAACCACCGCTGCCGCCTTTGGCGCGCAAGGTGTGGTGCGCCGCGATCCGTTCGCGATGCTGCCTTTCATGGGCTACAACATGAGCGACTACTTTGCCCACTGGCTGAACCTGGGCGACAAGCTCGAAGCCGCTGGCGCGCAGCTGCCCAAGATCTACACCACCAACTGGTTCCGCAAGGATGCCGCTGGCAAGTTCGTCTGGCCTGGCTACGGTGAGAACATGCGCGTGCTCAAGTGGATGCTCGACCGCCTCGAAGGCCAGGTGCAGGGCACGCAGACCGCCTTTGGTGTCGCGCCGCAGTACGCCGAGATCAACTGGACCGGCCTGGACTTCAATGCCGAGCAGTTCAAGACCGTCACCAACATCGACACCGCCGTCTGGACCGAAGAGCTGGCATCGCACCAGGCCCATTTCGACCACCTGGCCCAGCGCCTGCCCCAGGCGCTGCTGGACATCAAGGCCGATCTGGAAAAGCGCCTGGTCGCTGCTTGATCGGTAGCTGGCGAGCTCGCTGGTAGCCCCGCTGCCAGTGGCTGGGATAGCGCAACACAGCAAAACCCCGCATGTTTTAGGCATGCGGGGTTTTGTTTTGGGTGCTTGGTTTGTTGTGAGCGCGCTTGGACTCAGCGTCAGCGCATCGATGGAACTGTGGTTTGTTGCATACAGCCAGCATGTTGCGGGGCAGGAAAGTGCTTGCCAAGCGTTTTCCTAGCACCTGCGGCTTGCGCAGGCGGAGGTGTTCCGCAATCCCAAACCGCTGATCCACTTTGGATGAGATGCAGCCACCAGCAACAAAAAAGCCACGGCATGCCGTGGCTCTTGAAAAGGCAGATCGTGGCTGCCGGCGCTGGGGCTCTGGAGGAACCCCGGCGTTGATCAGTAGTTCTTGTGGTAGAACGAAACCGCTGCGTCGCTCATGGCGCGGTTCAGGTCAGCCATCACGCGGCTGTCTTGCAGGGCCACTTGCCAGGTCTTGTCGTCTTCCAGGGCGCGGCGGTGGCCTTCGTCCCAGCTGCGGCGGGCGGCGCGCAGGCTGCTGCTCAGGTTGCGGGCAGGGGCGGCCAGCAGGGCGATGGCGACAAAGGCGACAGCCCACAGCAGGGCCCAGCCAGCGATCCAGTGGCTACCGCCAGCGACGGAGTCCACCAGGCGGGTAGCAACCACCAGCACGGCAGCGACCAGCGCGGCCAGCATCAGCGATGCGCCAACGCCCTTGGTGCCGAAGGTGGTCTTGAGATGTTCAGCAGCACGTTCCACACGCAGAACGCCCGTGTGTTCGGTAGCCATGTCAGTGTGTACAAAACTGTTGGTCATGATGGATGTCTTTGGTATTAATGCTTCTTTGAAGCGATGAACGAAGTATAGGGTTTACCCTAGACGTTCTCAAATTTATCTTTTGAATCTGTATCATTCATGCCAGTGATGTATTGCGGTTCGCCCAGCGTTGCAAAGGATTGAAAATGCTGCCCCACCAATTTCGGCACCTGGACCTGAACCTCTTGCGTGTATTCGACGAGGTGATGAATGAGCGCAGCCTGACCCGGGCGGCCGACAAGCTGGCCATCACCCAGCCGGCAGTCAGCAATGCGATGCGGCGCCTGCGCGAGGCGCTGCATGACGAGCTGTTGGTGCGCAGCGGCCAGGGTGTGGAGCCCACGCCGCTGGCCAATGCGCTGTGGCCGGTGGTGCGCGAATCGCTGGCGCGCCTGCAGGCCAGCTTTGCACCGGAGCGCTTTGACCCCGCCCATGCGACCCAGGCCTTTGTCGTGGCGATGGCCGATGCGACCGCCGCCACCTTGCTGCCCAGCCTGATGCATATTCTGGAGACTGAGGCACCAGGCGTCTCTGTGCATGTGCAACCACTCACTACCCGGGATCCGCGCGAGGAGCTGGAAGCCGAGACCGCCGACCTGGCCGTGGGCTATTTCCCCTTTGTGCTCGCGGAGATGACGGCCCGCGCCCAGTCGGGGGACCTGGTGGATTTCGAGAGCCGGCGCCTCTATGACGGCGAATACCTCTGCGTGATGCGCAAGGATCACCCTTTGAGTGAGGGCTTGCTGACTTTGGAGCGCTACTGCGATGCGCGCCATATGCTGGTGAGCTTTTCCGGCCAGCCCTTTGGCTTTCTGGACGAGGCGCTGGCATCGATCGGCCGCAAACGCCGGGTGGTGCTGACGGTGAACCAGTACTTCACCGCCGCCCGCGTGGTGGCGCGCACCGATCTGCTGACCGTCCTGCCGCGCCACTTTGTGCCTGCCACCGGCATCGCCGATCTGCTGGCCTTCCAGCCGCTGCCGCTGCGCGTGGAGGCCGTGCATGTGGATGCGCTCTGGCGCAGCCGCAGCGGGCATATTCCGCCCTCGGCGCTGGAATGGATGCTGCACGCGCTGGAGCGCTCGGCCCGGGCGGCTTTTCCTGACCTGGAATTACCGATGTAGCGGGGCTGCAAGGCGCCAAAGCCCATGGTAGGCTTGGCGACCATGCACCTGCAAATTCTGTCCGACCTGCATCTGGAGACCCACCCCCATTTCCGTGCCCAGCCTGCGCCCGGCGCACAGTTGCTGGTGCTGGCCGGCGACATTGGCTCCTACCAGAATGGCTCGATGCTGGACGATGCCGATTTTGGCCTCACCCAGTTCAGCCCGCAACAGGCCGGCGGCCATTGGCCCGAACCGGTGATCCTGGTGCCCGGCAACCATGAGTTCGACAACCAGGATTTCGATACCGCCCGGCTGCGCCTGCGTGCCAGCTGCGAAAAGCTGGGCATCACCATGCTCGACTGCGACACCCTGGTCATCGACGGCGTGCGCTTTATTGGCACCACCCTCTGGTCCGACTACGACGCCATTGCGCTGCACAACGGCGTGACCGAATTGGGTGCGCTGATGAAGCAGCGCGAGAAGGCTTTCAAGGCCGCCAACTTCTACCTGACCAAGGCCCAGAGCGAGCGCAATGGCCAGCCCTTTCTGGCCGCCGAGATGCGCGACGAAGCGCTGCGTTGCCAGGAATGGCTGCGCGCCGCACTGGCCGAGCCCTTTGACGGCAAGACCGTCGTCATCACCCACTTTGCGCCCAGCCTGCGCAGCGCCGATCCGCGCTATGGGCTGACCCCGGGCACCGCCGGCTTTTGCAATGTGCTCGATGACCTGCTGCCCTATGCCGACCTCTGGATCCACGGCCATCTGCATGCGCCCAGCGACTATGTGGCCAAAGGCCAGCACAGCGATGGCCGCCCCTGGCAATGCCGAGTTGTGGCCAACCCGCTGGGCTATGCGCGCAAGGGCGAGCAGGAAACCTTCAACCCGCATTGCTTGGTGGCGGTGTAAAGCGACAGGTTCTCAGGGACTGCTTAGCGCGCCACCACTTCTCGCGCGGCTCCACAACATGGGTACGGTAAGGTTGTGTGCTTGGCGCTGACTAGCCTCTGCGGCGCCGCCATGTCTTGAACGGCTGCTTATATCCCGCGTATTCATCTCCATTTTGCATACCGTGTCCCTAAAACAGTTATTGAGGCGCATTTCAGCAGCAAAATGTTTACGGTCGACAGTTCTTCTCTGAGGCGTGCTTAGCATCTTCGATCAAATCCAAGGGTTTTTACCTAAATTTATCGCCGCGCCTGATGCACATCAATGCCCGTTTGACGGTAAATCTATAAGCTGATACACATGATTTAGCCTGAAAAGCGCGTTCTCGCTGATGGAGCGCGGGTTTGCCAGGCCACAGTCCAGCGTTGGTGGCGCCACCGGTGTTGGGTCCCTCACCCCTTTTTGAAGGAGTCAAGGCATGCGTATTTTGTTGGCCGTTGATGGCAGCCCCTACACCCAGAAGATGCTCGATTACCTGGCAGCGCACGCAGAGTGGCTGACGCCCAACCACCATTACACGGTGCTCACGGTGCAGCCCTTGCTGCCGCCCCGGGCCGCCAAGGCCTTGGGCAAGGCGCTGGTGGATGACTACCACAGCGAAGAGGCGCAGAAGGTGCTGGTGCCGGTGCAGGAGTTTCTGGCCGCCCACCAGGTGAAGGCTGTGGCCGAGACCGCTGTCGGCCCGATCTCGCAGACCATTGCCGAGACGGCCGATAAGGGTGGCTATGACCTGCTGATCATGGGCACCCGGGGCCATGGCGCACTGGCCAAGCTGGTGCTGGGCTCGGTGGCGACCCAGGTGCTGGCCGAGAGCAAGCTGCCGGTATTGCTGATTCGGTAAATGGATCAGATCATGCGTCTGTCATTTGCTATTCACCATATAGCAATACTTGGCGTGGATACTGCACAAGCAATGGATTTCACTGATGAGGGAGGGATGGAACCACCGGTGCGATGAATGCCTGTGGACATCCGGAAACTGCTTGCATCCCCCTGGGGGTGCAGGCAGTTTTTTTATGCCTTGACGGTGGCGCGGGCTGCGGCCGTGGGCGGCGCCAGGCTGCTCTTGGCGCTGTGCACCATCGCGTCGCTCAGGGCGCCCAGCAAGGCCGACTGCAGGTTCCAGCAGTGCCAGTAAAGGTCGACGCGCAGCACCTGGGCCTCGGCCACATTGACCAGGCGGCCATCGGCGAGATAAGGGCGGGCCAGCAGCTCGGGCACCACGCCCACGCCCCAGCCAGCGGCCACGGCGCGCACCTGGGCTTCGGAATTGGGCACAAAGAGCTGGTGCAGGCCAACGGTCTTGAGCCCCATCGCGCGGGCGACAAACACGCGCTGCATGTCGTCCTTGCGGTTGTAGCTGAGAAACGGCAGGTGCTTGAAGTTGCTGCGGTTGATGCCCTGCGGCACATGCTGCTGGGCAAAGGCGGGCGCTGCCACAGCAATGTAGTGCATCGCGCCCAGCGCGGTCACGCGGCAGCCGCGCAGCGCCTGCGGCATGGTGGTGACGCAGCCCAGCACCTCACCGGTGCGCAGCAGCTCCAAGGTGTGGTCCTGGTCGTCGGTGATGATCTCCAGCGGCAGCTGCTGCAGTGCGATGTCCTGCAGCGCATCGAGCGCCCAGGTGGCAATGCTGTCGGCATTGATGGCAATCGAGATGGCCTCGTCATGCGCGCTGCGGCCCATGGCGTGGGGCAGCAGGCTGTGCAGCTCCTGCTCCAGGTCGGTGCGCAGCAGCCGCAGCTGCTGGGTGTGCTTGAGCAGCAGCTGGCCGGCAGCGGTGGGCCGCAGCGGGCGGCTGCGCACCACCAGCACCGAGCCGATCTGCGCCTCCAGCGCGCGCAGCCGCTGCGAGACGGCCGATTGCGTCACATTCAGGCGCAGCGCGGCCTTCTCGAAACCGCCTTCTTCAATCACGGCGGCCAGGCATTCCAGCGCGACCGGGTCCAGGTTGCTCATGGGGCTCCAGTATTAGCAGAACTGATGAATCTTGAAGAAGTTTAATTGCACTTTATGTTACAGCCAAGATGCCAGACACTGAGAGCCATGAAAGTCATCATCCTCGGCGCCGGCATCATCGGCACCAGCACTGCCTGGCATCTGCTGCAACTCGGCCATGACGTCACCGTCGTGGATCGCCAACCGGACGCGGCGCTGGAGACCAGCTATGCCAATGCCGCGCAGATCTCGGTGAGCTACTGCGAGCCCTGGGCCAACAAGCATGCCCCGCTCAAGGCGCTCAAGTGGATGTTCGACAAGGAGGCACCGCTGTTGCTGCGCCCCCATGCCGATCCGCAGCAATGGCGCTGGCTCACGCAGTTTCTGGCCGAGTGCAATGACCGCTCCTTTGCCCGCAATGTGCAGCAGATCGTCGCGCTGGGTGCCTACAGCCACAACGCCTTGAAGGCCGTGGTGGCGCAGACCGGCATCCAGTTCAACCGGCTCGAGCGCGGCATCGCCCACTTCTTCACCAGCGACGAAGCGGTGCAGGATGCGCAGATGGCCGTCGACCTGATGCGCCAGTACGGGGTGAACCGCCGCATGGTCAGCACCGAAGAGTTTTTGAAGATCGAGCCCGCCTTCAAGCCCTATGCCGCGCATATCAAGGGTGGCACCTTTACCGAGAGCGACGAGAGCGGCGATGCGCGCGTGTTCACGCAAAAGCTCGCCCAGCTCTGCGCACAGGGCGGTGTGCAGTTTCTCTACAACCACCGGGTCGAGCGGTTGAATGTGGCCGGCGGCGCGATCGATTCGGTCACCGTGCGTGCCACCGCAGCGGGCGCCGACAGCAGCCCACGCACCTTGCAGGGCGATGCCGTCATCGTGGCCTGCGGCAGCTACACCGCGCCGCTGCTGCGCACCGTGGGACTGAATGTCGCCATCTACCCGGGCAAGGGCTACAGCGCCACCTTGCCGATCTTGAAGCCCGAGGCCGCGCCCTTTGTCAGCTGCATTGACGATGGCAACAAGCTGGCGATGAGCCGCCTGGGCAATGAGCTGCGCGTGGCCGGTACCATCGAGCTCAACGGTTTTGACAGCTCGCTGGACAGCCCGCTGGCCAAGGCCCGCTGCCATATGTTGGCGCGCCGCATCGAGGAGCTGATGCCCGGCGTCTGCGACACCCGCCTGCCCGAGCAAGGCGGCAACCCGCAGTTCTGGACCGGCCTGCGACCCGCCACGCCGACCAATATCCCGTTCATCGGCCGCACCAAGATCAGCAAGCTCTGGATCAATGCCGGCCACGGCACCTTGGGCTGGACCCATGGCGCCGGCAGCGGCAAGGCCATGGCCGAGCTGGTGAGCGGCCGCATGCCAGAGATGCAGTTTGGCTTCTACGGCTATGAAAGCGAAGCCAAGCGCCGGGCCGCAGTCGCCGCCTGAACGGCAACGGACAACGCCATGAAAAAGGGCCGCACAGTGTGCAGCCCTTTTAGCGTTTATTGCGGACGGATCAGGCGTCCAGACGCACCAGCCAGCCGTGGCGGTCAGGGGCGCGGCCGTACTGGATGTCGGTCAGTTCCTTGCGCAGGGCCATCGTGACTTCGCCAGCGGGGGCCGACAGGTCGCCCACCGAGAAGCCTTCGCCCTTGAGCTGGCCGATGGGGGTGATGACGGCAGCGGTACCGCAGGCAAACACTTCGGTGATGTCACCGGAGGCCACGCCTTGCTTCCACTCGTCCACAGCGATCTTGCGCTCTTCGACCACCATGCCACGGTCGCGTGCCAGTTGCAGCAGCGAGTCGCGCGTGATGCCTTCCAGAATGCTGCCCGACAGCGCAGGGGTGACCAGCTTGTTTTCCTTGCCGTATACCAGGAACACGTTCATGCCGCCCAGCTCTTCGAGGTACTTGCCTTCGGCAGGGTCGAGGAACAGCACCTGCGAGCAGCCGTTGTCCTGCGCTTGCTGCTGGGGCAGCAGCGAAGCGGCATAGTTGCCGCCGCACTTGGCAGCGCCCGTGCCACCCTTGGCTGCGCGGGCAAAGTCGGTGGACAGCCAGATCGCCACAGGCGCCACGCCCTTGGCAAAGTAAGGGCCTGCTGGGCAGGCGATCACGTAGTAGGTGGCCTTGTGGGCGCTGCGCACGCCCAGGAAGACTTCGTCACCGATCATGAAGGGGCGCAGGTAGAGGCTCGCTTCGTTGCCGCTGGGCACCCAGTCCTTGTCCACGGCGATGATCTGCTTGAGCGATTCGACAAAAATATCGACCGGCAGCTCAGGCAGCGCCAGGCGGCGGGCGGAGCGCTGCAGGCGCTCGGCATTGGCCTGCGGGCGGAAGGTCCAGACCGAGCCATCGGCATGGCGGTAGGCCTTGATGCCTTCAAAGATTTCCTGGCCGTAGTGCAGCACGGCAGCGGCGGGGTCCAGCGCAATCGGGCCGTACGGGGTCACGGCCGCATCGCGCCAGCCGCCCTCTTTGTCCCAGTGCACCGAGACCATGTGGTCGGTGAAGTGCAGACCAAAACCCGGGTTGTCCAGAATCTTGGCGCGCTCTTGGGCGCTGCGTGGCTGGCTCGATGGGGTGACGGCAAAGGTCAGGGAAGAGGGGGACACGGGACTAATCCTTCAGTTGGCAACAGGGACAGCAGCGTCCTGTGGGGAGCCGCTGCCGATCATGGTGGCCGTCCGCCAGCCTGGAGAGGCTCCAGGAAAGTGACGGGCTGCACGCCAAACCCCATAGCATGCCAGTTTTTTGCCCCGGTGGCGCCAAGCGGGCTGCATTGCCAGGATGGCAAGTCAACCACCTGCAGAGGCAAACCGCCGCCGCAGGCGCCGGACTTGCGGGTTTTTCCTAGTGCACCGTGGCGCGCTGGGTCGCCAAAAAGTCGAGCAGCAGGCCTTCGAAGGCATCGGGGCTCTCCAGCTGGGGCCAGTGGCCAACGCCCTCCAGGCAGGCATGCCGAGCATCGGGCAGCTGGTCTGCCAGCGCCTGCATGCGCTGGGGCGGCATGCAGACATCCTGGCCGCCGCTCACCAGCAGGCAGCGCTGGCTGAGGTGGGGCAGGCGCTCGGCGAGGGTGCTGGGGCCGGCCAGCATCTCCAGCATGCGGCCATAGGCCAGCGGCTGGATCTGGGTGATCGCGTGGCGCGCCAGCTGCAAGCCTTCGGGCAAGGCCTGCTGGCCCGATTGCAGCTGCACCAGCAGCTCGGCAAAGCGCTGCATCTGCACCGGCTCGGTGCTGGCCTGCTGCTGGCACTGGGCCAGCAGTTGCTGGCGCGTCTGCACCCAGTGCTGCTGGCTGTCCGCCTCCAGCGCCGGGCCGCCGGCCACCAGGCTCAGGCTGCGCACGCGGGTGGGGTGGCGCAGGGCCAGTTCGGCGGCCACCATCGCGCCCATGCCATGGCCAACGATATGGGCGCGGCCAATCTTCAGCGCTTCGAGCAGGCCGTCCGCCGTGGCGGCCAGCGCCTTCAGGCTGTAGCCGCCATAGGGCGGCGGGTTGGCATGGTAGCCGGGCATGTCCCAGGCGATCGCGCGGTAGCCCTGGCTGGCGAGCAGCTCCACCTGCGGGGCAAAGCCCAGGTGGTCGGTGTCGGCATCGTGGAGCATCAGCACCGTCGGGCCACTGCCGAGCATCGCGAAGTTGGGAATCAAGGACATAGGTTTGCTTCTCGCCGTGTGTTTCCCCCGCAGATGCGGCCCGCCTGCCTTGTTTTCAAGCACCTACGCGCGCAGGGGCCTCGCCCCCTGGCCGATAATGACCGCTATCCATGCTTTTGACGGCATGGCGTCTGCCCCTGCCGTCTGCCTGCCCCGTGAACCGCTCCCTCCCCCCTGAACACCTGCAATCGCCTGTTTCTGCCTCGTTTTCCGAACGTGAGTTTCGCAATGCCTTGGGCCAGTTCGCCACCGGGGTGGCGGTGGTGACGGCGCTGGCGCCCGATGGCAACAAGGTCGGCTTGACCATCAGCTCCTTCAATTCCGCATCGCTCACCCCGCCGCTGGTGCTGTGGAGCCTGATGAAAACGGCCAGCTCGATGCCGTTGTTTGAGACCGTCAGCCACTACGCGGTCAATGTGATGGGCGCGCACCAAAAGGAGCTGGCCTTGCAGTTCAGCCGCAAGGGCATCGACCGCTGGGCGGGCGTGGAGTATGAAGTGGGCGTGACCGGCGTGCCGCTGCTCGCCGGCGCCATTGCCAGCTTTGAGTGCCGCAACGGCCCGCACCATGATGCGGGCGACCATGTGATCCTGGTTGGCGAGGTGGCGCACTGCCAGCATGTGGTGGGCGTGCCACCGCTGCTCTACCACGGTGGCAATTTCTACACCGAGCAGCTGATCTAATCTGCGCTGCAGGCAACAAAAAACGACCCTCGGGTCGTTTTTTGCTGGGCGGGGGCGCTGCTTACTTCTCGACGAAGGCGCGCTCGACGACAAAGTCGCCGGGTGTCGAGGTATTGCCTTCCTTGAAGCCCTTGGCTTCCAGCAGTTCCTTCAGCTCAGCGAGCATCGCGGGGCTGCCGCAGAGCATCACGCGGTCGGTGTCCGGGTTCAGTTCGGGCAGGCCAATGTTCTGCGGGAAGGTGCCGGCAGTGATCTGGTTGGAGATACGGCCCTGGTTGCGGAAAGGCTCGCGCGTCACCGTCGGGTAGTACACCAGCTTGTCCTTGACGATTTCGCCGAGGAATTCGTGGTTGGGCAGCTCTTCTTCGAGCAGCTGCTGGTAGGCCAGTTCCTGGACTTGGCGCACGCCGTGCACCACAACGACCTTTTCGAAGTGGTCATAGGTCTCGGGGTCGCGCGCTACCGACAGCCAGGGCGCCAGGCCCGTGCCGGTGCCGATCAGGTACAGGTTCTTGCCCGGCAGCAGGTAATCGACCAGCAAGGTGCCCGTGGGCTTTTTACCGACGATGATGGTGTCACCCACCTGGATGTGCTGGAGCTTGCTGGTCAGCGGGCCGTCATCGACCTTGATCGACAGGAACTCCAGGTGCTCCTCGTAGTTGGGGCTGGCGATGGAATAGGCGCGCAGCAGGTTCTTGCCATCGACCTTCAGGCCAATCATCGTGAAGTGGCCGCTGGAAAAACGCAGCGCGGGATCACGGGTGGTCGTGAAGGAGAACAAACGATCGGTCCAGTGGTGAACAGACAGGACACGTTCTTCGAGAAAGGCGCTCATAGCAGTGCAGTAGTCAGTTGGTCTTGTGTATATCTATAAACGCTATTGTTCACTATTCATACAACTTAAACGTCATATGGACATATCGGCGCGTTGTGAGCGGGGTTTTTCGCTGAATCCATGCCTATTTTCGACCTGGCCGAATAACGTTGATCGTCTAGAAGTTATCCAGGATGTTGGAGATCGAGGTCGCCGCCAGCAGCACATGGGGCAGCAGCTCGGCCTCGGCCTTGGCCGTGCCCCAGCGGGTGGAGGGGGCCGAGATGGTGATCGCGCCAATGGGCACACCGCCCCGGCCGGTGATGGCTGCGGCCACCGAGATATCGCCCACCACGGTCTGGTTCTGCACAATCGCATAGCCGTCACGCTCGGCGTCTTCGATGCAGCGCAGCAGCTCCTCGGGGTCGGTCATGGTTTGCGCGGTGATCTTGACCAGTGGGGTCGATTCGATCAGGCGCAGGCGCTCGTCCATCGGCAGCTTGGCCATCATGGCGCGGCCCGAGGCGGTATAGGCCGCAGGCAGGCGCGAGCCCACGGCAAAGTCCGAGTTGTAGATATAGCGGCCCGGCACCTTGGCGATAAAGACCACCTCGTTGCCATCCATCTCCTGCAGGTTCGAGGTCTCGCCCAGGGTGTGGGTCATCTCGATCAGGTAGGGGTAGGCACGCTCGACGATGCGTTGCGAGCGCAGGTAGTTGTAGGACAGGCGCAGCACCTCGGGCGCGAGCGTGTAGAGGTTGGAGCCGGGCAGGCGCCGGATATAGCGCAGCTTCTCCAGGGTGAAGATGATGCGCTGGGTGGCACTGCGGTCGAGCTGGGCGGCGCGGGCAATCTCGGCGAGCGACATCTCGCGGTGGGTGTCGCGAAAGGCCTCCAGCACCTGGAAGGCCTTGGCCAGCGAGCCGACAAACAATGAGGATTCACGGGCGGTGGGTTCAACGCTTGCTACGGGCTCGGCAATGCTGTGTGTGGTTTTAGGCATCGTAAAAAGCGGCTGTCTCGGGTCACTGTCTAGTATTTTTGCAGAAAGGTCGCGTCCAGGCTGGTGGCCTGTGGGGCGCCCAGCAATCGGAGGGTGGTCTCCAGCTCGGCGCGCAGTATCTCCAGAACCTCGGCCACGCCCTGGGGCCCGCGCGAGGCCAGCCCGTACAGAGGCGCGCGCCCCAGCAGAACGGCATCGGCCCCCAGCGCCCGGGCTTTGGCGATGTCACTGCCTCGGCGCACCCCGCCATCGACAAAGATATGCATCTTGCCATGAACGGCGTCGGCAATCTGCGGCAATTGCGCCATCGGTGCGGGTGCGCACTCCAGCTGGCGCCCGCCGTGGTTGCTGACCACGATGCCATCGGCGCCGGCCTGCAGCGCGCGCTGGGCATCGCCCGCGCTCAGCAGGCCCTTGACGATGACCGGGCCCTGCCAGTGGCGGCGCACCCAGGCCAGGTCTTCCCAGCGCAGGGCCATGTCCATCTCACGGCTCATCGCGGCGGCCTGCTTCTGGATATTGCTCTCCACCCCGGCGCTGCGCGCCAGGTTGACCAGCTGCGGCGAGCCGCCCTGGCGCAGCATGCGCAGGCACCAGCGCGGGTGGCTGAGCAGGTCGGCGAGCAGCCGGGGCGTCCAGGGCACGGGCATGCGAAAGCCGTTGCGCACATCGTGGTCGCGCTTGCCATGCACCATGGTGTCCACCGTCAGCATCAGCGCGCTGAAGCCCGCGGCCTGCGCGCGCGCCATCATGCTTTGCGCAATGCGCCGGTCCTTTTGCACATAGAGCTGCAGCCACAGATCGCCCGGGCTGGCGGCGCGCACATCTTCCAACAGCGACGTGGAGGCGGTCGACATCACAAAGGGCAGGCCGGCGGCATGCGCTGCGCGGGCCAGCACCTGCTCGGCCTGCGGCCAGTACAGGCCGTTGAGCCCGGTCGGGCCCACAAAAGCGGGCATCGCCTGCTTGCGGCCAAACAAGGTGATGCTGGTATCCACCTGGCTGACATCGACCATCGTGCGCGGCAAGAAGGTGACATCGCCCCAGGAGGCGAGGTTGCGGGCCATGCTGCGGCCGTCTTCGGCGCCGCCTTCGAGGTAGTCAAAGGCAAAGCGGGACAGGCGCCGGCGGGCCAGCGCGCGGTAGTCTTTGATGGCGGGCAGCATGGCGGATGCTCGCTCAGGCCAGCTGGCGCTCGGCCTGCAGGCGGGTCGCCAGCGCCTGGCGCAGGCGGGCGGACAGCTCGGGGTTGCAGTCGACCAGCGGGGCCAGCAGGTGCGGGGCCTGCACGCCCACCAGGTCCCAGACCGACTTCATCGGGCCGGGGTTGGTCTCGGCAAAGGCCAGGTCCAAGAGGCCAATCAGCTCCTGGTGCAGGGCCAGTGCTTCTTCGGTCTTGCCGCTGGTCAGCAGTTCGTACATGCGGGTCCAGGTCTTGGGCAGCAGATTGGCCGTCACGATGATGCCGCCCTGGGCGCCGCAGAGCATCTGCGCGGGGAAGATGGTGTCCTCGCCGCTCAGCACCGCAAAGCTGGCATCCACGCCCTGGACCACCTTGAGGAAGTGGTACATGTCGGTGTTGCAGGCCTTCATGCCGATGATGTTTTCGTGGCGCGACAGTTCATGCAGCACTTCGGGCGCAATCGAGATGCGGGTGCGGTAAGGGATCTCGTAGATCACCACCGGCAGCGGCGACGCATCGGCATAGCGCATGAAGTAGTCGCGGATGCCTTGCTGCGATGGCGTGGTGTAGTAGGGCGTCAGCAGCATCAGCGCATCCGCGCCGGCATCGGCCAGCGCCTGGCCGGAGGCAATGGCGTCGTGGTAGCCGGGGTCGAGCACGCCGGCCAGCACCGGCAGGTCGGCGGCCTGGTGCTCGCGCACCGTGGCCACCATGCGGGCTCGCTCGGTACGCGACAGCGCGCCGTATTCGCCCGTGCCGCCCAGTGGCACGGTGCCGCTGATGCCGCTGCCTTGCAGGTGGTCGAGCAGCGCGCGCACGGCCTGGGTGTCGATCTGGCCGTCAGCGGTCACGGGCGTGGCCAGTGCCGGAAAGATGCCGCGGAGTTGCTCAGAGGTGATACGTGTAGTCATGGTTCATCAATTCAAAGAAGCGGCGGAGCGGCGACGCAGCCAGTCCGCACAGGTGATCAAAATGCCAATGAAGGCGAACAGGCAGGTCGAGACGGCGGCAATCACCGGCGAGATCTGCAGGGTCACTTCATCCCAGAACTGCTTGGGCAGGGTGGAGCTCAGGCCCCCGGAGGCAAACAGCGAGATGGTCAGCTCGTCAAACGAGGTGGCAAAGGCAAACAGGAAGGACGAGGTCAGGCCGGCGGCAATGATCGGGAAGGTCACGTAGCGCAAGGTCTGCCAGGGGCGCGCGCCCAGGCTCTGGGCGGCCATGTCCAGGCGCGTGTCGTAGTTGCGCAGCACGGCCATCATGGTCATCACCACATAGGGGATGGCGATGACGGTATGCCCCAGCACCAGGCCCAGCGAGGTGCCCACCAGGCCCACCTTGGAGAAGAAATAGAACATGCCCACGGCAATGATCATGCGCGGGATGATCAGCGGCGACAGCACAAAGGCCAGCAGCAAGGCCTTGCCGCGCATCTGGCCGCGCACCAGCAAGAAGGCCACCGGCGTGCCCACGGCCATGGCCGCCAGCGCGGCAAAGAAGCCCACGACAAAGCTGCGCACCGTGGCGTTGATCCACAGCGGCGAGGCCAGCATGTCCTGGTAGTGCTGCAGGGTAAAGCCCTGGGGCGGCCAGTTCAGGCCCGACTTGTCGGCAAACGAGATCGGGATCATCAGCAGTGCAGGCACGCTCAGGAACACCAAGAGGGCCACCACACTGGCGCGCAGCACGAAGGAATCCCCTTGCTGCAGATCGCGTTTGCGCGAGCGCGGCACCAGCGCAATCAGCCGGTCGCTGATGCTGCCGAGCAAGCCCAGCACCATCTCGGACAGCTGGCGCATGAAACCGCTGCTGTGGTTGCTCTTGTCCGACTGTGCGCCCGTCATCGTCGACAGACCCAGCACCTTGTCATAGATCGCAAACACGATCAGCACGACGACCAGCAGCAGCACCGAGATGGCGCCGGCAAAGCCCCAGTTCATCACCTGCATCACCTGCTCGATGATCAGCTGGGTGATCATGGTCTCCTTGCGGCCGCCCAGCAGCTGGGGCACGATGAAAAAGCCCACGGCGGTGACAAAGACCATGATGGCGCCCGCAGCCACGCCGGGCATGGACAGCGGAAAGTAGACGCGCCAGAACGCCGTGCCCGGGCGCGCACCCAAGGTGAGCGCGGCGCGCGGCAGGTTGCGGTCGATGTTCTCCATCACCGAGAGCATGGTCAGCACGGCCAGCGGCATCAGCGCATGGACCATGCCCACGAGCACGGCGCCAAAGCTGTAGAGCATGTTCGAGGGCGCATCCTGCAGGCCCAGCGCCAGCAGCAGCTGGTTGGCCAGGCCATTGCGGCCCAGCACGACGATCCAGGCAAAGGCGCGCACCAGAAAGCTGGTCCAAAACGACAGCAGAATCCAGAACACCCAGCGGCTTTTCTTGTCCTTTTGCAGCGACGAGACCAGGTAGGCAATCGGGTAGCCGCCGACGATGGACAAGAGCGCCGTGACCAGCGAGATCTTCAAGGTGATCCACATGGTGTCCAGATACACCGAGGAACTGAACAGCTGGCTGTAGTTGTTCCACTTGAAGCTGCCATCGCTGTAGATGCTCAGCAGCAGCAACTGGCCCACCGGGTAGACCAGCAGCACCAGAAACAGCATGACCAGCGGTGCGGCCATCATCAGCGGCCTCACCCAGGCGGCACGGGGGGTGGCGGCGCTGTTCATGCGGGCTCCGGGACGGCCACGGCGTCGCTGCTGGACCAGCCAAAGTCCAAGGTGCTGCCCAGCGCGTGGTCATGCTTGGCGATGGAGGTCGGGAAGGACAGCACCACCGGCTCGCTGCTAAGCGCTGGCGCCTTCAGGTAGAGCTTGGTGAGGCTGCCGGTGATCATCGTATCGAGCAGCTGGCCGCTGAAGCGCTCGCTGGCGCCCTGGGCCGCAGCGGCGGCGGCCATGTTCTGCGGGCGCACCATCACGCAGACCTTGGCGCCGGTGGAGAGCGGCTGGTCGGCCGAGGCCAGCAACTCGGTGTTGGTGCCGTTCAAGGCCACGCGGGCCTGGCCGCCCTGGCTGGACACCACCGTGCCCTTGAACAGATTGCTCTCACCCAGAAAATCGGCCACAAACGGCGTGCGCGGGCGGAAGTACAGGTCTGCGGGCGAGCCCAGCTGCTCGATGCGGCCGCCGTTCATCAGGCAGATGCGGTCCGACATGGTCATCGCCTCTTCCTGGTCGTGGGTCACATAGACGATGGTGGTGCCGGCTTCGCGGTGGATGCGCTTGATCTCCAGCTGCATGTGTTCGCGCAGCTTCTTGTCCAGCGCGCCCAGGGGCTCATCCATCAGCACGATCGAGGGCTTGTAGACCAGGCAGCGCGCCAGCGCAATGCGCTGCTGCTGGCCACCCGACAATTCTTTGGGAAAGCGCTGCGCCACATGGGGCAGGTGCACCAGCTCCAGCGCCTCCATGGCGCGCTTCATCGCGGTGGCGCGGTCCAGCTTGCGCATCTTCAGCGGAAAGGCGATGTTCTCGGCAATCGTCATGTGCGGGAACAGCGCATAGTTCTGGAACACCATGCCGATGTCGCGCTCATAGGGCGCGCCATAGGTCACATCCTTGCCATTGATCAGCAGCTGGCCGCCATCGGGCACGGACAGGCCGGCGATCATGCTCAGCAAGGTGGTCTTGCCCGAGCCCGAAGGGCCCAGCAAGGTCAGGAACTCGCCTTCGGGCACTTCCAGGTTGGTGGGGTGCAGCGCGACAAAGGAGCCGTAGCGCTTGGTCAGGCCCGCAATCGACAGTTTTATATTCTTCATTTCAATCTTCTCCATTGCACCGGGGTGCAATGAATGAACCAACGGAGGCTCTGCAAAACCCTCGCCCGGGGCAGGGAGCTTTGCAGAGACTCCCACATGCCTGCAGCGGCGTGCCGCTGCAGGCTTCGTCATCGCTGGCGGGTAGCGCTTACTTGAGCACCCAGCCGTTGAACTTCTCGATCACCGCAGCCTGGTTGGCCACCCAGTACTTGGCATCGATCTGCACGCCGTTCTTGATGTTGTCGGGATAGGTGGGCGATTCCTTGGCCAGCTCGGGCTTGATGAACTTGAAGGCTTCTGGCTGGGTGACGCCGGCGGCAAAGTACTGGGTCAGCGAGGCCATGCGCTGGGGCTCGGACGCGAACTTGATGAACTCGCGGCAGGCGTCGGCATTGGGCGTGCCCGCCAGGATGGACCAGCTGTCCACGCCCCAGATGTTCTGGTTCCAGACGATGCCGATCTTGGCGCCATCGGCATTGGCCGATTGCGGGCGCGACACCCAGGTGGCGATCATGTCGACTTCGCCGGACTTGAGCATCTGCTCGACCTGGGCGCCGGAGTTCCACCAGACATCGATCTTGGGCTTGATCTCATCGAGGGCCTTGAAGGCGCGGTCCAGATCCAGCGGGTACAGCTGCGCAGCAGAGACGCCCGAGGCCATCGCGGCCTGCTCCAGCGTGTCAAACGGGTGCTTGCGGATGCCACGGCGGCCGGGGAAGTCCTTGACGTTCCAGAAATCGGCCCAGGACTTGGGCGCGGCGCGGCCCTTGAAGGCCTCTTCGCGGTAGGCCAGCACGGTGCTGTAGACATTGGTGCCCACGCCGTAGGGCGACATGTACTGCGCCGGGATGGTCTTGACGAAGGGGTCGTTTTCCAGGCCGTGCTTTTCCAGCAGCACCTTGCCGCCTTCGGTCAGCAGCAGAATGGCGGGCTGGCTGATCTTGGCCATGTCCCAGGTGTAGTTCTTGGTCTCGACCATGCTGCGGATCTGCGCCACAGGCTCGGCCGTTGCCTGTACCCCCACCACTTCGATGCCGGTCTTCTGCGTGAAAGGCTTGTAGTACACCGCGCCATAGGCCTTGGTGTAGATGCCGCCGTCATCACGCACCACGATACGCTTGGACGTGGCACGGGCATAACGCAGTACGGCAGGTGCAGCAATCAGGCCTGCGCCAGCCACGGCCGCCTTCAGTGCGGTGCGACGGGAGGTAGTGATCTCAGTCATAAAGTGTCCTTTCGAAGGAAGAGGCAGGGGAAGTCAAGGGAGGGGTGGGATCAGGGGGCGGGCGGCAGCAGGCGCCCGGGGTTGAAGCGCTGCTGCGGATCGATGGCGCGCTTGATGGCCTGCATCAGATCGAGCTCGACGGCGGGCTTGAACAGCGCCATCTCGTCGGTCAGCACCTGGCCGATGCCATGCTCGGCGCTGAAGGTGCCTGCCAGCGCGCAGGCCACTTCGTTGACGGCCTGCTTGACGCGGTGCGAGAGCTGGTCCTGCTCAGCGGGCGAGAGCGCCTGCCACTGCGCAAACTGCAGCTGCGGGATGAAGTGCACATTGCCGTCGCCCAGGTGGGCCACGATGATGATGGGCGCGCCCGGCACAATGCCGTGCGCCGCAGCCGTTGCCTGGCTGATGAAGGCCGGGATGGCCGACAGCGGCACGGCCGGGTCGGTGTTGATGCCGATGCCGGCCTTCTTGTTGCCTTCGGAGACGCTGTGGCGCACCTCCCACCAGTCGGCCTGTTGCTTGCCGTTGGTGGCGATGGCCGCATCCAGCAGCAGGCCCTCTTCGGCAGCAGCCGACAGCGTCTCTTCGAGCGCAGCGGACAGCAGCGCCTCGTCGCAGGTGTCGGTCAGCTCCACCAGCACATGCCAGGGGTAGCTGGGGCTGAGCGGCGCGCGCCGGTCGGCCACATGGTTCAGCACAATGTTCAGCTGCACATCGTTGAGCATCTCAAAGGCCGACAGCGAGGCGCTGCAGCGGCTCTGGAAACGGGCCAGCATGGCGATCGCCGCCTGGGGCGACTCCACCGCCAGCCAGGCCATCGCCCGCGCCGTGGGCAGCGGGTGGAGCTTGAGCGTGGCGCCGGTGATGATGCCCAGCGTGCCTTCGGAGCCAATGAACAAATGCTTGAGATCAAAGCCGGTGTTGTTCTTGCGCAGGCCGTAGAGCCCTTCCCAGATGCGGCCATCGGGCAACACCACTTCGAGGCCCAGCACGTTCTCGCGGGTATTGCCATAGCGCAGCACCCCCGTGCCGCCGGCATTGGTCGCGATATTGCCGCCGATCTGGCAGGAGCCTTCGGCGCCCAGGCTCACCGGGTAGAGCCGCCCATGGCTGCGGGCGGTCTCCTGCACGGTCTGCAGCACGCAGCCGGCATCGACCACCATCGAGTTGTTGGCCGGATCGACCGCGCGCACCTGGCGCATGCGGCCCAGGTTGATGACCACCGTCTCGGGCAGATCGGCACGCGGAATCGCGCCTTCGCAGAGGCTGGTATTGCCGCCCTGGGCCACCACCGGCACCTGCGCTGCATGGCAGAGCCGGACCACCTCCGCCACCTGCGCTGTCGTCGACGGAAACACAACGCACTGGGCCTGGCCCTGGTAGCGCCCGCGCCAGTCGGTCACATGGCCGGCCAGGTCCTGCTGGCTGCGGAGAACTGCGCTATCACCAAGCAACGCGATGAAGGTCTGAATCAATGCCATATGCCCACGGGTCCAAAGTCTGGGAGAGAGGAACCGATGATGGCTAATTCTTAATAAGATTAGTATTAGATGAAATACGAATACATGTGATCGAATGGCAATTAGTCAAAAGATCTGGCTAGGGCGCCGCAGGCAGCAAAACCCATCGCACCAAGCGGTCAAAACCTGATCGGCATCCGCACCGGCAGCCGCGTCCAGATCTGCATGCGGGCAGCCCTTTGCAGTCCCGGGCGTTCACAGCGCGCGGAAGCCGTCACAATAGCGGCCTGACTGTCAGCGCCTGCCTCCGCTGTGGGGCCGGTCTCACCTGGAGACTTTTGCATGCGTATTTCTGCCCGCACCCCTCTGTTGTCCCGCACGGCCAGTGCGCTGCTGCTCGCTGGCCTGGGGGCCTCGGCTGCCCAGGCGGCCGGTGTCATCAAGATCGGTGAGATCAACAGCTACAAGAACCAGCCCGCGTTTTTGGAGCCCTACAAGCGCGGCATGGAGCTTGCGGTGGACGAGGTCAATCGCGCAGGCGGCGTGAACGGCAAGAAGCTCGAGCTGATCACGCGCGACGACAATGCCAACCCGGGCGATACCGTGCGCGTGGCCGAGGAGCTGATCGCGCGCGAGAAGGTCGATGTGCTGGCCGGCGGTTTCCTGTCGAACACCGGCATGGCGCTGACCGACTTTGCCAAGCAGCGCAAGTTCTTCTTCCTCGCTACCGAGCCGCTGACGGACAAGATGGTCTGGAGCAATGGCAATGCCTACACCTTCCGCCTGCGCCCTTCCACCTACATGCAGGTGTCGATGCTGGTCGAAGAGGCGCTGAAGCTCAAGAAAAAGCGCTGGGCCCTGGTCTACCCCAACTACGAATATGGCCAGTCGTCGGTGGCCACCTTCAAGGCGCAGATGAAGGCGGCGCAGCCCGATGTGGAGTTTGTCACCGAGCAGGCCACCGTGCTGGGCAAGGTCGATGCCGGCAGCGTCGTGCAGGCGCTGGCCGATGCCAAGCCCGATGCGATCTTCAACGTGCTGTTTGCCACCGACCTGACCAAGTTTGTGCGCGAAGGCAATACGCGCGGCCTGTTCAAGGACCGCGCGGTCGTCAGTGTGCTGAGCGGTGAGCCCGAGTACCTCGACACCTTGAAGGCCGAAACGCCCAACGGCTGGATCGTCACCGGCTACCCGGTGCACAGCCTGAAGACGCCCGAGCACAAGGCCTTCTTTGACGCCTACCAGGCTAAGTACAAGGACTACCCGCGCCAGGGCTCGGTCGTTGGCTATGCCGGCATCAAGTCGCTGGCCGAGGGTATCAAAAAGGCCGGCAGCACCGACACCGAGGCGCTGATCAAGGCCTTTGAAGGCCTGCAGGTGGTGTCGCCGTTTGGCCCGATTACCTGGCGCGCGCAGGACCACCAATCGACCATGGGCGCCTATGTGGGCAAGCTCAAGAACGTGGGCGGCAAGGGCGAGCTGGTGGACTATGTCTACCGTGATGGCAAGGACTACCTGCCCAGCGATGAAGAAGTGCGCAAGATGCGCCCGCAGTAAGTTGATGGAACGCTGCCTGGCCCCAGCAAGCGCCGCAGGTCGGCGGGCGCGCATGCCCCGCTGGCTGGGGCGCCGAAGCGGCCAGGCATGGCAACAAGCGCAGGGAGGCGCATGAGTTTTTCCGGTCTGCTGGTGCAACTGCTCAACGGCCTGGCGGGCGCCTCGTCGCTGTTCCTGGTGGCCGCCGGGCTGTCGCTGATTTTTGGCGTCTGCCGCATCGTCAACTTTGCGCATGGGTCCTTCTACATGGTGGGGCTGTATGCGGCCTATGCGCTGGCCGAGGCCATGGCGCCCCTTGGGGGCGGCTGGGGTTTTTGGCTGTCGCTGCCGCTGTCGGCCATCGCCGTCGGCCTGCTGGGCGGCGTGGTCGAGGTGCTGCTGCTGCGCCGCGTCTACAAGGCGCCCGAGCTGTTTCAGCTGCTCGCCACCTTTGCGCTGGTGCTGGTGATCAAGGATGCGGTGCTGTGGCTGTGCGGGCCCGATGAGCTGCTGGGCCCGCGCGCACCAGGGCTGGGCGGCGCGGTCGATATCCTGGGCCGCGCCTTTCCGAGCTATGACCTGTTCTTGATCGCGGTGGGCCCCCTGGTGCTGGGTGCCACCTGGCTGCTGCTGCACCGCAGCCGCTTTGGCATGCTGGTGCGCGCGGCCACGCAGGACCGCGAAATGGTGGGCGCTTTGGGCGTGCGCCAGGCCTGGCTGTTCACGGCGGTGTTTACGCTGGGCGCCGCGTTGGCTGGGTTGGGCGGCGCGCTGCAGCTGCCGCGCGAACCGGCGACCCTGGAGCTCGATCTGCAGACCATTGGCTCGGCCTTTGTCGTCGTGGTGGTCGGCGGCATGGGCTCGCTCACCGGGGCCTTTGTCGCGGCGCTGCTGGTGTCGACGGTGAAAGCCTTGTGCATCTGGCTGGGCGTGGTGCAGATCGCCGGCATCGATATTGCGTTTCCGCAGCTCACCTTGGTGGCGGACTTTTTGGTGATGGCCGTGGTGCTGGTGTTGCGCCCCTGGGGCCTGCTGGGCAAGCCGCAGGCCGCGAGCCGCAGCCATGGCCTGCGCGAGCAGCCGCTGCGCGCGCCCCCGCCTGCGTTGAAAGCCGTGGGCGCCGCCGTGCTGCTGGCCCTGCTGGCGCTGCCCTGGGCGGTGGATGCGCAGTCCTACACCCTGGTGCTGATGGTGGACCTGGTCATTGCCGCGCTGTTTGCCACCAGCCTGCATTTTTTGATGGGGCCGGCGGGCCTGCATTCCTTTGGCCATGCGGCCTTCTTTGGCCTGGGGGCTTACGGCGCGGCGCTGCTGCTGAACGCGGCCGGCCTGCCGATGCTGTGGGCGCTACTGCTGGCGCCGCTGCTGGCAGCCTTGGGCGGCCTGCTGACCGGCTGGTTTGCGGTGCGGCTGACGGGCGTGTATTTCTCAATGCTGACCCTGGCCTTTGCGCAGATCATCTGGGCCACCACCTTCCAGTGGGATTCGGTCACCGGCGGCAGCAATGGCCTCACCGGTGTCTGGCCTGCGGCCTGGCTGGAGGACAAGCGCTGGTTCTACCTGCTGACCCTGCTGCTGGCCACCGCCGGCGTGCTGGCGCTGTGGCAGGTGCTGTATGCGCCGCTGGGCTATGCGCTGCGTGCCAGCCGCGACGCACCGCTGCGCGCCGAGGCCATCGGCATTGCGGTGGCACGGGTGCAGTGGATGGGCTTTGTGCTGGCCGCCTCGGTGGCCGGGCTGGCGGGCGCCTTGTTTGCGTTCTCCAAGGGCAGTATTTCGCCCGAGACCATGTCGGTGGCCAAGTCGGTCGATGGCCTGGTCATGGTGCTGCTGGGTGGTGTGCAGACCTTGGTCGGCCCGATTCTGGGCGCCTTCAGCTTTACCTGGCTGCATGATGCCGTGGCGCGCAACACCGATTACTGGCGTGCCACCTTGGGCGCGGTGATTCTGCTGCTGGTGCTGCTGTTCCCGCAGGGCATTGCCGGTTATGGCAAGCGCTGGTGGCAGTGGCTCGCGCAGCGCCGGGCAGCGTAAAAAACCCTGCGGGTTTGCGCAGGGTCGGGGTGGTGCGGGACGGCGCCGATCAGCTGTTGCAGGCCTTGCTGCCCTTGGCCGGTTGAATGCCCTTGGCTTTCGCATCGGCCACCGTCATGTACTCGCCTTGCTTGGTGGTGCCGTAGTAGCGGTCACCTTGGCAGTGGTAGATCTTGGAGCTGGTATTGGCCCAGACCTTGCCGGCACCGCCGCCAGGGGCCGGGGCCTTGGCCTTGGCTTTGTCGGCAGCGGCCGCTGGCGCTGCGGCTGCGGGGGCCACCGGCGCGGCCTTGGCCGCAGGGGCTGGTTTGGCCGCCGGTGCCGTGCCCGCTGCCGGTGTTTGGGCAAAAACGGCCGCTGTGCTGCACAGGGCGATACCGCTGATCCAGGCTTTCCAGGTGTTGCGCATAAAACTCTCCTGTCCTTGAGTTGCTGGGATGCCTGGCTTGCTGGGCCATGGCATCTCCATGCTGCGACGGGCCTTTGCAAAAAACAAGCGGGTCAATGCGGATCGGTGTTTTTTATCGCTAATAATTTTGTAATTGCTTGTTTTTATTGATTATTCGCATCAGCATTGACCGTCGGTCGATCCATGTCGGGGTACAGGCGGCCAAGCGCCTGGTGCAGGCATTCGCCCAGCTGCAGCTGCAGCGCCTGCAGATGGGCGGCGCGCGCCTCGTCGCTCAAACCGCCATCGGCGGCCAGGCTGCCCAGCGCCTTCCACTGCTGCTGCCACTGCGTGGCGCGGTGCTGCACGGCGGTCTGCACCGCCTCGCTCCACTGCGCCGGTGCGCTGGGGCTGGTGTAGCGCCCGCGGCCCCGGCCAAAGTGCGAGATCACCAAGTACTTGAGCAGCAGCTGGCCGGTCAAGGCGCTCAGGTACTCGGGCGAGAGGTGAAAGCGCTGGGCCTGCTGGTCAAACATCTTGTTGGCGCTCCAGGCAGCACCGGCAAAGGTGACGGCGCCCACCAGGGCGCCCACCAGCGCGCCTGCGCCCAGGGTCATGCCGCCGGCCACCATATCGGCGCCCAGGCCGGTCGCAGCGCCGGCCGTGAGCGCGCCCCAAAGGCTGGCCGTTTGCGGGTCCAGCGGTGTGCTGGTTTTCAGGTGGTCCTTGAGCTGCTGCTGGATCTGGCTGGCCGCCTGGCCATCGAGCTGGTGCAGCGCCAGCAGGGCCTGGGTGCTGGCCAGGTCGGCCTGCTGCAGGGATTGGGTCAGGCGCTGCATCGCGGCGGTCTGCTCGGGGCTGAGCTCAGCGCCCTCAGCGCCGCTGCCCCGGATCGCTTGCGCGACCGAGCCGCTGACCTTGTTCCAGGCGCGCTGCCAGAGCTTGTTGTCGCTGGCCTGCACGGTCTCCTGCGCGGTGGCCGCCAGCAGCAGCTGCTCGGCCAGGGCCTGCAGGCTGGCCGCTTCGCGCGCTTGCTGGCGCTGCGCGCGGGTTTGCAAGAGGCGCTGGTAGGCCGGCTGCTTGGCATCGGGCAGCAGCGGCGCGATGGACTGCATCACTTGCTTTTCATGCCACCAGCTGCGTGTGAAGGCATCGAGCACCTGCACCGAGCGCACGGTGCCGGCAAACTCGGCCGTCGCCGCGCGCCAGCGCTGCAGGTCGGCAGCGGTTTGCGCGGCTGTGGTGTCGCTGCCGATCTGGTTGAGCAGCACCAGCACGGGCTTGTCCATCCACTGCAGGATGCGCATCTCGCTGGCCCAGTAACCGGCGTCGGCCGGGTCTTCGGCGGCATTGACCAGGTAGAGCATCACATCGGCATGGTCACGCGCGGCCTGCAAGGCGCGCTGACTCATGTAGAAGGGTTTGTCGCGCCAGCGGTCCCAGACATTGGACAGAAACCAGCCCAGCGGGTTGCCCTGCTGCTTCAAGCGGTTGTAGAGACGCACCGAATCGCCAAAACCCGGCGTGTCCCAGAGCCAGAGCTCATCGCCCTGTTCAGTGCGCTGCAGCAGGTAGCGCTGCGATTGGCTGGTGACATGGGCGGCGTCCTGCACTTCGCCGATATCCTCGGCCACCAGGGTGCGGGCCAGCGTGGTCTTGCCGATATTGGTGTGCGACAGCAGGCACCAGGCGATGGTCTGGTCGTTGGCCGCATCCGCTGCCTGCGGCACAGCGGCGGGGAGTGGGGGGGCGTTCGTCATCTCGGTCATCGTGCGGGTCTCGTCAGGTGCCGGTAGTGATCAGCTGGGCGTTGAAGCCGTGCTGCTGGGCAAATTCCTGCCACAGCGCTTCGCGCTCCTGCAGGCGGCGCGGGGCGCCGGCATTGCGCGCGGCAAAGTCGCTGGCCCAGAGCCAGAGCTGGCCGTTGGCGCCAAAGCGGCTGCGCAGCTGGGCCAGCAGCTCGCCATGCACCTCGGCCTCGGGCGTGGCTGACAGGTTGATGAGCGCAATGGCCTGCGCAGCGGGCGCGATATCGACGGCCGGCAGCGCTGCGCCATAGGCGAGGGTCGGCAGCCAGTCGACATGGGCACCGGCGCCATAGAGGCCGATGGCGTGGTGGTCGATCGCCGCGCGGCGCTCGGGCGTCACATCGATGCTGAAAGGCAGCAGCACCAGGCGCGTGGCCAGGCCGCCAAAGTCGCGCTGCAGGCGGGCAAAGTAGGCCTGGTTCAGCGGCAACTGCAGGTGCTGGCGGCGCCAGCGCACGCGCAGCCCCTGCCACAGGGCCAGCAGCAGACGCGGTACCACCACGGTGGCGCCCAGCAAGGCGGTATAGGCCCAGACCCAGCGCTCACCCACATAGGACACGGGCGCGCTCAGCACACCCGGCTGCGGCGCCTGGGCTGCTGCCGATGGGTACTGCGCCGGCATGCTGCTGGTCACCCAGCCTTGCAGCGCCTGGATGTCGGCCAGGCTCCAGGGCGTCGTCCACTGCAGCCATTGGGTGGGGGCGAACAGGAGGTTGAGCCAGTGCTGCACCTGCGGGGCCGACAGGAAGGTGCTCTCCCAGCCGACCTGGTATTCCTTGGTGAGGCCCGTGAGCCACAGCGAGGCCAGTGCGCCGACTGCCACCAGCGCCGCACCCAGGTGCAGCCACAGCAGCCATTGCGCATTGCGCACCCCTTCGCTGGCCTGCCACCAATTGCGCTCAAAGCGCAGCGCCATCTTGCGCAGGCCGCTGCCGCGCAGTGCGGGCATGGCCTTGCCACGCAGCCGGGCCATCCAGCCCGGGTGTTCATCGGCAACGGGAGCGCTGGGGGCTGCGCCACCAGCGGCCAGCTGCGCAGGCTCCCAGGGCGCCACGCGCGCTGGCTGGCGCCGTGCCAGGCGCAGCAGGCTGCGCACCAGCAGCACCGCATACATCAGCAGGTTCCACAGCACGATGCCCATCAGCGACAGCGACAGCAGATCGACCCGGTGCGGATCGGTAATGCGGTGGCTGGCAAAGCCAAGGCACAGCGCCAGCAGGCCGATGGCCAGCGGTGCCCAGCGCGCCAGGCCCGGGGCATGCTGCCACAGCTGGCGCACATCAGCGGGCAGCTGGCTGGCCTGGATGATGCGCTTGGCGCGCAGCTGCAGAAACTGGGCAAAGGCGGCCTGGCCGGCCTTGCCACCCAGCGCGGGCTTGCCCAGGGTGTGCAGCACCTCCTGCGTGATGGCCTCGCAGCGCGCAGCGCTGGGCAGGGCCTCGTGGGGCGGTGAGGTTTCGATGGCATGGGCCAGGGCGATATCACGAACGGCGTCAGCTTTCATGGCAGCTATTGTGGCATCGGGAAAACCTGCAAGGTTTTGCCCGGACTGCTGTGGTATCAACAAGGCTTTGCCATCACAGAGTTAAAGCAGCCTATGACAACAATGATGAACTTTGCTGAGATGCCCGATGCCAACGGTTTCTTTGGTGACTATGGCGGCCAGCTGGTGCCCCCGCATCTGAAAAAGGCCATGGACGACATCGCCGAGGCCTACGAGCAGATCGTGCAGCGCGAGGATTTCCAGGACGAGCTCCAGCAGCTGTTCCAGGACTATGTGGGCCGCCCCAGCCCGATCTTCCACGCCCGCCGTTTGTCAGAGCAGCTGGGCGGCGCCCAGATCCATTTGAAGCGCGAGGACCTCAACCACACGGGGGCCCACAAGATCAACCACTGCCTGGGCGAGGCACTGCTGGCCAAGTTCATGGGCAAGACCAAGGTGATTGCCGAGACGGGCGCCGGCCAGCATGGCGTGGCCTTGGCGACGGCCTGCGCGCTGGTGGGCATCCCCTGCGAGATCCACATGGGCCAGGTCGATATCGAAAAAGAGCACCCCAACGTCACCAAGATGCGCATCCTGGGCTGCAAGCTGGTGCCGGTGAGCTTTGGCCAGGCGACTCTGAAGGAGGCGGTCGACAGCGCGTTTGAGGAATACCTCAAGGACCCGACGAACTACCTCTATGCGATTGGCTCGGTGGTGGGGCCGCACCCGTTTCCGAAGATGGTGCGCGACTTCCAGTCCATCGTCGGGCGCGAGGCGCGCGAGCAGTTCCAGACCCGCCACGGCAAGCTGCCCGACTATGTGGCGGCCTGCGTGGGCGGGGGCTCCAATGCGATGGGCATCTTCACGGCCTTTCTGTCCGATGCCGGTGTGAAGCTGGTGGGCGTGGAGCCAGCGGGCGAGGGCGTGGACCAGCCGGGCAAGCATGCCGCCACCTTGTCGGTGGGCAAGCCCGGTGCCATCCATGGCATGAAATGCTATGTGCTGGAGAACGCCGATGGCAGCCCCGCGGCCGTGCATTCCATCGCCTCGGGTCTGGACTACCCTGGTGTCGGCCCGCAGCACAGCTACTTGAAGGACCTGGGCCGGGTCGACTACCAGGCCGTGGATGACCAGGCCTGCCTCAACGCCTTCATGACCCTGTCGCGGGTCGAGGGCATCATCCCGGCGCTGGAAAGCGCCCATGCCGTCGCCTGGGCCATGGGTATCGCGCCGCAGCTGGACAAGGGGGTGAACATCCTCGTCAACCTCTCGGGCCGGGGTGACAAGGACGCCGATTATGTGGCCAAGAAGCTGGGGCTCTGAGCGAGTTTTAAGCTAAAAGCAGCCGGAAACGGCCGCCACACAGGGAGCACATGCTCCCTTTTTTGCGTCTGCAGGGCGGCTGGCGCGCCCCCGCGTACTCGGGTAAATACGCTTCTGCTATTTGGATATGTGTATTTAGTATTTGTAGATCGCATACTCAATAGTTCAGAATGCGTTTTTCGCATCAAATACCATGGAACTTCGCCAGCTTGAGGCCTTTGCGGCTGTCATCTCCACCGGCAGCGTGACGGCCGCCGGCCGCATGCTGGGCCGCTCGCAGCCCGCGATCAGCCGCCTGGTGCAGGAGCTGGAGCAGGAGATTGGTTACGCGCTGTTCAGCCGCAATGGCCCGCGCATTACGCCCAATGAGCAAGGCTTTCTGCTGTACGAGGATGTGGCCCATGCGCTGCACAGCCTGCAGCAGATCCGCCAGCGCGCCCGCGAGATTGCAGGCGGCAGCCAGCGCCCGCTGAACCTGCTGGCCACGCCGGCGCTGGCCGCGGGCCTGGTGCCTGCGGCGCTGGCGCGGCTCGAAGGCGCGATGGCGCAGAGCATCTCGCACATCCAGCTGCGCAGCGCCTCGCCCGAGCAGGTGGCGCAAGGCGTGCTGACGGGTGCCGCCCAACTGGGCGTGAGCAGCCTGCCGCTGGAGCACCGAGGCCTGCAGGTGCACTGGATTGGCCGCGCGCCCTGCGTCGCAGTGCTGCCCGAAGCGGACCCGCTGGCTGCGCTCGAGGTGGTGCCGCTGCTGGCACTCGCCGAGCGCCGCATCATCACCATGGCCAACCCCTACCGCTTGCGCGGCCGCCTCGATGAGGCCTTTGCCGCCGCCCGCCCGGGTGCGCAGCCGGGCGAGACCCAGTTCATGGAAACCAATGCCTCGGTCAATGCGATGGCCGCCGTGCGCGCCGGCCTGGGCGTGTCGGTGCTGGAGCCGGTGACGGCGCTGGGCCTGCCCTTGCAAGGTGTGGTGGTGCGCCCGCTCGATACCGAGATCCCCTTTTTGTTTGGCGTGGTCAGCCAGCAGGCCACGCCTTGCACGCCAGCGATGGATGCGCTGTGCCAGGCCTTGACCGAGGTGGCGCAGGCGCTGCTGCCTGGCTTTGTACTGCATGACGCACGCGCCCACGCCGCGCTGCTGGAAGAAATGCTGCCCGAGGGCCAGCGGCCCGCTGCGGGCACACCAGAATTTTGAGAGAGCCACGCATGAACGACGAACGCTTACTGCCGCCCCAGGGGCTGGCCGCACTCGAAGCCCGGGTGCGCCAGGACCTGGCCTGGCTGGACCTGCCCGCCAAGGACTGGCTGCCCGAAACCGCGCTGGAGGGAGAGCCGGTGCTGCCCGTGGCCATCATCGGCGGCGGCATGTCGGGCCTGGCCGCATGCGCGGCGCTGCGCTTCATGGGCGTGCCGGCCGAGATCTTTGACCAGTCGCCGGCGGGCTTTGAAGGCCCCTGGGCAACGACGGCGCGCATGGAAACGCTGCGCTCGCCCAAGCAGCTCACCGGCCCGGCGCTGGGCAAACCGGCGCTCACTTTCCGCGCCTGGTTCGAGTCGCAATTTGGCCTGGAGGCCTGGGAGGCGCTCGACAAGATCCCGCGCCTGCAGTGGATGGACTACCTGCGCTGGTACCGCCAGGTGCTGGCGCTGCCGGTGCACAACGGCCACAAGGTGCTGGCCGTGCGCCCGCGCGGCGCCGATGGCGTGGTGCAGCTCGATCTGGCGACGCCCGGCGGCGCACGCAAGGTGCTGGCGCGCCATGTGGTGCTGGCCACCGGCCGCGATGGCCTGGGCGGCGCCTATGTGCCCGAGATGGCGCGCAGCCTGCCGCGCGACCGCTGGGCGCATTCGTCAGACAGCACCGATTACGCCCAGCTGGCTGGCCAGCGCATCGGCGTGGTGGGGGCCGGTGCCTCGGCCATGGACAGCGCAGCGACCGCGCTGGAGAGCGGCGCGGCCAGCGTCGACCTGCTGATCCGCCGCAAGGACATTCCCCGCGTCAACAAGGGCAAGGGCGCCGGCAGCCCGGGCCTGACCTATGGCCATCTGCAGCTGCCCGATGACTGGAAGTGGAAGATCCGCCACTACATCAATGTGCAGCAGGTGCCGCCACCCCGGGGCAGCACCTTGCGCGTCTCGCGCCATGCCAATGCCCGCTTCAACCTGGGCTGCGCGATCGAGCGCATGGAATGGACCGGCGACGAGATCCGCGTGCACACCTCCAAGGGCGTGTTCCACCTGGACTTTGTCGTGTTCTCCACCGGCTTTCGCATCGACTGGAATGCGCGCAGCGAGTTTGCGCCCTTTGCCGCCCATGTGCGCAACTGGGGCGACCGCTACCGCCACCCCGAGGGCGAGGACGACCAGGAGCTCTCCGATTCGCCCGACCTGGGCCCGGCCTTCGAGCTGCAGCAAAAGATTCCCGGCGCCTGCCCGGGGCTGGAGCGCATCCATGCGTTCTCCTACCCCGCTGCGCTGACGCATGGCACGGTGTCCGGCGATATTCCTGCGATCAGCGTGGGCGCCGAGCGCCTGGCCCAGGGCATCAGCAGCCGTCTGTATGCCGAAGATGTGCAGTGGCATTTCGAGAAGCTGCAGGCCTTCAGCGACCCCGAGGTGTTTGGCGATGAGTGGACACCGGCGGCGCCCCCTGGCGAAGCCGCCGCACTGCTGGACAAGGCGGGCACACCATGATCGGCTGGCTGCTGCGCCGCCTTGCGCAGGCCGTGGTGGTGGTGCTGCTGATGACGGTGATCGTCTTCGTCGGCCTGCATGCCATCGGCAACCCGGTCGATATTTTGATCGGCCAGGACGTGGACCAGGTCGAGCGCGCGCGCATCATCGCCCAGCTGGGCTTTGACCAGCCGCTGTGGCGCCAGTACCTGGGCTTTGTCGGCGGCGCGCTGCAGGGCAACCTGGGCGTGAGCTTTGTCTACAACGTGCCGGCGATCGAACTGATTCTGCAGCGCCTGCCGGCGACCCTGGAGCTGGCGGTTGCCGC
This sequence comes from Comamonas sp. MYb21, assembly GCF_037479395.1. Lineage (NCBI taxonomy): Bacteria > Pseudomonadati > Pseudomonadota > Betaproteobacteria > Burkholderiales > Comamonadaceae > Comamonas > Comamonas sp. MYb21. Next base: position 26,959 of record NZ_JBBGZC010000009.1, on the reverse strand, counting down.
CTTGGTCATCGCCGTGGTGCTGGGCGTGCCGCTGGGTCTGCTCGCCGGCCTCTACCCCGAGAGCTGGTTTTCCAAATCCATCATGGCCGGCAGCATCGTGGGCTTTTCGCTGCCCACCTTCTGGGTCGGCCTGATGCTGATCATGACCTTCAGCGTCTCTCTGGGCATGCTGCCGTCGAGCGGGCGCGGCCAGACGGTGGAGTTCCTGGGCGCGCAGTGGTCGTTTCTGACCACCGATGGCCTCAGGCACATGCTGCTGCCGGCCATCAACCTGTCGCTGTTCAAGATCTCGCTGGTGATCCGTTTGACGCGCGCCGGTGTGCGCGAGGTGCTGCCGCTCGACTATGTGAAATTTGCCCGCGCCAAGGGCCTGTCGCCACTGCGCGTGGTGGGCCTGCATGTGCTGCGCAATACGATGATTCCGCTGGTCACCGTGCTGGGCCTGGAGCTGGGCTCGACCATCGCCTTTGCGGTGGTGACCGAGAGCATCTTCTCCTGGCCGGGCGCCGGCAAGCTGATTCTGGACAGCATCAATGCGCTGGACCGCCCCGTCATCGTCTCCTACCTGGTGGTGGTGGTCTGCCTGTTTGTCACGCTCAATCTGATCGTGGATATCTTGTACAAGGTGCTCGACCCCCGCGTGCGCCTGGAGGGCGCAGCATGAGCGGCACCAACACCCCTGCTAACACCCCTGCCAATGCCCCCGTGGTCACAGCCCCGGCAGCGGCGCTGCGCCAGCCTTCGCCCTGGCGCGCGCATGTGGCCGATTTTCTGGCCTCGCGCCTGGCGCTGTTTGGCCTCGTCGTCGCGGTGGTGCTGATTCTGGCGGCACTGGTCGCGCCCTGGATCACGCCGCAGAACCCCTATGACCTGCAGCAGCTCGATGTGCTCGATGCGCGCCTGCCGCCAGGTTCGGCCAATGGGCTGGACAGCTTTCACTACCTGCTGGGCACCGATGGCCAGGGGCGCGACCTGTACTCGGCGATTCTCTACGGCCTGCGCATCAGCCTGCTGGTGGGCGTGGGCTCGGCGCTGATTGCCGGCGTGGTGGGCACCTTGCTGGGCCTGCTGGCCGCCTATGCCGGTGGCAAGACCGACACGATCATCATGCGCGTGGTGGACCTGATCCTGTCCTTCCCCTCGATCCTGGTGGCGATGATGATCCTCGCCTACCTGGGCAAGGGCGTGGGCAATGTGGTGCTGACCCTGGTGATCCTGGAATGGGCCTACTACGCCCGCACCGCACGCGGCCAGGCCCTGGTCGAGCGCCGGCGCGAGTATGTCGAGGCGGCGCGCTGCCTGGACATCCCCAACTGGCGCATCATGGTGCGCCACATCCTGCCCAACTGCCTGCCGCCGCTGATCGTGATCGGCACCCTGCAGATTGCCCGAGCCATTACCCTGGAGGCCACCTTGAGCTTTCTGGGCCTGGGCGTGCCGGTGACCGAGCCATCGCTGGGTCTGCTGATCTCCAACGGCTACCAGTTCATGCTCTCGGGCCAGTACTGGATCAGCTTCTACCCCGGCATTGCGCTCCTGGTCACCATCGTGGCGATCAACCTGGTGGGCGACCGCCTGCGCGATGTCCTGAACCCGAGGAACACCCGATGAGCAGCGTGCCCACCTTGCAGGTGCGCAATCTGCGCACCGAGTTTGCGACCCGCGCCGGCACCCTGCGCGCGGTCAACGATGTGTCCTTCACCCTGGAGCGCGGCCGCATCCTGGGCCTGGTCGGCGAGTCCGGCTCGGGCAAGTCCGTCACCGGTTTTTCCATCATGGGCCTGGTCGATGCACCGGGCCGCGTGACCGGCGGTGAGGTGCTGTTCCAGGGCCGTGACATCACCAAGATCAAGCCGCGCGAGCTGCGCCAGCTGCAGGGCAACCGCATCGCGATGATCTTCCAGGACCCGATGATGACGCTCAACCCCGTGTTGCGCGTGGACACGCAGATGATCGAAGCGGTGCGCGCCCACACCTCCGCCAGCAAGGCCCAGGCACGTGAGCGGGCCCGCGAGACCCTGGCGATGATGGGCATTGCCAGCCCCGACGAGCGCCTGCAGGCCTACCCGCACCAGCTGTCGGGCGGCATGCGCCAGCGCGTGGCCATAGCAACTGCGATGCTGCACCGGCCCGATCTGATCATTGCCGACGAGCCCACGACGGCGCTGGATGTGACCATCCAGGCGCAGATCCTGTCCGAGGTGCAAAAGCTCGCGCGCCAGCAGGGCACGGCGCTGATCTGGATCACGCACGATCTGTCGGTGGTGGCCGGTCTGGCCGACGAAGTGGCGGTCATGTATGCCGGCCGCATTGTTGAGCAAGGCGGCGTGGATGCCGTGCTGGACAGCCCGCTGCACCCCTATACCGCCGGCCTCATCGGCAGCCTGCCGGCCAACAACCGGCGCGGCAGCCGCCTGCAGCAGATTCCCGGCATGACGCCCAATATGCTGCAGCTTCCTCCCGGCTGCGCCTTTGCGGCGCGCTGCACCCGCGCCACTGCCGCCTGCCAGGCCCAGCCCGAGCAGACCGAGCCGCTGCCCGGCCGCCTGGTGCGCTGCTTTCACCCGGCGCTGACCGGCAGCGCCCCCAGCGCCGTTAGCACCTCTGGTGCCACCGCGCCGCAAGGCCTGGAGGCCCGCATATGAACGAGATGACGAATACCACAGCGGCCGACAGCGCGGCAGACACCCCGGTGGTCGAGCTGCGCCAGGTCAGCAAGCGCTTTGGCGAGCAAAAGCCGGGCATCGGTGGCCGCCTGCTGCAAAGCCTGGGACTGGAAAAGCCCCACCCGGTGACCCGCGCGGTCGACCGGGTCGATCTGCTGGTGCGCCCCGGCGAGGTGGTGGGCCTGGTGGGCGAATCCGGTTGCGGCAAGTCCACCCTGGGCCGCATCGCGGCGGGGCTGTTGCCACCGTCCGATGGCGAAGTGCTGTTCTCCGGCAAGGCCATGGCCAGCCTGACGCCGGCCGAGCGCCATGCCGAGCGCCTGCGTATCCAGATGATCTTCCAGGACCCGTACGCCAGCCTGAACCCGCGCCTGCGCGTGGACGAGATCGTTGGCGAGGCGGCCCGTATCCATGGCCTGGTCGACCAGGCTGGTTTTGACGACTACGTCTGTGCGCAGATGGAGCGCGCCGGGCTGGACCCGGCCTTGCGCAGCCGCTACCCGCACCAGTTCAGCGGTGGCCAGCGCCAGCGCATCGGCATTGCCCGCGCGCTGGCCGTGCAGCCCCGCATGCTGGTCTGCGATGAGGCCGTGGCCGCACTCGATGTGTCGATCCAGGCGCAGATCCTGAACCTGTTCATGGACCTGCGCGAGCAATTGCACCTGACCTACCTGTTCATCAGCCATGACCTGGGCGTCGTCGAGCACATCTGCGACCGGGTGGTGGTGATGTACCTGGGCCGCGTGATCGAGACTGCGCCAGTCGAAGAGCTGTTTGCCCGGCCTAACCACCCCTACACCCAGGCCTTGCTGGCCGAGGTGCCCAACATGAACGCGCGCCACAAGACCTACTCGGCCATCCAGGGTGAAATCCCCAGCCCGCTCAACCCTCCCAGCGGCTGCCACTTTCACCCCCGATGTCCGCGTGCCATGCCGCGCTGCAAGGTGGAGGCACCCCAGCTCAAGGGCATCGCTATCCAGCACCAAAGCGCCTGCCATTTGAACGACGCCTGAACGCTCACCAGAGTGCCGCCTTTTTCTACGTATTTGATTGCCCCGCTTTCACAGTTTCACCAGGAGTTCGCCATGAAACGCATCATCGTCTCTTCCCTCACCGCTGCCCTGATGGGCGCTGGCCTGGCTGCCCATGCGCAGACCTTGAACATCGGCTTTGCCGACCCGGTCTCGTCGATGGACCCCCAGCTCAACAACCACGCCGGCGACCGCTCGGTGGACCTGCACTTCTGGGATCTGCTGGTGCAGAACAACCACAACAAGCTGCAGCCCGGCCTGGCTGCGAGCTGGAAGAACCTGGACCCCAAGACCTGGGAGTTCAAGCTGCGCACCGATGTGAAGTGGCAAGACGGCAAGGCCTTCAGCGCCGAGGACGTCATCTACTCCTACCAGCGCGCCCGCGCCGTGCCCGGCAGCGTGGCCACCTTTGCCGGCTACCTGCGCACCGTCGAATCGGTGACCGCCAAGGACCCGCACACGCTGATCATCAAGACCAACATCCCCAACCCCGATCTGCCGCTGAACCTGGCCTCGGTACACATCGTCAGCAAGCATGTGGGCGAGAAGTCGGCCACCGAAGACTACAACTCGGGCAAGGCCATGGTCGGCTCGGGCCCCTACAAATGGGTCTCCTACACGCCGGGTGACCGCGTGGTGATGCAGCGCAATGAGGGTTACTGGGGTGACAAGGCCATCTGGGACAAGGTCAACTACCGCTACATCAACAATGCCGCATCGCGCACCGCTGCGCTGCTGGCCGGCGATGTGGATGTGATCGACAAGGTCTCGGTCTCCGACCTGGCTCGCCTGAAGAACGCACCGAACGTCACCGTCTACCCCTACGACGGCCTGCGCGTGATGCTGCTGCAGCCCAGCTTCAATCCGGCGCCCAATGCCTTTATCACCGACAACGCCGGCAAGCCGCTGGCGAAGAACCCGCTGCTGGACCAGCGCGTGCGTGAGGCACTGAACCTGGCGATCAACCGGGGCGCCATCGTGGACCGCATCCTGCAGGACGCGGCCACCGAGGCCAACCAGTGGATGCCCAAGAACACTTATGGCTACAACCCCGACATCAAGAACATTCCTTTTGATGCCGCCAAGGCCAAGAAGCTGCTGGCCGATGCTGGCTTCCCCGAAGGCTTCAAGCTGACCATGCATGTGCCCAACGACCGCTACCCACAAGGCCCGGAAACGGCCCAGGTGGTGGCCCAGTTCTGGACCCGCATTGGCGTGAAGACCCAGGTGGAGGTGGTGCCATGGGCCGTGTACTCGGGCCGCGCCAACAAGAACGAATATGCGATGAGCATGCTGGCCTGGGGCAATGGCACCGGCGAGGCCAGCTATGCGCTGGTGAACGTGCTGGCCACGGTCGATGCCAAGAAGGGGCTGGGCGCCTCCAACTGGGGCCACTACAGCAACCCGGCCGTGGACAAGGCGCTGACCGAATCCACCGAAGAGTTCGACATGGCCAAGCGCGAGAGCATTCTGCGCCAGTCGGCCAAGGTGGTGTCCGATGATGTGGGCATCATCCCGCTGTTCCACTACCGCAATATCTGGGCCGCGAAGAAGGGCCTGAAGGTCACCCCGTTCAGCAGCGACCGCACCACCGCATCGATGGTGACCAAGGTGGCACCCTGATGGCCCAGCTGTCCATCACGATGGACCAGGCGGACGCACTGATCGATGTGGCACGCCACATCCGTATCGAAGGCGCCCAGCCCGGTGAGGCGGTGGAGGTGACTGCCGAGACCCCGCGCAGCGGCGTGCTGTGGCGCGCGCAGGCGCGCTTCATCGCCGATGCGCAGGGTGCTGTTGATCTGAACCGCGATGCCCCCGTCTCTGGCAGCTATGCCGGTGTCGATGGCATGGGCCTGGTCTGGTCGCAAAGCCCGGTGGCATCCACCAGCCGCGAGCTGTTCAACCAGCCGGTGACGGATGTGTTGGTGACGAGCTTGCAAGCCAGCGCGGGCACTGCGCAGGCGCAGGCGCGCTTGAGCCAGCAGCTCGCAGCCCCCGGCGTGACCCGCCGCGAGGTGCGCGAGGACGGCCTGGTCGGCACCTTGTACCTGCCCGCTGGCCCGGGACCGCACCCGGCGGTGATGATCGTCAACGGCTCGGGAGGCGGCATCAATGAGCCGCGCGCGGCGCTCTATGCATCGCGCGGCTATGCAGCCTTTGCGCTGGCGTATTTCAAGGCGCCGGGCCTGTCGCCCTACATCTCCAACACCCCGTTGGAGTATTTTGAAAAAGGCCTGCAATGGCTGCGCCGCACGGTGCAACCGGCGCATGACTTTGTCGCGCTCAGCGGCCAGTCGCGCGGCGGTGAACTGGTGCTGCTGCTGGGGGCGACCTTTGCGCAGCAGGTATCGGCCGTGGTGGGCTATGTGCCCAGCGCCTTCGTACACAGCGGCCAGAACGCCTGCGACCCGCAGGTGGGCCGCGAAGGCCCGACCTGGCTGCTGGGCGGCCAGCCCCTGACCCACATCTGGGAGAACAACCGCACGGCCAGCTGGGCCCCGTTTGACGAAGGCCCTGCACCCCACCGCCATGAGCGGGCGATGCGCACCGCCTTGCGCGATGCCGAGGCCGTGGCGCGTGCGCGCATCCCGGTCGAGCGCATCCAGGGCCCGGTGATGCTGCTGTCGGCGACTGACGATGGCTCCTGGCCGTCGAGCGTGTACTCAAAGATGGTGCGCGACAAGCTCGCCGAAGTGCAGCACCCGCACGATGTGCAGTGGCTGGACTTTGAGCGCGCCGGCCACGCGATCCTCTTCCCCTATGTGCCGACCACGCAGCTGGTCTATGCCCACCCGGTCTCGGGCAAGGTCAGCACCGGCGGCGGCAACCCGGCCGACAACGCCCATGCCGATGCCGCGTCCTGGCAGGGCGTGCTGCAGTTTCTAGAACGCGCGGTGGCGGCCAAGGCCGGCGCTGCACAACCATAAACCCAAGGAGTCTTGCATGTCCACATCCCCCAGCGATGACCTGATCGACCGGCTGGTCGGTCTGGCACCGGGCAGCCGCACCTATGCGGCGCGCCACCAGCGTGAAAAGGTGGTGGCCGCCACCCAGGGCAGCTACCAGGCGCTGTTTGATCCGGCGCTGCCGGGCATCAGCCTGGCCGAGCGCCTGCTGGTTGCGCTCTATGCCTGCCGCCTGACCCCTGCGCCCGAGCTGGTTGCCCACTACCGCGAACGCCTGCAGCAGCTGGCAGTCGATGCCGCACTGATCGCCGTGGCCGACACCGGCCAGCCCCAGGATGCGCAAGACCCGCGCCTGGCCGCCATCTTGGCCTTTACCCGCACCCTGATCGAGAACCCGATCGAGGGCGACAAGGCGGCGCTGGAAACCCTGCCAGCCGCTGGCATCAGCACCCCGGCTGTCGTGGCGCTGTCGCAGCTGATCGCATTTCTCTCCTACCAGGTCCGCCTTGTGGCCGGCCTGCAAGCCATGAAAGCATCCGAGGAGGCCACCGCATGAGCACGCCCGCCGCATTCCAACCCGCCCAGGTTATCCGCGCCCACGGCTTCACCAACGAATCGCTGGAGTGGAAGGCCTGGCTCGATGTCGTTCAGCTGGGCCAGGCCACGCCCGACCAGATGGCTGTGCTCGAAGAAAGCCACCCCAAGGCCAAGACCTCGGACTACTACCTGTTCCTGGTGCACCAGCCGCTGATCCTGCGCGAGCGCTCCACCGCCTTCAACGCCATCATGTATGCGCCCGGCGGCCTCTCGCGGGCCGAGCGCGAGCTGGGCTCCACGGTGGTCTCGCGCATCAACGGCTGCGTCTACTGCGCGTCGGTCCATGCGCAGCGCTTTGAGCAGCTGGCCAAGCGCAGCGACACCATTGCCCAGGTGTTCGAAGAGCCCGCCACTGCCGGCACCACCGCGCGTGAAAAGGCCATCGTGCAGTTCTCGATCAAGATCACCGAGCAGCCCGCCGCCATCAACGCCGCCGACATCGACGCGCTCAAGGCCGAGGGCCTGAACGACGGCGAGGTGCTGGACCTTCTGCACTCGGACGCCATCTTTGCCTGGGCCAACCGCCTGATGCTGAACCTAGGCGAGCCGCTGATGCCGGAAGCCTGAAGCGGCTGTTATCACTGAAGAAGCAAACCCCATAGCCAGGCAACAGGCGATGGGGTCAAGAGTGTATCCCGATAGCAGAGAATAAATTGCGTACCTGAATTTCAGTTAAACATCTTGTGATGAGATAAATTGAAATCTCGACGCAAGTGCATCAGCATGCATTCCAACTAGAGTTATCTATTTGTTCTGAATATTTGTAGATAAAACTGTATTTGATATTGTCTCTGCCTGTCTGCATATCAAGATCTATCCAATAGCAAGTATTAAAAATGTTTGAGATTGTACATGCACATAAATAGATGTAGTCTAATTATCAGTGCAAGCAGTTCTTTGTGGAGTATTTAGACTGGCGGCGTGAAATTAAATGCCAACTAGGAAATTGGTTGTTTGTTGTCACTCGTAGAGGTTTTCATGTCTTTTGTTTGAAACTTTGAAAATTCTATACTTTTCGACTGGATAATCTTCTTATAACTATATATCGATTCCGAGTAATTTTTTAATTTCTTGTGGGAATTTATTGTTTCGTCTATCCATTCTTTTAAATTTTCTGTTGTTTCGTTGAGGTTGCGTAGTTCTGAAGTGCTCATATAAACAAGAATTTCTTGAGGACTAAGAGTTTCAAGCGTTGATGTATTTTGCTCGAAGGATTTAGCTATTTCTTCCAATACGTTGGATTCAAGAACGAAACTTTTGTCCTCGTTAGATTTCTCTCTCAAGGCTGCCAACCTAGCTCTGAGATTTTTCTTCAGCTGCGCGGCTTTTTCCAAATTTTGTTGAATATTTATATATGATTTAGAAATATAGAAGTCCATTGCTGCGTCTTGTACGTGATTGAAATACGCAGGAATTTTGTTTTTAAATGGAGTCTCATAAGAGTAAGTCAGCAGATAAATTGGTTTCTTGTTTTTTTGCTGATGTTTGTTTTTTATTTTCTTTAGTCTTTTATTTTCTAATATGGCTGCGGAGATCGATATTATGCTTGCTGAAGAGCTTAATATCAATATAATAATATTTATATCAAAAATAGCAGACATTTAAATATTCTCCTTTGATGAATGTCTCCAGCAATTAATCATGCTAATTAGACTGGTAATTGTCATCATTCCATAAAAATATATAATTATTTTTACATCTGCATTTTTTTCTGGCTTTTCTGTTATGTATATATAAGTGAAGAAGGCAAATATAACTAGAAAAAATACCATTGCGACTGCAATTTTGGCCCATAAAGAGTCAGGAGGGTCTATAATCCATTCCCCTAAAGTGACCGATCCTAGTGCAACAGCTAATAATAAGATACTGACTTTTTGGGGTAATGCATCTAGAGTCTCTAATGTATACACTCCAGAGATGAAAATAGGTACAGTTAGAGGTACTATGCAGATCAGAACATTAAATATAATCCATATTCCTCCTTTTGTCCAGATGCTTGGAGTCCTTTTATAATATCCCATGTGCAATTAACTAATGATTGAATTTAATTTTTGCTATTTCAAATACAAACTAATTTGATATTTTATACATCGATATCTAAATCTAAAGTAAGTCCTTTGAATGAATTTTCGGGTAAACGCATTAAAATAAAAATTTTCTGTACCTTAGTGTCGATTAGCGAAGAATTTTCTTGTGTTTGATTTATATCTATTTAAATACCACGTCCTACAGAATGCGACGATGGGCCCCAGACTAGATGTATAACTGCTTTCCTAGGTTGGAATGATTGCTAATCAAAAGGAAACTACATTGCCGACCAATGGACATCGCATCAAGTCAGTATAGTAAGGCGCGTTTGCGTGAATTGGAAGCGGTTTTAGGAGAGCGCACAGTTCAAGATCCCGCTAAAGTTAGGGAAGGACTGTCTTTTGCTCGGCTACAGACGCTATCCAGTAGGCGCAGAGAGCGGCTAATTTCAGTTGCCGTGAGTTCGGGAGTGCGGATTTGGTCGTTAGGTCACTGAGGTACATCATTCCTGGACGTCAGTTGGTACGCAAATTAGAGTGGATGCGTACATCCGTCTAGAATTCAGACTTCTAGATCATCGCCGGTAAGCCGCACCCGGGTGGCTGGCCGGCAGCAACTTGTCCCCAGCCGGGAACAGCTTTTCGCGCAGTGTCCCTTCCGCATAGCGCGTCTTGAACATGCCCCGGTTTTGCAGCTCGGGGATCAGCAGGTCGACGATGGCGTTCAGGCTCTCGGGCATGACGGTGCGCACAAGGTTGAAGCCATCGATATCGCTCTCGGCGACCCAGTGGGCCATCTGGTCGGCCACTTCCGTTGGCGAGCCGATGAAGACCGGCGCCCGCGCACCGACGGGGCTGAAATCCAGCAGGTCGCGGACCTTGGGCGGCTGCGGCGTGTTGCGGGTCAGGTGCTCGACGGTGGACTGGATGGCATTGGTCTTGGCAAAGGGCAGCACATCGTCCAGGCCGAGCTGGGACAGGTCCATGCCGGTCCAGCCCGAGACCAGCGCCAGCTGGCCGGCGCTGTCGAGGTAGTGCCGGTATTCGTCGCGCAGGTCCTGGGCTTCGGCGGTGGTGGGCGCAACGATCACGGTGGCGCCCAGCAGCGCGAGCAGATCGTAGGGATCGCGGCCTGCGTGCTGGGCCGATGCGCGCAAGGCCTTCACCGATTTGGCGGCTGCCGCAGGTGTGGGGCCGTTGATAAAGCAGGCCTCGGCATGGCGGCCGGCAAACTGCTGGCCGCGTGCGGAGCTGCCAGCCTGGTACAGCAGGGGTGTGCGCTGGGGTGAGGGTTCGGCCAGTGCCCGGCCATGCACGCGGTAGTAGGGGCCGTCATGGGCGATGGCATGCACGCGTTCGGGGTGTGTGAACACGCCGCTGTCCTTGTCGCGCACGGCAGCGCCGGCCTCCCAGCTGCCTTCCCAGAGCTGGTAGATCGCGGCCATGAAGTCTTCGGCCACGTCATAGCGCTCGTCATGGTCGCGCAAGCTGTCGCGGCCCAGGCCGCGCGCGCCGCTCTCCAGGTAGCCGGTGACGATGTTCCAGCCCAGGCGGCCGTTGGTCAGGTGGTCCAGGGTGCCAAAGCGGCGCGCAAAGGAAAAGGGATGGTCGTTGCTCAGGCTGGCGGTCACGCCAAAGCCGATGTGCTCGGTCACCAGGGCCATCGCCGAGATGAGCATCGTCGGGTCCAGCTGCGGGGACTGGGCCCCTGCCGCCAAGGCCGCATCGGCATTGCCTGCGTAGACGTCGTAGATGCCAAACACATCGGCGATAAAGATGCCGTCGAGCAGGCCGCGCTCTGCCGTGCGGGCCATGTCCGCCCAGTAGCGCAACTGGTGGTACTGCGCCTGGTTATCGCGCGGGTGCTTCCACAGGCCCGCCCAGTTGTGGGAGGGCGCAGCCATCTGAAAAGTGTTGAGGCGCAGTTCACGCGGGGGCTGTCGGCTCATTCCCATAAATCCATCACGGAGCCTCTGCCCTTAGACCTGCGCCGCCGCCTCGCTGGCTGCCGGGGTGGCCAGTGGCGCGGTCTGCACCTGCAGGATGTCGTTGAAGCGGTTGAAGGCGCCGCACAGCGCGGTGCGCCAGGTCAGCTCCACAATCTGCGCTTCGCTGAAGTGCTGGTGCAGGCGCCCAAAGATCTCGTCGCGCGTCTGGCTCCAGTTGCGGGTCACGGCGATCGCGTACTCCACCACCAGGCGGTCCACCTCGTTCAGCTCGGGGTGGCTGGCGTAGTCCAGCAAGGTCCGCACGCCTTCGGCCGACAGGCCTTCGACCAGCAGCTTGGGCCCATGGTGGTCGATGCAGTACTCGCATTCATTGAGCAGCGAGACGGTGACAATGGCCAGCTCGGTGTAGCGCTTGGGCAGCACCGCTTCCTGGCCCAGCTGCAGCAGCAGCGCCCAGGTCTGCGAGAAGATCGGCAGGCGCTGCGCCATGACGCCGGCCTGGTCGGCAAAGTCGCCGGCGGCCAGCATGCGGTCCCACAGCGGCTGCTCTGCGGCGGGCAGGTCTTCGCGGGATTTGCGGGTGATTCGGGTCATGGCTATTTTCCTTGAGAGCGGGGGCCCAGCCGGTATTCCGGCAGCAGGCCGTTGGGTTTGAAGATCAGCATCGCCAGCAGCAGCACGCCGACCAGCGACAGGCGGATGGCGGCCAGCTGCGTGCCATCGAGCCAGGGCACGACGCCGGCCAGCATGCGGCTGCCCTCCAGCAGCAGAATCACTGTGAAGCCGGCGACCAGCACGCCGGCATGGCTGCCGCGCCCACCCAGGATCACGGCCATGAAGGCATAGGCCGTCAGGATGGTGCTGAACTGGGTCGGGTCGATATAGGTGTAGTAGAAGGCGTGCAGGCTGCCGGCAATGCCCAGGATGGCGCCGCCCAGCGCAAAGCTGCGCGCCCGCACCCAGAGCACGTTCTTGCCCAGCGCCTCGGCCACGCCCGCGTCCTCGCGCGTGGCGCGCAGCAGGCGGCCAAAGGGCGAGCGCGCCAGGCGCTGCAGCACCACAAACACCAGCGCCAGCCAGACTAGGCAAAAGCCCAGAAAGAACAGATCGCGCCAGGCGCCGGGCACCAGCTCGGCAAAGGGCCGCACGATGTTGGGGATGCCCAGGGTGCCCCGGGTCAGCCATTCCTCGTAGCTGATAAAGAGCCGCAGCGATTCGGCAAAGCCCAAGGTGACGATGGCCAGGTAGTCTTCGCTCAGCCGTACCGATATCAAGCTGACCAGCGCACTGGCCGCTGCCGTCAGCAGCAGCGCCAGCAGCATGGCAGCGAGCGGCGGCAGGCCCTGCATCTGCAGCAGGCTGCAGGCATAGGCGCCCAGCATGTAAAAGCCGAACAGGCCAAAATTAACGAGGCCACCCAGGCCCCATTGCAGGTTCAGCGCCAGGCCCGACAAGGTGGCGATCACCACCAGCACCAGGGTTGCAATCAGATAGCTTGTCATTTGCGCACCCACTTGGCACCAAACAGACCGTGCGGGCGCAGCAGCAGCAGCAAGGCCATGACCCCAAAGGCCACCACCGTGCGGTAGTGGGGCGGCAGCAACAGGGTGGCCAGCTCTTCGGTCACGCCCAGCAGCATCGCGCCCGCCACCGCCGCCATCGGGCTGCCGATGCCGCCCAGGATGGCTGCGGTAAATACCGGCAGCAGGTAGTTCCAACCCATTTGCGGATCCACATTCGAGTCGAGCCCGATCAGCACGCCCGACAAGGTCGCCATTGCGGCGGCCAGCGCCCAGACCGTGGCCGTCACCTTTTTGCGCGATATGCCGCGCACATCCGCCAGATCGGGGTTGTCGGCCACAGCCTGCATGGCGCGGCCCAGGCGCGTGAAGCGGAACACCAGCCACACGAGCGCCAGCGCCACCAGCACGCAGACCAGGGTGATGAGCTGCTCCTGGTTGACGCGCAGGCCGAGCAGGCGCGCGGGCCGGGCAATCTCGACACCATAGCCGCGCGGCGCATTGCCGGCGACCAGGCGCACCAGGTTCTCCAGCACCAGGCCCAGGCCGATCGAGGCCACCAGCAAGGTGACGCCCGAGCGCCCACGCAGCGGCGCAAACACCAGCCGGTCCAGCAGCAGCGCCAACGCAACGCTGAGCGCCATGCCGGCGGCCACTGCCAGCGGCAAGGGCCAGCCCAGCGGGCCGTTGAAGGCATAGACCAGATACGCGCCGGTGGTCACCATCGCACCAATGGCGTAGTTGGCAAAGCGCAGCACGCTGAAAACCAAGGCCAGCGACAGCGCCGGCAACGCAATGAGCAGGCCCGAGACCAGGCCGTTGAAGATGAGCTGCGCCAGCATCAGTGCGCCCCCAGATAAAGACTTTGAAGTTGGCCGTTGGCCAGTAGCTCCTGGCTGGGCGCGCGCGCCCGCACCTGGCCGGCGACCAGCACCAGGCCCTGGTCGGCAGCGGCCAGGCCCAGGCGGGTGTTCTGCTCGATCATGAACAAGGTGACGCCGGTTTGCGCCACGCGCTGCACCACCTCAAACAGGCGCGATGCATTCAAGGGCGACAGACCCGCCGAGGGCTCATCGAGCGCCAGCAGCCGGGGCGAGGGCATCAGCGCCGCGCCCATGGCCACCATCTGCCGCTGGCCGCCGCTGAGCAAGCCAGCGGCTACGTTCAGCTTGGGAACGATCTCGGGAAACAGCGCCAGCACCGCATCGAGCCGCTCGCGCAAGGCCCTGGCGCCACCGCTGGCGATGAACTCATGGCCGAGCTTGAGGTTGTCCAGCACCGAGAGGTTGCGGAACACATTGGCCTCTTGCGGCACATAGCCCAGCCCCAGGCGTGCGCGGCCCGGTGCATCGAGGGCGGTGATGTCGCGGCCATTCCAGATGACGCGGCCCGACTGCGGGCGGATCAGCCCGGTCACGACGCGCATCAAGGTGGATTTGCCCGAGCCATTGGGGCCGACGACCACCAGGCTGGAGCCGGGTGCCACATCCAGGCTCACGCCGTGCAGCACGGCGCGCGCGCCGTAGCCGGCCACGACGCTGTCCAGACGCAGTTCGGCGCTCATGCCACACCTCCGAGGTAGGCCTCGACCACCTGCGCGTTGGCAGACACCTGTGCAAAGCTGCCCTGGGTCAGCACCTTGCCCTGGGCCAGCACATACACCGGGTCGCACAGCGCGGCAATCATGTCCATGTTGTGTTCCACAATGGCAAAGCTCATGCCTTCAGCTTGCAGGCTGCGGATGAAGTCGGCAATCTCGCCGACCAGCACCGGATTGACGCCGGCCGCCGGCTCATCGAGCAGCACCAGCCGGGGCTTGAGCATCAGCGCGCGGCAGAGCTCCAGCAGTTTCTTCTGGCCGCCCGAGAGGCTGTCGGCCCGGTCATGCGCCAGGCGCCACAGGCCCACGCGCTCAAGCAGGGACTGCGCCTGCGCCATCGCCTGGGCTTCATGCTGGCGCGCGGCCGCCGTGTTCAGCAGCGCATGCCAGAGCTTTTCGCCGGGCTGCTGGGGAGCGGCGAGCAGCAGGTTCTCCAGCACCGTGAGCGCGCCCATCTCGCGCGAGATTTGAAAAGTGCGGGTGAGCCCGGCCTGGGCGCGGCGGTGCACGGACCAGTGCGTGATGTCCTGGCCGTCGAACAGCACCCGGCCGCCCTGGTGGGCCTGCTGGCCGCCCAGCACATTGAACAAGGTGGACTTGCCCGCACCATTGGGCCCCACCATGCCGGTGATGCCGCCGCGCGCAATGCGTAGGTGGGCACCGTCCAGCGCGGTGAACTCGCCAAAACCTACATGAACATCCTGAACCCTGAGCAGATCGTCTGTCTGCAGGCTCATTTGGTGGTGCCCACCAGCTTGCTCACGCCGTTGAGCACGCGGTAGTGGCCGTAGTCCAGGTCCACCTGGTCGCCATTGGGCGCAAAGCGGAAGTCCGCTGTCGCGCCGGAGTAGCGGAAAGGCTTGCCCGCGCGAATCAGCTGCAGGCCCTGCACGGGGTCGTGTACATCGGGTCCCTTGGCGTTGACCACGTTGGCGATCTCCTTGCTGAAGTCGGCCGCCTTGGCGCTCTTGGCCTTTTCGATCGCGAGCGCCAGCACATTGATCTCGTCAAACACATTGGCGCCAAAGGCGACGATGGTGCCTTCGGGCTGCTGCGTTTGCTTCAGGTAGAGCTGGTAGCTGGCGTTGTTGCCCACCGGCGTGGCCTGCACATGGTTCACGCCTTCGGCGGCGGCCTTGCCCACGTTCTGCACAAACTTGCCGCCGCTGTCGGCCGCATGGCTGAAAGTGTAGAGCTTGCTTTCGTAGCCGCTGCGGTAGATCTCGCGCACGATGGCGCTGAACTCGGGGATATAGCTGGGCAGGAAGACCGCATCGGGCTTTTTGCTGAAGATCTTCTCCACTTCGGCCCGGTACGAGGGCTGGTTGGGGTTGAAGTAGAGGGTGTCGAGCACCTTGCCGCCCTGCTGCGCAAAGCGCTCGGCAAAGGGCTTGACGGTGCTGAGCGTGAAGGGCGTTTGCAGCACCAGGATGGAGGCGGTCTTCGCGCCATCCTTGTAGGCCACATTGGCAAAGGCCTGGCCCCAGTTCTTGCCATTGGTCTGGAAGCGCCAGACCAGGCCCTTGTTGTCGCCCTCGGTCAGCTCATCGGCCGAGCCCACGGGCAGCAGCGCAACATTCTTCTCGAGTGCCACCGGGCGCACGGCCAGTGCCACCGCGCTGCTCCAGACGCCGGTGATCGCCACCACACCATCCACATCGATCAGCTTGCGCGCGGCCGACACGCCGGCTGTGGGCGTGGTCTCGTCATCGGCCACCACAATCTCCAGCGGCCGGCCCAGCACACCGCCATGGGCATTGATATGGGCAGCGGCGGCCTTGGCCGCTGTTTCCTCTTCCTTGCCATAGGCGCCGCCCGATCCGGTCAGCGGGGCCAGCAGGCCAATACGGATGGGGGCGCCGCTAGGGGCGCTGGCTGCGCCTGCCGCACTGGCACCGGCCACCACACACAGCGACGCCGCCGCCACGCCCAAGACTCGCCACTGGCCCCATTTGCTCACGCCCATATCCGCTTTCAAAAAACCGCCGTTCGCAGCAGGGCTGCGCGGCGCAAAAGGGGGATTGTGCGAAGTCAGCGTTGCGGGAGGAACTAATTTTTCTGACTTAGTAAACGCGTTTTCTGCATAAGGGTGAGCGTTCAGCAGCGCTGGCTACATGCCGCTCGTACCCAGCAGCGCCCGCCGGTACTGCACCGCCTCGGCCACATGGGCCGGGCTGATGGTCTCCGACTGCGCGAGATCCGCAATCGAGCGGGCTACGCGCAAGCTGCGGTGGATGCCGCGTGCCGACCAGGCCAGCTGGGCGGCGGCGGTTTGCAGCAGTTGCAGCGCGGCGGGCTCGGCCTGGCAGTAATCGTCGAGCGCCTGGCCTTGCAGCTGTTGGTTGAGCATGCCCTGGCGCTGGAGTGACCGGGCACGGGCGGCGGTCACCCGCTCGCGGATGGTGGCAGTCGATTCGCCGGCCGGGGAGGTGAGCAGCTCATCGGCGGGCAGGGGGCTGACTTCCAGGTGCAGGTCAATGCGATCGAGCAGGGGGCCGCTGATGCGGGCCTGGTAGCGGCTGACCTGGTCGGGCGAGCAGCGGCAGGCGCGCTGGCGCGAGCCCCGAAAGCCGCAGGGGCAGGGGTTCATCGCGGCAATGAGCTGAAAACGGGCAGGAAAGGTGGCCTGCTGCGCCGCGCGGGCGATGCTGATCTGGCCGGTCTCCAGCGGCTCGCGCAGTGCTTCGAGCGCGCTGCGCGGGAACTCGGGCAGTTCGTCCAAAAACAGCACGCCGCAATGGGCCAGCGATATCGCGCCGGGCCGGGGCGGGCTGCCGCCGCCCACCAGGGCCACGGCGCTGGCGGTGTGGTGCGGCGCCATGGTGCTGCGCTGGCCCCAGCGCTGGGCATCAAAGCTGCCGACCAGGCTGTGTACGGCGGCGTTCTCCAGCGCCTCGGCCACGCTCAAGGGCGGCAGCAGGCCGGCAAAGCGCTGGGCCAGCATCGATTTGCCGGCGCCCGGTGCGCCCAGCATCAGCAGGTTGTGGCCGCCTGCGGCAGCGATCTCCAGCACCCGCTTGCTGGCCGCCTGGCCTTTGACATCGGCCATGTCGGCGCAGGGGGCCTCGGGCGGGCGGGGCTGGGCGGGCATGCGCTGCCACTGGCTGGGCGCTGCATCGGGCTCGGCGCTGGCGGCCTGGGGCGCAAAGTGCTGCACCACATCCAGCAGGTGGCTGGCGCGGTAGACCTCGGCATCGGGCACCAGGGCGGCATCCTCTGCACTGCCCGGGGGCAGCACCTGGCGCACCTGCTGGCCGCGCTGGTGCAGGTCCATGCTGGCGGCCAGCGCGCCGCGCACCGGGCGCAATGCACCCGACAGCGACAGCTCACCGGCAAATTCATAGTCCTTGAGCCGGTCTGCATCGATGGCGCCACTGGCCGCCAGAATGCCGACCGCAATGGCCAGGTCGTAGCGGCCCGACTCCTTGGGCAGATCGGCCGGTGCCAGGTTGACGGTGATGCGCTTGTTGTGCGGAAACTCCAGCCCGCTGTTTTGCAGCGCCGAGCGCACACGCTCGCGCGCTTCCTTCACTTCCAGATCGGCCAGGCCGACCAGGGTGAAGCTGGGCAGGCCATTGGCCAGATGGACTTCGACGCTGACGGGATGGCCGGTGAGCCCGACCAGGGCCCGGCTGTGCACCACGGCGAGACTCATGGGCGGGCTTCCTTGTGGTTTTGCACCTTTTTGGTGCATTACGAAGCACCTCTTGGAGGCACGGCTGCCACCAGCATCGCAAAAGTCGCTGGCAGCAACAAGTGGCGACAGCCCGGGGCCGGCGTGGCGGCGGCGTCGGCCTGCCATTCCGCGCCCCCGGCCGCCCCGTGGCGGCTCAGAACGTAAGCATTTGCAAAAAAATATAGCGCGCTGCGCTTGTCTGGTGCGCGCAACGCAGCGGGTGGCGCTGGGTTTGGCACGCTCTGTGCATTGTGCTTGCCACAAACGGATGGGTCGAATTCATCAACAAGGAGTGTGGCAATGGCAATGAGCAACAGAGGCTGGATGGTGGTGGCGGGTGCAGCGTTCCTGGCGCTGCCGATGGTGGCAAGCGCGCAGCTGACCGCCAATGTGAGCGTGACCACGAACTACAAGTTCCGCGGTCAGGACCAGAAGTCCTCTAGTGCCCAATGGGTCAAGCCCGCACTCCAGGGAGGGGTCGACTACGCCTTTGGCGACAGCGGCTTTTATGTGGGGAACTGGAACTCCACCGTCGACTGGCTCGACAACAACAAGCTGGAGATGGATTTCTACGGTGGCTACAAGTTCAAGGCCGCCGATGTGGACTGGGATGTGGGTCTGCTGACCTATGTCTACCCCGGCAACACGCTGGGCAACACCACCGAACTGTATGGCTCGGGCACCTTGGGTCCCGTGACCGTGAAGTACTCGCACACCGTGTCAAAGGATTACTTTGGCTGGGCCGGCACCAAGTACGACAGCACGTACAAGGGCCGCAACACCGGTTACCTGAATGTGGCATTCGCCCAGGAAGTGGCGCCCAAGACGACCTTGAAGCTGGCCGTGGGCTACACGCGCTTTTCCAGCGACATCAAGGACCTGGGCGTGCCCAACTATGTGGACTACAGCGTGGGTGGTGCCTACGACCTGGGTGACGGCTTCTCGCTGAGCGCCGCCTGGGTGGGCGCCAACAAGACCGGTGCCTTTGGCTTTGTGAACAAGGGTCGCGCGATCGTGTCGCTGACCAAGGCTTTTTGATGCAGCGCCGCTGCAATAAGTGACGACAGGAGAGACTATGAACATGAAACTGGTAGTGGCGGTGATCAAGCCCTTCAAGCTCGATGAAGTGCGTGAGGCGCTGTCCGATATTGGGGTGCAAGGCATCACGGTGAGCGAGGTCAAGGGCTTTGGCCGTCAGAAGGGCCATACCGAGCTGTACCGCGGCGCCGAGTACGTGGTGGACTTCCTGCCCAAGGTGAAGCTGGAGATCGCGGTGGCCGAGGACCTGGTGGACCGGGTGATCGAGGCCATCGAGAACGCAGCGCGCACCGGCAAGATCGGCGACGGCAAGATCTTTGTCTCGCCGCTGGAGCAGGTGGTGCGTATCCGTACCGGCGAAACCGGCCCGAACGCGATCTAAAAAACAGCGCTCCGCGCTGGCAAGGCGCGCGCAACAAGCCAATTTATCTTGAAGGTGTGAACAACATGAGACGACTTCTTTCCTTGGCAGGGCTGGCGGCAGTGGCACTGGCCACTGCGGGCAACGCGGCTGCGGCCGATGCGGCAGCTCCCGTTCTGAATGCAGGCGATACCGCCTGGATCATGACCTCGACCATGCTAGTGATCCTGATGGTCATCCCGGGTCTGGCGCTGTTCTATGGCGGTCTGGTGCGCAGCAAGAACATGCTGTCGGTGCTGGCCCAGGTGTTCACGATCTTCTCGCTGATCACCGTGCTGTGGACCATCTACGGCTACTCGCTGACCTTCTCCGGTGAAGGCAACTTCTTTGGCGACTTCGGCAAGGTGTTCCTGATGGGCATCACGCCCGATACCTTGTCGGGTGCGATGGCCACCGTGCCGGAGTATGTGTTCGTCTCGTTCCAGGCCACGTTCGCCGCCATCACCGTGGCGCTGATCGTCGGTGCCTTTGCCGAGCGCATCAAGTTTGCGGCCGTGATGATCTTCGCCGTGCTGTGGTTCACCTTCAGCTACCTGCCGATTGCCCACATGGTCTGGGGCGGTGGTCTGCTGGGCAAGGATGGCGCGCTGGACTTTGCCGGTGGCACCGTTGTGCACATCAACGCCGGTGTGGCCGGTCTGGTGGGCTCCTATGTGCTGGGCAAGCGCCTGGGCTTTGGCCGCGAAGCGCTGGCTCCGCACAACCTGACTCTGACTATGGTGGGCGCATCGCTGCTGTGGGTGGGCTGGTTCGGCTTCAACGCCGGCTCGGCAGGTGCTGCCAACGGTATTGCGGGCCTGGCCTTCATTAACACCATCGTGGCCACCGGCGCAGCCTGCGTGAGCTGGTTGGTTTGCGAGACGCTGCACAAGGGCAAGCCCTCGATGCTGGGTGCCGCTTCGGGTGCCGTCGGTGGTCTGGTGGTCATCACCCCAGCCGCTGGTTTTGTCGGCCCCATGGGTGCCATCGTCATGGGTCTGCTCGCCGGTGCTCTGTGCCTGTGGGGTGTGTCCGGTCTCAAGCGCCTGCTCAAGGTCGATGACACCTGCGACGTCTTCGGTGTGCACGGCGTGGGCGGTATCCTGGGTGCCATCCTGACCGGTGTGTTCTGCGCCTCCAGCCTCGGCGGTGTCGAGCCAGAAGGCTACAACATGGCCCACCAGATCTGGGTGCAAACCAAGGGCGTGCTGATCACCATCGTGTGGTCGGGTGTGGTGGCCTGGATCTCGTACAAGGTGGCAGGTTTGCTGACCGGTGGTCTGCGTGTGACGGAAGAAGCCGAACGCGAAGGCCTGGACATCACCTCCCACGGCGAAGCGGCCTACGGACGTTGATTCTTGCGGATACTCCTTGGGGGGCCGGACGGGTGCACAACCCGGCCGGCCTTTTTTTATGCGCCGAACTGGCGCTGAAGACAAAGCTTAGACGGGTGCCGTGGCGCGCTCTGGCCACAGCGCCAGGCCGCCGGCCACGCTGAAGGCCTGCTGGTGGCCCAGCCGGCGCAATGCATGGGCGGCCTGGGCGCTGCGGTTGCCGCTGCGGCAGTAAAACACCACGGGGGTATCGGCCGGCAAGGCCAGCCACTGCGGCAGCGCATTGAGCAGGCCCGACAGCGGCACGGCCTGGCTGCTGGCGCCATCGTCCATGCCAGGTGCCTGGCCCAGCTGCTGCTCATAGGGCTCGCGCACATCGACCAGCAGCGCGGCGCTGCCGGCCTGCTGCAGCGCCTGGGCACGGGCCACCGGCAGCTCCACACACACGGCGGGCGTGGCGGCATCGACGCGGGCGCCGCAGGCCATGGTCTGGTAGGCGGTGGGGGCCAGGTTCTGCTCCAGCACGGCCTTGGCAGCGGCAAAGGCCGCGGCATCGAGCTGGCCCTGCAGCACGCCGGCCAGCAGCGGCTGGGCAGCAGCTTCAACGGCCAAGGTGCAGGCAAAGCGGTTGTCATAGTCATGGCCGGGCAGCAGCAGGGTCTGCGGGCCCACGGTCTGGGCCAACAGGCGCAGGCTGTCCGCATAGGCCAGCGGCGCGCTCTGCGCAAAATCGCTGCGGCCCAGCGCGCCGGGCAGCACGGTATCGCCCACCAGGGCCAGCTGCAGCTGCGCACCTTCGTGCAGCAGGTAGGCGGTGGAATCTTCGGTGTGGCCGGGCAGCGCCAGGCGGCTCAAGCGGTAGGCACCCAGCGCGATCTGCGTGGCGCCTTGGGGCCAGCCCAGCGTATCGACCGCGCCCGTGGCCTGCAGCGCAGCGGGCACGGCAGCGCGCAGCTCGGCCGCCGATGAGGCATGGTCGCCATGGCTGTGGGTATCGAGCACGGCGGCCAGGGTAAAGCCCCGGCAGCGCAGCCATTGCGCCAGGCGCTCGACCAGCTCGGGCAGCGGATCGACCACCACGCAGCGCTGGCTGGCGGCATCGGCCAGCAGGTAGCAGCAGGCGCCGTCGACGACAAAGCGCGTCAGCAGCGGGGCTGTGCCATGGGCGGTGTCTTCGGGCGCTTCCACCAGACAGTTCGCGCGCAGTGCCGCGCCGCAGGCGCGGATGCGCTGGCAGGCCTCGGCAATCATCTCGGCCGAATCGGCCGCGCCAAAGGACATGCGCACCGCAGCAGCCGTCTGCCAGGCGGGCAGGCCCATGGCCTCGAGCACATAGCTGGGCTGGGCCTTGCTGGCGCTGCAGGCCGAGCCGCCGCTCACCCGCAGGCCGGCAGCATCAAACAGATCGAGCAGCAGCTTGGCGCTGAGGCCCGGCACGGCAAAATTCAACGTGGTGGGCAGGCACAGCGCCGGGGGCGCATTGAACACCAGGCCGGCAAAGGCCTCGCGCAGTGCGGCTTCGAGCTGGCTGCGGTGGCCCGCCATCGTGGTGGCGCTGGCAAAGCTGCTGCCGTCCTGCAGCGCGCGCAGCACGGCGCCCAGCGCGGCAATGCCGGCCATGTTTTCGGTGCCGGCGCGCAGTGCGCCTTCCTGCCCGCCGCCAGCCAGCAGCGGGGTAAAGGGCGCGCCCTCGCGCACATAGAGCATGCCCACGCCCTTGGGCGCATAGAGTTTGTGGCCGGAGAACGGCGCGTAGTCGATGCCGCGCTCTACCGGCTTGAGCGCCAGCTTGCCCAGCGCCTGCACGCCATCGACCAGCCACAGCGCCGGGCTGCCGCGCAGCGCATCGGCAATGCCGTCCAGGTCGCTGATGACGCCGGTCTCGTTGTTGGCGGCCATCGTGCAGACCAGGCCGGCCGTTGGCGCCTGCGCGCGCAGCCAGGCCAGGTCATGTCGGCCATCGCGGCCCACGGGGATGGCGGCGATCGGCAGCTGCAGGCCGAGCACGGCGTTCCAGTGCTTGAGGGCTTCGGGCACGGCCTTGTGTTCGGTGGCGCCGTAGAGCAGCTGCATGGGGCTGCTATCGCCGCCCTCGCGGCGCTGGCGCAGGGCGCTCAGCGCGGACAGCACGGCGGTCTGGATGCCCTCGGTCGCACCGCTGGTGAACAGCAGCTGGCCGCTGGGCACGCCCAGCACCTGGCGCGCGGCAGCACGTGCTTCGTCCAGCAGCGCGCGGGCCTTGAGGCCGCTGCCATGGATGCTGCTGGGGTTGCCATAGGCATCGGCCATCACCGCCAGGGCGGCGGCGCGGGCTTGGGGAAGGACGGGGGTGGTGGCGTTGGCGTCGAGGTAGATTTCCATGCCCAAATTGTCCAGCCCGGGCCGGGGAATACAGTCGCAAAATTCGCCAGCTACTGCACAATATTGGAGTTTCATTCCAAAAAATAGGAAAAAAATGAAATTGGATTCTATTGACCGCAAACTGCTGGAGTTGCTGCAGGCCGATGCGGAGACCCAGGTGGCCGATCTGGCGGCCCAGGTCGGGCTGTCGGCCACGCCCTGTTGGCGCCGTATCCAGCGGCTCAAGGAGGCCGGGGTCATCAAGCGCCAGGTGGCGCTGGTGGACCGCGACAAGGTCAATGTGGGCGTGACGGTTTTTGTGGCGGTGCGCACCAGCACGCACAGCCAGGAGTGGTTTGAGCGCTTTCGCGCGGCAGTGGCGGCCATTGCCGAGGTGGTGGAGTTCTACCGCATGAGCGGCGAGGTGGACTACCTGCTGCGCGTGGTGGTGCCCGACATTGCCGCCTACGACAAGGTCTACAAACGCCTGATCGCCGATACCCAGTTGCTCGATGTGTCGTCCAGCTTTGCAATGGAAGAGCTGAAGTTCACCACCGCCTTGCCGCTGTCCTATATTCCATAAGCCCGCCTCGCTGCAACCCAGGTGGCACAGATAATGCTTAGGGTTTTCCATGCAATTTATTTCTAAAGGAACGCCATGATCTGGCATACCGTGGTCAGCCAGCCCTTTGCGTTGGGGGAGTCTCCTTTCTGGCAAGCCAGCGGTGGTGTTCTCTATGGCGTCGATGTCGCTGGCAAACAGCTGTGGCGCACGATGCCCGGATCGGGCTATATGGACCGCTGGGACATGCCCGCCGAGCCCGGCTGTATTGCGCCGGCCCGCAGCGGCGGCGCGTTGGACGGCTGGATCGTCGTGCTGCGCGACCGCATCTGCCGCGCCACCCACTGGGGCGGTACCCTGCACGAGATCGCCCGCCTGCCGATCGACCCCGCCACCGAGCGCGGCAACGACGGCCGCTGCGATGCCCAGGGCCGCTTCTGGGTGGGCACCATCCACGAGCCCGCCAGCGGCCCGCGCCAGCCGGTGGCCGCGCTCTACTGCATCGATGGGCTGACGGGCACCACGACGGTGCGCAAGGTGCAAGATGGCGTCTCCAACGCCAATGGCCTGGCCTGGTCGCCCGACCGGCGCACCATGTACTGGGCCGATACCCCCAGCCACACGATCAAGAAATTCGCCTGCGACGTGAGCGGCTATCCGCAAGGCGAGGGCGAAGTCTTCATGCGCTTTGATGCCAAGCCCGAGGGCTGGACCCCGGGCGAGCCCGGCTATGGCGGCCGGCCCGATGGCGCCGCTGTGGACGTTGAAGGCAACTACTGGTGCGCGATGTACGAAGGCGGCCGCGTGCTGCAAATCTCCCCCCAGGGCCGCATCCTCGCCAGCCACTACACGCCGGCGCTCTGCCCCACGATGCCCTGCTTTGGTGGCAGCGATGGCCGCACCTTGTACGTCACCTCCGCCCGCCACGGCCGCAGCCGCGACGAGCTGGCCCAGCTGCCGCTGTCGGGCTGCGTGTTTGCAATGCGCGTCGGTGTGGCGGGCCTGCCGACCCAGCCTTGGCGGGAAATCGGGCATGGGTTTTAACAGCAGCTTGAATAAATTGACGTAGCCACTTCCTGACTTAGGCAACTACTGTTGCCGCTATCGAAACGTGCTTATGGTAGATTTAAACTATTTACTATCACTTTTCGATTGGAACTTGCATGACAGGAAAACCCGCAGCCCGCATAGACGATAAAGTCAAATACGCACGCATCGTCACGGGCTCGCGCACGGTCCTGATCGGCACCCAAGGCGGGGTGGCTTGCTCGGTATGCCCAAGTGGCACAGCAGTGGGCAACCCCGTCAACCCGCAGCTAGGCGCTAAGGTCCTGTCTGGTGTTTCTGACCTCGACTTTGCGCTGCCCGGCGCCATGGCTCTCGTCTGGCAGCGCCAGTACAGCAGCTACGTCAATGCCGAGCAAGGCGGCTACTGCGGCATGCTCGGTTACGGCTGGGGCCTGCCGATGGAGCTGCGCCTCTCCATGCAGGCAAGCGCCACCTTGCTGCACGACAGCCAGGGCCGCACCATCACCTTTGATGCGCTGGCGCCGGGCGAGTCGATCTACAGCGCGAGCGAAGATATCTGGCTGCTGCGCTCAGGCATGCACGCCGGTGGGCTCTCGCAGGAGTTGGCAGCGATGACGGGGGCTGCAAGATTCAGTGCAGAGGCACCGCACAGCGCAAACGCAAACGCAAAGCAGCTCCCAGGCCAAGCCCCGCTGTGGTGGCAAGGCCGCTTTGCTTGGATTGGGCGCGATATGGCTTGCAGCGATCTGCTGGTCTTTGCATCGACAGGCAATGGCGACACCGTCTGGGTATTTGCGCCGGCCAACTGGCAGCAGATCGAGGCAGCACGTGCGGCTAGGCAGGCGCAGCAAACTGCTGGCACACCCCTGAGCACTCACACCTCCGAGCCCGAGCCAGACCTGAACTGGATCCTGCTGGGCAAGATAGACCGCCTGGACCGCAAACAGCGCTACCACTGGTCAACGGTGCTGGGCCAGGAACGCATCACCGGCATTGATGATGGTGTAGGCCGCCACTACGAACTGCACTACACGCAGGCGATTGCCGCGCAGGATGCCCAGCATTACAGGCACAAAGAGGGCGCACAAGACAGCCACTTCTTCTGGCAAGCCGACAGCGGCGTGCGCCTGACCCGCATCCGCCTCGCACGCGACCCCGCTGTCACCGATCAAACGGAACCCATCACCCTGGTGCACTACAGCTACAGCGCCCAGGGTGACTTGCTTGAGGTGCAAGACCGCCACGGCCAGGTCACGCGCCGCTTTGCCTGGCGCAACCATTTGATGGTCTTCCACCAAGAGCGCAGCGGCCCCGAGCACCACTACGCCTACGACCGCTATGAACCGGGCGGCCAGGCCATTGCCCAGCGCAACCAGGAGGGCCTGGACTACCAGTTTGCCTACCAAACCCTGCCCGAAGCGAACGGCCAGCCGCGCAGGGCCTGCGTGGTCACCGACAGCCTGGGCCGCGTTGACAGCTACATCTTCCAAGGCGAGGCGGGCCTGGCGCGGCTCGTAGAACACCAAAGGGCTGATGGCAGCACGGTGCAGCGCAGCTACAACCAGTTTGGCCACCTGACCAGTGTGACCGACCCGCTGGGCCGCAGAGTCAGCATGCAGGTGAGCCCCCTGGGCCAGCTCCTGTCCACCCAAGGCCCGGGCGGGGCACGCAGCAGCCAGCGCTTTGATGACGCCACTGGCCGGCTGCAAAGCAGCACCGATGCGGCGGGCCGCACCACCCACTACGCCTACGACCACTACGGCCGCATGACGCAGGTGACCATGGCCGATGGCAGCACCGAGCACTACCACTACCCGGCCATCACAGATGCGAGCGGCGCCCAGGCAGACCTCGCCACACGCCTTAACGCAGACAAGCCCCATCGCATCACCGATGCCAAGGGAGGCGACAAACACCTTACCTACACCCGCACAGGACAAACGGCCAGCTACACCGACTGCTCGGGCCACAGCACGCGCTACGAATACAACCGCTGGGGCCAGACCCTGGCCGTTAGCAACGCCTTGGCCGAGCGGGTGCGCTACCTCTACAACGCGCAAGACCAGCTGCAGGCGGTGCACTACCCCGATGGCAGCACGGAGCACTATGCATACGACGCCCAAGGCCAGGTCGTGGAGGTCAAAGCGGGGCGCGTTCAAGAGCGAGGCGGACAGGCGGGCGATGGCAATACGCCGGTAGTGCCCAGCACCACCGCAGCCGCTGTCAGCATGCAGTACGACCTCTGGGGCCGCCTGGTGCAGCGCAGCCATGCAGGAGCGAG